>CALENB010000066.1 GCA_937910235.1 uncultured Myxococcales bacterium | reverse complement strand
GAGACGACGACGGGTTGAAACCCGACGCTATCATTGCGGCGCCCGCCTTCGCCTGCTGTTCGGTCGCTGATTTTTTCGTGGTGGACGAAACGATGACCAAGGCCCGAAGGACGACAGACAAACAGGTTATTTCATATGCAACAGTCGGTACCTTCCGATCATGTCAAATAAACTAAGATCTCACATCTTTCGACAGCTTCGCGATAACGCGCAACTTCGCCGTTCATCGCGTTCAAGGGCCCTTGCGCGGCCCAGCACGCAGATCACTGCCTAGGCTTTCCCATGGGCTTGCCCACTGAGATGTCGACGACTAGCCTCCCCACCGTGAACCCATGGAGCTCTCATGCAAACGCTACACGCGCCCGTCAGCCTTCTCATCAGCCTCCTCATCATCTCGCTACTTGGAGCAGGGCTCGCCGGCTGCGGCAACGACGAACCCACCGCGAATAGCGCCGATTCCTCGGCCAGCAGCGACACGACCTCCGATAGCGCCGCATCGGACGGCGGAAGTACCACGCCCGCCATCACCGCCCTCTTCAAGTCTGGACGCCTGCTCGGCTCGGCCGAGGTCGACTGCACCCTCGACAACGGCGACAAGACCACCTGCTACCAGCTCAAGTTCGCCGCCAACCCGGTGCCCTACGGCCCATTCTGCCCCGCCACGGTCAACGACGTCGGCGGCCTGGGCGTCTACGATGGCAAGACCAACCCGGGCTTTCAGGTGATGAAGAAGTCGCTCTTTGAGGCCATGGAGGCCGACGGCTACGACGTCATCGATGATAAAGGCAACATCCGCGGCCAAGATCCCGGCGACATGTCGCAGAAACCCGAGGCCGGCAAGGGCTACTGCCTCACCGCGACCTTCGACGATAAGCTGGAGCTGACGTTTCTGATCCCCAAAAAGCCGCGCGACCTGACGGCCGTCAACGAGATCGGCACCGTCGAGCTCTTCGGCGTCTCCCTCGACGGCGTACCGATGAACGGCGACCCACCCTCCGTCGTCTCCGGCATGGGGCCCGGCGGCGCGATCCCAGCGCTCGACCCCTGCGGTGGGCACCCCGATCCTTCAGGCTACTACCATTGGCACTTCGTCGCTGAGTCCATGAACCTGGTCCTCGCCGCCTATAAAATCACCGAAGTCACCTGCACCAACGTCACCCAGGCGCCTAGCGCGTTGGTCGGGATCGCCAAGGATGGCTACCCCGTCTACGGGCCACACGGCGCCGACGGCAAGGTGCCTAGTGATCTGGACAGCTGCGGCGGCCACAAGGCGGTGACGGCGGCGTACCCCGGCGGCGTCTACCACTACCACGCGCTGGAGACCGAGGCGCCGAACATGCCGGGCTGCGTCAAAGGCGCGTCTGTGGACAAGGCCTTCTCCTACGCGAGCAAGTAGCCGTGCTGGCGCCGTCTGCGCGGCCGATGATGCGGGTAGCGCCGGTTGCCATGCCTGCCGCGCAGCGCGCCATGATTTCCGGGCTGGTGGCCATGACCGCCGCGCTGCTCGGGCCGACGACCGCCGTGGCTCACAACCCGCAGCTGGCCACGTTCACGCTCCATGACGCCCCACCGGCACCCCTCTGGATCGAGGCCGCCACCGCGCAGGTGGCCATCGAGGCCGCGCTCAAAGCCCGGAATCCCGGCCTCGACCTACGCGCGCTGGGCTTGCCGGGGGTGAAGACCGCCACCCTGCGCTACCTGCGCGGCCGGGTGCATGTGACGGCGTTGCCGAGCGGCCGATCACTAGGTCACGCCGGCGGTGGCGTTCGCTTGGGTGGCCATGAGACGCGGGCGCGCTTGGTGTTTGCGCCAGCGCCGCCGGGGACGTATGCGTGGGAGGTGCACATCGACGCCTTCACCGAAGACGGGTCGCAATCCAACCTGCTGCGCTCGGTGCGTGGGCAAGCTCGGCACAAACAGATCATTTTGGGACGCGCGGTGCTTGGCCAGGCCAACAGCTATCGCGCCGTCATCGCCGTGGCAGGCGGTTCGGCCGAGCGTCTCTCCCTCGCCTGCACGATGCTGACGTCGCTGCGGGAGACGCTCAGCGGTTTTGCCCCGGGCCCGGTTCGCGCTTGCGCGGTCGCCCTGATGCGCCCTACCTCACTCCACCCAACCACTCACCCAGGAGGCCACGATGACCACCATCACCGCCCCCAGCCCTGAGGTTCAGGCTTACCTGGACGCGCTGCCGGACGACCCCAAAGACAACCGCCGCGCCCGTGTGCGCGCAATTCGTGACGCGGTCGCGGGCGCCCTGCCAGCAGGTTACGAAGAGGGCATGCAATACGGCATGATCGGTTACTTCGTGCCCCATAGCCGCTATCCCCATGGCTATCACTGCAAGCCGTCGGAGCCGCTGCCTTTCGTTCATATCGGATCGCAGAAACGACACATCGGCCTGTATCTCTTCTGCCTCTACGTCGACGAGGCGGTGCAGCAGCGCTTCGTCGAGGGATGGACGGCGGGCGGTCGTACACTCGACATGGGCAAGGGCTGTGTGCGGATCAAGAAGACGCAGGACATCCCCTTTGACGTCATCGCAGAGACGATACGCTGCACACCGGTGGACACCTTTATCGCCAACTATGAGGCCGGACTTCCGGCCTCGGTGAAGAAGAAGCGGGGCTTATGAGCCGGAGCGTTGATGAGGGATTGTAGTCCGGGTTTTCACTTTGTAACACCAGACTCACACCTTCATTCTGCGTGGTATGGATAGACACGCACTCCCGCTCGTCGGTGGTGTCCGGAGAATGGGGCGCATTCTTGACCGATGCCGATCAGCTCGAAGCTGCACCTCGCACGACGCGCGAGGAGACTCCAGATAACAGGCAAAATAACGGCACCGGACGAGGGACTAGGAGCACTGCAACTACCGTTGGCGCAGTTGTGCTGCGTCAACGCTGACTGCGCCGATGTCGGCAAACAAAACAAGGGTAACCTCTCGGTTCGCACCGGTAAGGGCGGCGGTCGATGGCGCGTTTTGCGCTGCTCGACCTGCCGGACTGAGTTCTCCGAGCGCAAGGGCACGGCATTATTCAACACGACCATGGAGCCCAGCCGGATCGAGGCGGTGGCGGCGTGCCCTAAGGAAGGGCGTGGGATCCGCAAGACGGCTCGGCTCACTGGCGCCAGCAAGTGCGGGGTCACGGCGATCGCGATGCGGTTGGGCCTACACGCTAAAGTCGTGCGCGACCAGCGCGTGCGTGATCTAAGCATCAAAGAGGCCCAACTCGATGAGAAGTGGCCGTTCGTCGGCTGCAAACAGAAGAACTGCGACCCGTTGGACCCCGCCGACGATGCCCCCATCACTGGTGACCGGGGCGACCAGTGGGACCATACGGCCCTGGACGTCGACAGCCGCATGGTGGTGTCGCTGGTGGTGGGTAAACTCACACAAGACAACCTCGAGAAGATCGTCGCCGACTTCGCTGCTCGCAGCGGAGGTTCCCCCCCGTCTTGACCACGACAGACGACTGCTCGGCCTACGCAAGCGTGCTCATGCAGCAGTACGGCGAGGCAGCAGTACGGCGAGACGGTTGTGCCGCCGAGGACGGGTAAACCCGGTCGCCCTCGCAAGCCACACAAGCGATGGCCTGCCGGTACGGCGTGCGCCACCGTCAACAAGACCTACCGGAAGGGCAAGGTCGCCGCCACCGAGCGCAAGCTGGTTCATGGCACCGAGTTCGACCTCAACGCCGCGCTCGTCAGCTCTCCGAGCAGTGGCAAGATCAACACGGCCTTCGTGGAGCGACAGAACGGTACCGACCGAACGTACAACGCCCGCAAGCGACGCAAAACCTATGAGTTCTCCAAGGATCTGGTGGTTCACACCGCGGTGAGTTGGTGGGTGATGCTGTGCTACAACTTTCATCACACGAACCGGGGCCTACAACTCAAGCTCGCCGATGGCAGCGTCGTGCATCGGACACCAGCGGTGGCTGCGGGTCTGGCGGCCGCGCCGTTGAGCATCGCCGACATTCTCACGCTGCAAATATCGAGCTTCACCCCAGTTTCCCGACCGGGGCTCGCCGACTTCGGCATGGCTAACCGGGCAGGGTTGGTTTTGTAGCCCGCCCCGCTCTCGGGACATGACCGGATTTTAGCATCTAACCGTTGGTCGGTCGTGGGTCAGTAAACTTGTGGACGATTCGGGTCATGTGAAAGACTTCGACATGCATCGAATTGTTCCTTTGACGTGCCAGACACGCAGTTCGAACACTTAGCTCGGGCACTGACTTCGGCCGCGACCCGTTCAGTCGAGCGCTGTGCGGTGGCGCAGCTTTCCGGTCGTCTCGTCGATGACAAGCAGCACTACGTCACCGTCGATCCGGGCTACCAGCGCAAGCAGTCGGCCCGTCCGTCGAGCCAACAACAGCCGCGCTTGCCCGCCGAGGTCCACCGTCCACATCGGCGCCCCCGTGTCGAGGCGAACGCGCGATAGACGCCGATCGGAGCGGTCTTCCAACGTCTTGGAATGCATGACCATCATGCTATCTGGTGCCGGCCAGACGATAGGGTTCTCGCTCGTGGAGACCACGAAGAAGGGGCGTAGAAACGCCGTCCCGCTCGCTGGCTGGCGAGCCGCGGTGTCTCTGAGCCGACCGCTGTGCGCTGGGTCGCCGTCGGTATGATCGAGTCTGGCGAGGCGCTTTGCACCCAGCCGA
The DNA here is from genome assembly GCA_937910235.1 of uncultured Myxococcales bacterium. Classification (GTDB taxonomy): domain Bacteria; phylum Myxococcota_A; class UBA9042; order UBA9042; family UBA9042; genus UBA9042. Next base: position 1,257 of record CALENB010000066.1, on the reverse strand, counting down.
ACAACCGTGGTGTGCCCTGGCAGCGAGCCCAACTTCGCCGCGGCGAGCCACGATCGGTGTGCTGGCGTCGGGGCTGGTCCGCTGTAGGCCCGCGCTTTCGGCGTTGTAGCGCTAATCGCGACGTAGCCGCCCGTGTTGAGCGTGCGCAGCACCGTCCGTGTCTCCGGCAGCCACGCCACCCGATCCTCAAGCTTGCCGGACCGCAGCAATCCGGCGCGCTGCGCGTCGTTCAGCAGCTGCGCGCTGTCTCGAAGGACGGCGCCGTCGACGCTCGAACGCAGCTGCAACCCGCTCGCGTCGGAGAAGGCCCACATCGCGTCCCTGTCCTTGCCCGCTGCTCTTGCCGTCGCAGCCTCCGCGACGCGCTGCGGCGGTGGCGCGGCCTGCTTCCCTGCCTCCGTCGTCACCTGCGCCTGGGCGCGTCCGATCAGGGTCACCGACCGATAGCCGCGCCGCATCCAGGCGACGATGTGGCGGCCGACGCGCGCGCCCGTCTCGACGTCATAGACGGCTAAGCGTGACGTGTAGGACGTGTCGACTGTGGCGTCCGTCGACAGATGCGACACAGCTTCGTTCACGAATAACCTGGGTCCGGCGGAGGTCTCCACGACCTGCATCCCGCCGATGTGCTCAGCCGGAAACATCCGCCCCACAGCGAATAGCCACAGCCCTGCCGCCAACGCGATCGCTGTAAGCAGCGCGATGGTGCGGCCGCGGACGCTTTTGCTCATGGTGGACATGTACAGCTCGGTTCAGGCCGGCAGGCCGAGAAAGCGCCGCATCCGCGCCAGAACATCGGTTTGCTCCTGCTTCAGGCGATGGCCGCGTGTCCGGTCGTCCAGCTTCTCCCGGGCCGCGAGTAGGCCGACGCGCCGCTCGGCTAGCAGATCGGCGATCGGGCCCGCAAACTCGGGCTTTCGGCGTAGGATCTCTTGGAACGCTTCCTTCTCCAGCCGCCAACACTCGACGTCGGTGATAGCGACCGCGCTGGCGGCCCTGGGCTCGCCGGTGAGCAGCGACATCTCGCCGAAGACCTCGCCTGGCCCAAGCACGGCAACCTCGCTCTCAAGGCCGTCAACCGCGACCCGCACGCTGACGTCGCCGTCGAGCACACAATACAGCCAGTGCGCTCGCTGCCCCTGGCGCGTGATGACCTCGCCGCGGGCGAACGGCGCGTGGATCAGCGCGTCGGCCAGCTCATCGCGCTCGTCGTTCGACAGCGGCGCGAAGATCTGCACGCTCTGCAGCGCGCTGAGG
>CALENB010000065.1 GCA_937910235.1 uncultured Myxococcales bacterium | reverse complement strand
CGCATGACGGACACAGTCCACGAACCTTACAGCTGAGGGCTACGAGGCGGTCATCTCCGCAGGAAGTGCATCGGACGCGCGCAAAACCATGCGCCAAAATTCCACACGTTAGGTACTTCTGAAAGCCGCGCTGCACAAACTTCGGCGGTGGCGCGCCACGGTCGCTCGACTCGTGCAGAAAGGGCAGCCAGTGCCGCTGCACCGCCTGCCACAAGCCCGTATTTTCGGGCTGCCTGCGTTTGTACGCGCCAAGAACCACGTCGCCCCCAAGGGAGGGAACGTGCGTGCGCCTCCTTTGGTACGACGCTGGCCGAAGACAAAATCGTCGGGTGGGCCGCGTTCCCACGTGAGAACGCAACTCGCCGCGGACCACCTGAATCTGGACGCGGAGCGCATCAGGCCATGCCGTCAGTGTTCGCTGCGTCGCTTCACCCTGTGCGAGCAAGTCAGCGGCGACGTCGGGGGCTAGCAGGTCATCGTAGGAGTTCCCGCGCGGGAACTCCGCATTCGGACCTACCCATCAACCCGCGAGCGCAGCGTCTGGATCCACTGCGCGAGCGCCTGTTGCGCGGCTTCACCGCGGTCGAGGAGTTCGCGAGCTACGGATTTGTCGAGGTCCACATCGTCAGGCGCAGCCTCGCGCAGCGTCTGTACCGCGCGCTCGACCTTGGTGAAGCGCTTGACCTGTGGCGGCAAGGGTGGTCGGCCGATTCGGGGCGCGTTCGCCGACCGAGCCGGCTGGCTGCGCGCGATCTCGGCTTCGAGCGCCATGACCGACCAACCTTCGGTGTCCACTTGTGCGGCCAGGTCGCGTCGGCGCGTGGGGTCCGGCACATGGACTAGGCGCTTGAGGTGAGTCAGCGTAAGCCGGTCGTCAACGTCGCCGAGCTCACGCAACAGGGCGTCGATGGCGATGGCATACCAAATCCCGGTCTTGCTGACGCGCAAGTCGGGGTGCCGAGCGAGCGCGAGGTAGGAGGCGTGGCTGCCCTCGGAGAGCAGGAACGCGCCGGCGTCGTCGCGGAACATCTTGTCGAGCACGATTCGCGCCAGCTCACGCATCGTTGTGAGGCCACCGCGGTCAACGGCGGCGTTGAGCTCCGTGACGGTCTCGTCGATGAGCCCGGCGTCCTCGTTGGCCTGTCCCGGGAGCTTGGCGAGTGGTTGTTCGGTGTCAATCATGTGGGACTCCAGGTTGGCCGAAGGCGCGGTGTTTGGCGTTCTTGTAGTCCGGAGAATGCCTGCGACGTGCGGACCACGACCACGCCGCGCGTGCCAATTTGTGGCTCATCGCCGCGGCGCTCATCGCCGCCGACGGCGTCGGGTGCGCCTCGCGGCTCGCGAAGACAGGACGTCGGTTCAGCCGCACCTGTGATCCGGCTGGAGAGGGCGCCTGGCAAGCCGATGGGCGCGTTGGCGCTCCCCTTCTGGAGCACTTCTACGCTCTGCGGCGGCACTTGAGCTGACCCCGGCATCCTCCCCCGGCACCCGCCACCTGGACATCCGTCGTCGCCAGCCGCACCTTGCCGCCATGGCGATTGACCGCGACAACTGGACCGCTCCCGCACCCACCCCACGCGACGCCCACCCTGGCCGCGTACCTGGCGCCCTGGGCGGCAGCCTGCTCTACGACCAGCCCCGCCACGCCGCGCTGCGAGCCGAGATTCTGGCCTTTGTAGCGCCTGGCTCGCCCGTCGCCGTCGAGGTTGGGTTCGACCACGGCATCACCCTGCTCGACAACGCGCGCACCTTTCCCTCGTGGCGCTGGTTGGGCGTGGAGCTGCGCCGCCATCGGGTCGAGGCTGTGCGCGGGCACGCGGAGGCGCATCTACCCAACTGCCTGCCGCTGCGGCTCGACGCGCGCACGTTGTTTGCCGCGCTGCTGCCGGACGACAGCGTGGACCGGGTCGACATCCTGTTTCCCACCCCCGTGGTCAAAGGCCATCACCTGCTCGTGACCGACGCGTTTGTCGCCGATGTCGCCCGGGTGTTGAAGCCGGATGGCGTGCTGTTGCTGATGACCGACGTGGAAGGCCTCGACACGTGGATGGGCGCCTGTTTTGCCGAGTGGCGACCTGTGCCCGTACCGCCACGAGCGCTTGAGTTGTCGCGTCGGGAGCGCGTCTGCCGCCGCGATGGCCTGCCCGTGTGGACGCGGAGCCTGGCGCCGCCGCGGTAGCTGAGTCGCATGAGCCGCCGTTAGCACGGGACATCGCAGCGCATTTGTTCCTTGCCGTGAGCGCAGCGGCGCGCCTATGGTGGGGCCGCCTCGCCGTCCCCCACCGCAGTCCCGCCACCGCAGTCCCGCCACCGCTGCCCGCATCGCAGCCTTCGGAGCCGCCACCCATGCCGATCCCCGCACCTGCGCGATTCGCCCGGTTTCTAAGCTTCGGCGCCCGGTTCTTAGGCTTCGCGGCGCTGTCCGTCGGCCTCGCCACCTGTGGCGCTGAGTCCGCGTCGCCTGCCACCAGCGGTGTAGACGCGACGTCGTCGGACACCACCGCGACGTCGTCGGACACCACCGCGACCGACGCCGCCACCGCGGACGCCGGTCCCACCTCCAAAACGCTGACATTCGACGTCTCGAAGCTCGGCCCGCACGCCGTCGGTTACCGCGCCTGGGACCACACCTACAACGCGCCTGGCGGCCTGGGCAAACGCACCATCAAGCTCCATATGTGGTATCCGGCCACCGAGGCGAAGGGCGACAACCCGCTCTACGGCGGCCTCTTTCTGGACCCCGAGTCGTTCATCGACGCGCCGCTCGCCCCGCCCGTCGACGCCACAGGGTATCCCGTGCATACCTACAGCCACGGCCACCAAGGCTTCGGCGGCACCAGCGCGTTCTTGATGCGGGCGTTCGCCTCCCACGGCTGGGTCGCCATCGCGCCAGACCACGTCGGCAACCTGCTCGCCGACTTCAAGCCGCCCAAAGCGTCGTGGCTGTTCTACGTGCGCGCCACCGACATCAGCGCGGCGCTGGATGCGCTGGAGAACCTCGACAAGAGCGACCCGATGTATGGCTTGGCGCGCACGGAGAAGGTGCTCATGAGCGGCCACAGCTTTGGTGTGCACACCTGCTGGGCGGTCGCCGGCGCGACGTTTGACATGGCGGCCATCGAAGCCGGCTGCAAGACGACCAGCTCGCCGATGCCCTCCGGCGTCTGCACCGCCGCTGAGCTGGCGGTCTACAAAAAGGGGCTACGAGACCCCCGCGTCGTCGCGTCGATCCCCATGGCCGGCAGCATCGACCGCCAGATGTTCGGCGCGACCGGCCCCACCAGCGTCAAGATCCCGATGCTGTCGATGAGCGGCGGCAAAGACCCGGTCGGCGCCGACACCCAGTTCGCCAGCACGTCCGGCGTCGCCATGACCTGGATCGACGTGGCTGGCGCCTGCCACCAGAGCTTCGCGCTCGGCAGCTGCGGTACGCTCGACAAAGACCTTGGTTTCTCAGTGGTGCGCACCTACGCCCTCGCCTTCGGTCGCCGCCACGTGCTCGCCGACGCGTCCGCCACCGTCGTCGGTATCCTGGCTGGCACATCCCCGGTCTCCGCGACGGTGACCTTCAAGCACAAGGACGCCGACCAATGAGCAGGCTACCCGCGCTGCACGCCCGGAATCTCCGCCTCACAGCGCTCGGCGCGTGCCTCGTGCTGGTCGGTTGCGGCGAAGAACCGACCACGAAGGTCTACGCCGCCCTTGACCCCGCCCCACCGGTGCTCAAGCGGCTGACGCAGGCGCAATACGAGGCGTCTATCGTCGATCTGCTCGGCGCCGGGCTGACGCTGCCGAGCAACCTCGAACCCGACCTCGCCGTCGAGGGCCTGCTCAGCGTCGGGGCGTCGATCAGCACCGTGTCCAAGCGCGGCGTCGAGCAATACGAGGCGGCTGCCCGCAGCCTCGCCGGGCAGCTGGTCGCCGACAAGCAGCGGCTCGCCGGTCTGCTGCCCTGTGTGCCCAACGGCGCCGTTGACGTCGCCTGCCTGACCCAGTTTCTGACCCTGCGTGGCCGGCTCATCTGGCGCCGACCGCTCACCAAGGCCGAGCTCGCGCGCCTGGTGGCCATCGGGACCAAGGCCGCGACCACGCTGAAGTCCTTCGATGCCGCGATCGAGTACAGCCTCGCCGCGCTGCTGCAGTCGCCGCATTTTCTGTACCGCGTCGAGCTAGGCGGCGCGGCGGACGACGGCAAGCGCGCCCTCACCCAAGTCGAGTTCGCCAGCCGGCTGTCGTATTTCCTCTGGAACGGCCCGCCCGACGCGCTCCTGCTCGACGCGGCCACGAACGGCGCGCTGGCGACGACCCAGCAGGTCGCTGCGCACGTAGATCGCATGCTCGCCGACGCCAAGCTGGAGCGGGCCGTGCGCGCGTTCTTCGGCGAGTGGCTGCACCTCGGCGACCTCGACGACCTGGGCAAAGATCCCACGATTTACAAGCATTTCAGCGCCGATTTGGGCCGCGCTGCGCGAGAGGAGACCTTGCGATTGGCGACGTCGGTGGTGCTGAAGCAGGACGCCAGCATCGCAAGTTTTCTGACCGCTCGGACAACATCTGTGACGCGGCGGCTCGCTGCGATCTACAACATCAAGGCGCCCGTCGACGAAGGATTTGGCGAGGTGACGTTGCCTGCAGGTGGCGAGCGACAAGGGTTCTTGGGCCAGGTGAGCTTCCTCGCGCTGAACGCGCACCCCGTCAGCACATCGGCGACGCTGCGCGGCATCTTTGTGCGGGAGGCCTTGCTGTGTCAGTCGGTCCCGGCGCCGCCCGCGGGGGTCAACACGATGCTGCCGGCGGTCGATCCAACCGCGCGCACGATGCGTGAGCGGCTCGAGCTCCACATGAGCGTGCCGGAGTGCAAGGGGTGCCACAGCTTCACCGACCCGATCGGCTTTGGCATGGAGAACCTCGACGGCATCGGGCGCTGGCGGGCGACGGACGACGGCGCGGCGATCGACGCGACCGGTGAGCTAGAAGGCGAGACATTCGGCGGATTTCGTGAGCTGACGCAGGTCATCGCCAACAGCAAACGCTTCCATCGCTGCGTGCCGGAGAAGCTGTTCTCCTTCGCGATGGCGCACCACTACACCGACGGCGAGGAGGGTGTGCTGACAAAGCTCACCGACGATTTTGTCGCCAACGGCAGCCGCATCAAGCCGCTGATGCGGGCCATCGCGATCAGCGAGGTGTTTCGGCGCGTCGGGCCCATCCAAATGACGGAGCCGGAGGTGAACCCATGAGTGACGCGCCCACCACCAGAACCAAGGCCGATCGCCGCGTCACGCGGGTCTACCTGAGCCGCCGCACGCTGCTGAAAGGCCTGCTTGGCGGCGCTTTTGTGAGCATCGGTCTGCCGCCGCTTGAGCTCTTCATGAACACGACGGGCACGGCCTACGCAGACGGCGCCGCGTCTGGTTTTCCACGTCGATTCGGGCTGTTTTTCTGGGGCAACGGCAACATCCCGACGCGGTGGGTGCCCAAGGCGGAGGGGATCGGGGACGCGTGGCAGCTCTCAGAGCAGCTCGCGCCGCTGGCCAAGCTGAAGAAGGACCTCACCGTCGTCACCGGCACACGGATCTACGTGCCCAACACCGAGCCGCACCTCGCCACGGCGTCGGCGATGCTCAGCGGTCACCCTTGGCTCAAGATTCACGGCAACCACACCTTCGGCGGCCCGACCATCGACCAGCTGATCGCCCAGAAAATCGGCGAAGAGACGCGGTTTTCGTCCATCGAGTACGGTATCGCGTCGGGCACCGGGATGAGCCACGCCGGTCCCAACAGCGTCGCGCCGCCGGAGGAGAACCCCTTCAAGCTCTTTGAGCGCATCTTCGGTGGCTCGTTTCAGCTGCCGGGTGATGAGCCCAAGCTCGACCCGACCCTCGGTCTGCGGCGCAGCGTGCTCGACGCGGTGCTGGCCGACACCAAGACGCTGCGCAGCCAGGTCGGCGCGGCCGATTCCCACAGACTGGACGCGCATTTTGAGGGGATTCGCAGCATCGAGCGGCGCCTCGCCAAGCTGGAGGAGGACCCACCGATCCTGAAGGCCTGCGCGATGCCGACCAAGCCGGCGCTCGACTACCCGAACATCAACGGTCGGCCGCAGCTCTTCGAGAAAAACAGCGTGATGGCGGAGACGATCGCGATGGCCCTGGCGTGCGACCAGACCCGCGTGTTCAGCAACACCTTCACCCGGCCCGTCAACAACCGCCTGTTTCCGGGCGCGACGCAGGGGCATCACCAGCTCACGCACAACGAGCCGGGGGACCAGCCCGAGGTCAACAAGATCACGATTCAGTGCGTCCAGGCCTACGCCGATCTTGTCACAGCGCTGGCGAACGTGGAGGAGGGCGACGGCCGCTTGCTCGACAGCTGCTTGGTGTTCGGCACCACCGGCGTCTCGCTCGGCAAGACCCACAGCCCAGAAGACATGCCGGTGCTGCTGGCCGGGTCGTGCGGCGGCAAGCTCAAGACGGACATCCACTACCGTTCCCCGTCCAGCGAAAACGCCAGCAAGGTGCTGCTGACGATGGCGCGCGCGATGGGGTTGGAGCTGTCGGAGTTCGGCTCGAAGCAGTCGTATGTGGACGAGTCGATCGGCGACATCGAGGTCTAGCGGAACCGCTTCAGCTGTGTTGTGTTGGCTGCAGCTTGCGCGCTCGGCCGCAGCGGTGCCATCGTCGCGCTCCACCCATTTACGCTGAGGTTCCGTCATGAAAAAGCTCACTCTGCTCACCGCGCTCGTGCTCATCTTCGCCTCGGCCACGGCCTACGCGGGTACGATCCGGGTCTACAACAACGACTCGAAGACCCACACCATCAAGCTCAAGTGCAGCGGCAGCAGCAAGAGCATCGACGTGCGCGGCTCGACGACGGCGAGCTACACGTTCCACTCGTCCAACAAGAGCTGTGACATCGTCGGCGGCAGCGTGACGTTTCCGGTCAAGAAGTTGGTCGACGGCCAGAAATGGAAGTTCAAGAACGGCAAGGCCATCAAGAACTAATCGCCCGGATTTACGGGGCGACAGCCCGACGTCCACGACGCGCTGTGCGGCTCGGTGCGCCGCTTAGAACGCCGCCGGCAAGATGACGGTCTGACCCGGGCGTGGCGGCCGAAATGGGCTGCCCACGAGGTCTCGCGTCGCTACCCACACTAGGCTGGGATCGTCCAGGGCCTTGTCGAACCGGACCAGCACCGTGTCGACGAGGCCGCTGGCCGTGTGCCCTTGCACCTCGACCTGCATCCCGGCGACTGAGATCGTCGCGCCGATGGGCAGCGGGTCGTCGTAGCTGCGCATGAGCTGGTCGGCCGGGTGGCTGTGATAGCCGCCAATCGCCCGGATTTGCAGGCTGTGTGCGTCCACCCCGGTCACATGAACCTCGTAGATCGCCGACGCGAGCAGACGCACACGGCGCGGAGCAGGCACACCCTGCACGATGCGAGCGACCGGCATATAGCCGACGCAGAGGGCGTTGGAGTTGACGAACACCACGGTCTTGTCGGCGATGGTGGGGTCGCGGCTGATGGCCCTGTCGCACGGACCGAAGAGCAGGGCGTCGAGGCCCGTGATGGCGTAGGTGCCGGCTGGCAGCGCTACCAGACCAGTCACCAGCGGGATGAAGACCAGCGCGGCCACGGCGCGTCCGGCCCAGCTGCGTGTTGGTGCGCTTGGTTCGACCGCGTCCACGCGTCGTGCTGCTTCCGAACGCAGCCACGCGAGGCCAGGGCCGCCGTAGTGCTGCGCCAGCTCCGCGAGCAGGGCCGACCCGCCCAGGGCCACGAAGCCAAGCAACCGATTCGCCGGAAACGTGGCGCAGATCGGGATCGCAGCCAGGACCATGCCGGTGGTCCACATGCGGGCGGTGGCCGACGTGCGCAGGAGGGGCCGCAGCAGCCAGGCCACCCCGATCAACACGGCGACGGCGCCCGTCACCATCAACCCGGCGATCAGCGGCGGCATGAACGAGGCCACCATGCTGGGCAGCGAGGTCCACTGCGCCGCCAGCAGCAGGGGCAGTCGGCTACCCGTGGCGACCGCGAACCGCAAGGGGTGCACGACCGGGTCGATATAGAGGCCAGAGCCCGAGGCGCCGAACCCCGCGGCGTTGTAGCCGAGCCGCCAGGCCACAACCAGCGCCGCGAAGGGGAGCAGGCGGGCCAAGCGGCGGGTCCGCGTGCCGGTGTCCAGGAACAAGGCGTGGCCAAACAGGTAGGCCGCGGTGGCGAGCCCGGCCTCGGCGGAGAGCAGGGCCAGGGCGAAGAGCAGCGGCCCAAGCCACCTGCCGGGCGTCCAACCGTCCCGGCGCCAGCGGTCGTGCGCGAGCAGCGTCGCCACGCCGAAGAAGACGGCCACCAGGGCGCTGCGGTTGGCGATCCAGCCGACTGGGACGCCGCGCGATTCATCCACCGTGTAGGCCAGCGCGGCGAGGCCTGCCACCGCGGAGAGGCCGTGAAACCGGCGGTAGAGCAGGGTCACGAGCGCGACGAGGGCGGCAGACCAGGCGATGCTGTGCGCGTGGGCGAACACCGCTGAGGTGGGCATCAGCAGGTGGTCGAGCACGTGCGTCGCCACCGTCACGGGCCGAAAAAAGCGCACTTGGAATCCGTCTGGCAGCCACCAAGGCACAAAGCCGCCGTCGCGCATGTAGGCTGCGCGGGTCGCGTCACCACCCATGAAGTCGAACAGGCCCGCCCACCGGTCGCCCGTCTGAGCGGGGAGGTGGACGCCGCGCAGCAGGGCTTGGTGAAACCAGTCGTCCACATGCCAGCCGACCCACAGGGCGGGCAGCGTCAGCACCGCGCTGAGCAGCGCGAGATGCCAGGGCAGGTGGGGCGATCGCAGCCAGTTGGCGACGCGCGAACCCAGTCTCGTATCGGTTTCGGCGGTCTTCGTGTGCAACGTTCACAGCTCCCGCCGAAACCATGCGGCGGCGCGGTCTCTGTGATCGTTGTAGCGCCGCGGCCCTAGAATCGCCAGCCGACGCCGACCTCGAAGCTGTGAAAGCCGTCGGCGTCGAGCGCGTTGTCGTAGCGTACGACCTGGTAGGCCAAGTTCATGAACGCGGGGCCAACGTCGGCCCGCAGACCGCCACCGGCCTGCAACCACAGCGTGCTGGGTGGCTCGGTGGCCTCATCGTCCGTGAACGCGGCGCTGCCCTGGGCGCGCGCACCTACAAAGGCGGTCAACCAGGGCGTGAGGGGCGCGCTGACGCCGACATCGAGCCAGAGGGCGCCGGCTGGGGTGTAGTGGGCGACGGTGTCATCCATGTGGTTGTTCCAGCCGCCGACGCCCGCTGCGAGTCCGCCGCCGACGCTCAGGTGCACAGGCGAGTCGCCGCGCAGCAACCAGTGGCGGTAGCCGACGCCACCCAAAGCGAATCCGTAGCGCTCACCGGGCCAATCGTGACCCAGCACGCTGACCTCCACGGCTTGGTTGTCCGAGAGACCGACCCGCAGGTCCCCCTGCCACGTACCGGTCGGCAGCCCGGTCGCGGTCAACTCGATGTCGCCGTCTTTGACCTTTGAGGCCGTGAAACCAAGGTCGCCGCGGCCAGGCGCAGCGAACTGCGCGCCGCAGCCGCCCAGCAGCGCGAGCGCCGCGCAGAGCGTGACGGCTGGCGGGAGCTTGCTGACGCTTGTGCGTCGACGCGAGCCGGTCGACGCACATGCGCTCAGCGCTCGGAACAGTCGGGCGCCCGCGCCGGTGGGTGTTGGGGTCGTTCGTCGATTGTAGGTGGTCATCTCGATCCTCCGCTTCCTCTCGGTTCAGAGAGATGCACGACTCGTGCCACCAGTTAGCCTGTTGAAATCAAAGTTGATACGGCGGCTCTGGGTGGCGGCTTGGTGCAGGCATCATCCAGCGTCGCGGCACCGGTGCTCCGCACGGCGCGCATGCCCCGTTCGGCCCACCAGCGCCCGCGCCGTTGCGACGGCTCAGGGCAGCGTCACCGGCTGTCGCGCCGCAAATACGGGACGTTCGGGGTTCGTGAACCCGAGCCGTCGATGCCAATGTTGCGCGGGGACCAGCTGCGCTCGCACGCCGTGCACCTCCACGCCTCGCCACCAGCTCAGCTCCACCCGGCGCCGACACGCGCTCGGCAGGGCGGCCGCTTGCCCGCGAGGCACCACAGACTGCGCGCTGGCCACCGCCGCGCGATCGCTCGCAAGCTCGGTCGGTCGAGGTGGTCGTAGTGACCGTGGGTGAGCAGCACCGGCCGTGGTCATCGTTTCGTCCACCACGAAAGAATCAGCGACCGAACAGCAGCATCCAGCAGGTCCAAAACGCCGAGCCGTTCCGG
>CALENB010000064.1 GCA_937910235.1 uncultured Myxococcales bacterium | reverse complement strand
TGCTGCTGTTCGGTCGCTGATTTTTTCGTGGTGGACGAAACGATGACCAAGGCCCTCGGAGCCTACCGCGTCAGCCAGCGCGACTGGCGCACCGTGAGCAGCGCGACGGGGTACAGCCACCACAGCGTCAACAGCGAGAACACCGCGTAGAGTCCCGTATACGCGGCGTCGTAGCTGCGTTCGCTGCGCAAGAACATCAGCGCATACACCCCTGAGGCCACGATCGTCGAGAAGATGGCGCTCAGCAGCAGGGCCGGATTCAACAAGAACGTCAGTGTCGCGACGGGCGCGAGGGCGATGCGCGCGGGTAGTTGGATGAAATGCGCGACGCCATCGAGCATCGCGGGCCAGCGGTCCCGCCGGCGCGCCAACCCTGGGAGGAACGCCATCCACAGCGTGCTCTCGCGGATGTTGCTCCGCGACCAGCGCAGATACATCAACGCGAGTCGCTTGAATGTGCGAGGGACGCTGGTGCGCGCTGGCGCGTTGCTTTGATAGACCGTCAGACCGCCCTGCCCCAGCACCACATTGGTGAGGGCGTGGTCGTCACCGTTGAAACAGTAAGCGCCAAGGAACCGCTGACCGACCCAGGCGTCGAGCGCGCCGCGGACGGCGTCCATGCGATACGCAGAGAACGCTCCGGGTGAGACGAGCACCGACCCGAGCTGACTCTGTGCCGCGCGGATGAAGTCGAACGCGAGGCGATACTGCACGGCCAGCATCCGGGTCAGCAGGTTGTCGTTACGGTTGAGGACGTCGATGCGACCAGCCACCGCCTGAATGCGCGCGTCGCACACCAGCGGCGTGACGAGCGCGCGCAACGACTCGCGCGGCAACACCGTGTCCGAGTCAACGGTGACAAAGATCGGCGTCTGCACGTGCGCGAAGCCCGCATACAACGCGCGACGCTTGCCGCGGTTCTGGGGCTGCGCGATGACCGAGACGCGCGCCGGGTCTAGCAGCGCTGCGCGGTGTGCGTGCTGCGCGGTGTCGTCGGTGCTGCCGTCGTCCACCACGATGATTCGCAGCTTCGCGGCCGGATAGTCGCTACCGAGGATTGATCGGATGCTCTCAAACAACGTCGGCCCCTCGTTGAACGCTGGGATGACGACCGTGATCTCGGGCAGCCGCGGGTCTTCCACCTGCAGCGCAGGCACAGGGTGATAGGTGAGCCACAGCGGGATCCGCCAGCAGTAGGGCGCGAACGCCGCCACCGCGAGGCCTAGCGAGACGCCGTTGAGGGCCAGGATTCGCCATGTCCAGCGAGCCTGAGCGAAGCCGAGCTGCCACAGCACATACGCCGCAGTCAGCGTGCCGACCAGCACCAACATCGCGCGCATGCGCGGGTGGTCAGCGGTCGCGTTCGTCGACACCGACGCAACGGTCGCGCGGTCACCGGGGGGCTGAGCCGGCTCAGCCGCGACCACCGGGGTCGATTCGATCGCGACCCGTCCCCGCCGCAGCCTGCCTTTGGGCCGTCGACCTGCGTACGTCGACCCGCGTCGAAGTTGACGGGTCCGGCTGGTCGCGCGGTTCCAGGGCGGCGTGCGAATCGACACTTCGCCGCTCACCTGTCTATTGCGTATGCGCATCGGATCCTCCCGCGATCTAGCCGAACCTCAACATAGACCCGCGGACTGCGCGCGGCGCTGGGGCGACCCGCACGCACACGTCGCTCCGCGCCTACACTCTCGGCAGTTTTGCGCCTATCTTGCGACGGCCACGCGCCGCGAACCGGCCACAAGGATGCATATGATGACCACGCTCACTCGCCTCTCCACGACGCGTCGCCTCTCCTCGACGCATCGCAGCGCCCCGACCCAGCACCCGTTGAGCGGTATCGCGCCGCCGCTGGTCGCGCTGCTGGCGGGCTTGGCCGTGATGGGCGCCTGCAACAAGCCGACCGACGTCGACTCAGACCGCTCCGTCATCGTGAAGGCGCCCAAACACAAGAAGATCCTCGGCGGCGGCGAAGTGGACCTCGGCCCGCCACCCGAGCGCGTCGCCGTCGCGCTGCAGGCCCTGAAAATCGGGCTCAAAGTTCGCCTGCAGACCGCGATGCAAGCGGGCGGGCCTGCCGCCGCGCTCGAAGCCTGCAACCACGACGCCAGCGAGATCGCTAAGAGAGCGCAAGTCGAGGGGATCAAGGTCGGTCGCACCAGCCATCGCCTGCGCAATCCATCCAACGCCCCGCCGGCTTGGGCGGCCAAATATGTCTCGCAAGCAGCCGGCAAGCGGCTCGACAAGGTGCCCGGCCGGATGACGGTGGATCTCGGCGACGGCAAGCGCGGCTACCTGGAGATGATCGGCACCGCCACGATGTGTCTCAGCTGCCACGGCCCATCCAATGACCTGGACCCAGCGCTGAAGACGCGCCTCGCGCAGCTCTACCCCAAAGACCAGGCGACTGGCTTCCGGTCGGGCGACGTCCGCGGCTGGTTCTGGGCCGAGTACACGCGCTAAGTCAGCTCGCCGCGTAGTAGCTGATGATCGCCGCCACGGGCACCACCAGTCCGGCGGCGACCCACCACTTGCCACGACCGCTGAGGCCCTTTCGGCCTTTGAGCATGAACAAGCCGCTGATCGCCAGCGCCGCCAGCGCCAGCGCGAAGGCGTCGGCGACCCAGGTCCACACACCTTTGAGATGGTTGAGGTGCAGGACGTTGAGCTGAAACAGCCCCGCGCGCGGGGTGACACGCTTCATCCGGCCGCGACCATCCGAGATGCGGACCTTGACCTCACCACCCTTCAGCAGAAACACCGTAAACTCGTCGATGTCAGACTGAAGCCGGCCCTTGATCTCGTCGCCGGAGAGGTGCAGCGCGGCCGCGACGTGGCGCTCCATGGCGCCCAGGCTCGCGCTCATCTCTGCCGTATGCGGCAGCGGGCCGACCGCGACGTCCTGCTGCGCGATCTGATAGTTCGGATTCCAATCATCGACGTGATTCACCGCCACACCGCTGATGGCGTAGCCGACGGTCAGCGCCGTGAGCAGATAACCGACGTCACGATGGGTCGCACGAAGCAGGGCGCGCCAGTGCATGCGCAGCTCCCCCCTGCCTACTTCTGGTCGCGCAGCACCGCGCCGACGCCGTCGAGCCGCACCAACGTCATGGGCGCCTTCACGGTCGCTGGATCGAACTTCTCGCCCTTCTCTTCGGCTTGGTGGGCCATATAGCGCTTGGTCTGCTTGAGATCGAGCGGGATCTTGCGCACCACACCTTCAGCCACCGCGAACTGCCCCTTGGCGCTCATCGGGAACACCATGACCCCGTCCCGCACCTTGAAGCGCAGATCCGTCCCGGGCTTGTCGCCGGCTAGGTTGAACCAGCAGCCGCGCATGGGGCAGACGTCCTTGACCAGCCCTTCGACCCGAACACGCTTGCCGACATACTTCTCGACGTCGGCGAGCAGCGCGCTGATCTGCACGGTGGGGACGTCGGAGACGCCTTTGCCATAGACCTTGCCGACGATCTTGCTCGCGGCCACAGCGCTGGGGACCAAAGCGCCAGGGGCGGCAGCGGCGGCAGGCGCGGCGGCGGGGTTGTCCCCCACAGCAGCCGCCGCTGGCATACCCGGACACCCGGGCGCGTCCTTGTCATGGCCAGCGGCGCCACAGGCGACGGCCGGCGCAGGCGGCGCGCCATCGGCGGGCGCAGCTGCCGCGGCCACATGGGCTGGATCGGGCGCCGGCGCGACAGCAGCAGCAGCAGCAGCAGCAGCCGGCACAGCGGGCGCAGCGGGCGCAGCCGCGACGCCGGGCACGACGACCGCTGCAGGCGCAGGCGTTTTGGTGGCAGCGGCCGGCGCGGGCGTGATGGCTCGGGCGCAGCCGACAAGCAGCAGACTAGCGACAATGACGAGGTGGCTGGTACGCATGGCGACTCCTAGGCATGAAGGCGCATTTGCACGTGCGCGCGGCGCATAGTGGGCCTCCGGTCGGGGCTGGGTCAAGGGATTTCGCGCAGCGGCACCCGCGCGACGACTTCATATTCCGAACCCGAACGCTGCAACACGCTGCGCATCAACACTAGGTGGTTCACCTCGAACGGCGGCGCCGAGAACAGCGAGCGGCCAACGATCCACTCCGCCACGTGCTCTTCCTGTGCGTGGCTCAGCCTGGCCAGCGTGATGTGCGGCACGAAGCGGCGCGGATCACGCGCGAGCCCCAAGGCCGCAAACGCCCCGTCAATCCGGGCTCTCAGCGCACCCAACTCGTGCAGATCGTCTTCGCTTTGCAGCCCGGCCCACAGCGACCGCACAGGCCCCTTGGGTGGAAAATGGCCCACCCCCTTCACCTGCAGCGTCAGCGGTCGCCCCGGCACACGACGCAGCGCCTGCTCCAGCGCGACGGCCTCATCGTCGCGCACCTCGCCGATAAAACGCAGGGTGAGGTGCACCTGATCCGGGCTCGTCCACCGCGCCCGCCGCACGCCCCACTGCAGATCAACGAGGCGGTCGATAATCGCCGGCGGCGGCACGATCGCGACAAAGAGTCGTTGCATGGCAGTCGGCCTCCCGACTCAGCGCAAGTACACCGCGCCGGTCTTCCAGACCAAACCCTCTTTCTGCGGTCCCTCTTCCCGCGAACGCAGCTCAAAATCGGAGGCGGGCGTCTTCAGCTGCACGGTCTGATTGTAGACGGCCGATTTCTGCCCGTTCGACAGCGAGATGTTCTTCGTGTTCATGCTGTACATCTCCGCCGTCGGCCCAAAGCAGAAGCTGCCCTGCCACTGCGTGCCGTAGCAGTTGGTGTACGCATCAAACGTGTCGGATTTTCCGGGCGTGTAGCCCTCAAACTGCACGCCGTTCTGCCGCATCTCGGTGTACGTCGGGAAGTGGTTGTACTTGTTGAGCGCCAGGCAGAAGTGGGTGTCCGCCGTCGACCCATTGAACTGATCCCAGCTCCGCCACTCCGTCACCGACATCTCGCACTTGCCGCCGGGCATGAGGTTCTTCAGCGTCGTCAGCTTCGACAACCACTCGTTGTCGATCTTGATCCAACCACCGCCAAACAACTTCATCTCGCAGTAGACCTGATACTTGCCGCCCGCGCCGTTGGGGCCATCCGGGTCCACCCAGTACGGCCCATTCGGTGCGGCGGTCCACTGCGCCAAGATCTCTTTGCAGTTGATGGCTGGGTTGATGTCGCTGCCCTTGGTGCAGCCGCCCTGCAAGCACACGCCCACGCCGCCGCACTGCGTATTGTCGGCCACATTGCTGTGCGTGCAGCCCGTCGCAGCGACGCAGCTGTCGGCCGTGCACGGGTTCACATCATCGCAGTCCACCTTCGAGCCGACGCACTGGCCGCCCGTGCAGGTGTCGTCCTTGGTGCAGGCCGTGCCGTCGTCACACGGCTTGGTGTTCGGCGTCGATTGGCAGCCCTTGGCCACATCGCAGAAGTCGTTGGTGCACAGCTGGTCGTCGTTACACACCACCGCCTGACCCGCGCACTTGCCCGACCCACACACATCGCTCTGGGTGCAGGCGTTGTTGTCATTGCAGGCGTTGGTGTTATTCGTATTCTTACAACCATCCTTCGCGTCACAGCTGTCCGTCGTGCAGGCGTTGCCGTCATCACAGCTCACCGCGCTGCCGCCGACACACTTACCCAACGCGCAGGTGTCATTGAGTGTGCAGGCGTTGCCGTCACTGCAGGGGTCCTTCGTGTCGCTGAAGACGCAGCCCTTCGCCGGATCACAGCTGTCCGCGGTGCACAGGTTGCCGTCTGCGCACGTCACCCCGGAGCCCTTGCACTGGCTGTTGACGCAGGTGTCCTTCTCCGTGCAGGCGTTGCCATCGTTACAGCCGATGCTGCTGCCGACGTTCTTGCAGCCGGTCTTGGCATCACAGCTGTCCGTCGTGCAAGCGTTGCCGTCATCGCAGCTGACCTGAGCGCCGCCGACGCATGTTCCGCCGGCGCACGCGTCGTTCAGCGTGCAGGCGCTGCCGTCGCTGCAGGGCTCCGTGTTGTTGACGTTGCCGCAGCCCTTCGCGGTGTCGCAGCTGTCGTTGGTGCACGAGTTGCTGTCGTCACAGTTCACCGCGGCGCCCTTGCACTGGCTGTTCACGCAGGCGTCCTTCTCCGTGCAGGCGTTGCCGTCGCTGCAGACGCTCTGGTTGGCTACGTTCAAGCAGCCCTTCGCCTTGTCGCAGCTGTCCGTCGTGCAAGGGTTGCCGTCATCACACTTCACGCTGGTGCCCGGCACGCACTTCCCGGCCGCGCATGAATCGTTGAGCGTGCAAGCGTCGCCGTCAGTGCAGCCCTGGGTGTTGTTGCTGTACGCGCAGCCGGCGCCAGGCGTGCAGGAGTCCGTGGTGCAAGGGTTGCTGTCATCGCACTGAACGCCCTGCCCGACGCATTTTCCGGCCTTGCAGACGTCTTGGGCGGTGCAAGCGTTACCGTCGTCACAGGCTTTGGTCGAAGCGGCGAAGACGCAGCCCTTCACCTTGTCGCACGTGTCGTCCGTGCAGGGGTTGTTGTCGTCGCACGTCCGCGGCTGCGCGCCGACACACTGGCCGCCCTTGCAGCTGTCCACGGTCGTGCAGGCGTCGCCGTCGCTACATGGCGCATCTTTCGGCGCGTTGACACAGCCCTTCACCGCGTCGCAGCTGTCGAGCGTGCAGGGGTTGGCGTCGTCGCACACCTTGGTCGCCCCGCCCTTGCAGATGCCGCCGCCGCACTGGTCGCCCTCGGTGCACACGTTGCCATCCGAGCAGACCTTCGTGCTGAACGCGTTGATGCAGCCCTTGACCTTTTCGCAGCTGTCGTCGGTGCATGGGTTGTTGTCCTCGCAGTTCAGCACGGCTCCCGGCACACACGCGCCCTTCGCGCAGACATCGCCCTTCGTGCACGCCGTGCCATCGCTGCATGCCTGTGTGTTCGCCGTCGAGATACAACCGACCTTGCCGTCGCACACATCCGTCGTGCACGGGTTGTCGTCGTCACAGCTCTTCTGCCCGGTGGGCTTGCAAGCCCCGCCGCTGCACGTATCGCCCGTGGTGCAGGCGTTTCCGTCGTCACAGCCGCTCGTGAGGTTGGTGAAGACGCAGCCCTTGGCCTTGTCGCAGCTGTCCGCCGTGCAGGGATTGCCGTCGCTACACGCCAACGCCGCCCCTCCGACGCAGTTACCACCCTTGCACTGGTCGCCCTTCGTGCAAGCGTTGTCGTCACTGCAATCGTCGCTGTTCGCCGCGTTCACGCAGCCTGTCTTGGCGTCGCACGTGTCCGTCGTGCAAGGATTACCGTCGGCACATTGCCGCTGCGCGCCGCTTTTGCAGACGCTCGCCGCGCACACATCACCCACCGTGCAAGCGTTGCCGTCCGTGCACTCCGCCGTGTTCGCCGCGAACACGCACCCCTTGGTCTTGTCACACGAGTCCGTCGTGCAGGGGTTGTCGTCGTCGCACAACACGACGGCGCCCGGCTTACACCCGCCGCCGCTGCACACGTCGCCCTTCGTGCAGGCGTTGCCATCGCTGCAGCTCGACGTAGTCGGCGTCGACGCGCAGCCGGTCTTCGGGTCGCAGTAGTCCGCCGTGCAGGCGTTGCCGTCGTCACACTGCACCGAAACGCCCGGTTTACAGGCGCCGCCGCTGCACAGGTCGCCCTTCGAGCAGGCGTTGCCGTCGTCGCAGCCGCCGGTGTTCGCCTTGAACCCGCAGCCCGCCTTCGCATCACACGTGTCGTCGGTGCAGGCGTTGCCGTCGTCGCAGACCGCCTGCTGGCCAGCCACACACTTGCCCGCGGTGCACGCGTCACCCGCCGTGCAGGCGTCGCCGTCAGAGCACGGCAGCTTGTCCAACGCCACCGCGGTGCAGCCCTTCGCCGGATCACAGACGTCGAGCGTGCACGGGTTGTTGTCGTCACACTTCAGCGCCGCGCCAGGATTGCAGACGCCGGCCTTGCACACGTCGCCGTTGGTGCAGGCGTTGTTGTCGGTGCAGTCATCGCCGTTTGCCGCAAAGACACAGCCCTTCGCCTTGTCACACGAGTCACTCGTGCACGGGTTGCTGTCCTGGCAGACGACCGCCTTACCGGCCTTGCACACGCCACCCGCGCACTGATCGCTGATGGTGCAAGCGTCCCCGTCATCACAAGCCTGGGTGTTGTTCGACTTCTGACAACCCAACTTCGCGTCGCAGCTCTCGGTCGTGCAGGGGTTGGCATCATCACAGACCACCTGTTTTCCGGCCTTGCAGACCCCGCCGCCGCACACATCACCCGTCGTGCAGGCGTTGTTGTCGTCGCACGCAGCCGTCGACGCCGTGTTCACGCAGCCCTTCACCTTGTCGCAGGCGTCGGTGGTGCACGGATTGCCGTCATCACACGTCTGCGTCGCGCCGGCCTGGCAGGTCTTGTCCTTACAGCGATCACCCACGGTGCAGGCGTCGCCGTCGCTGCATGGCAGCTGATTCGCCACGCTCGCGCAGCCCGCCGCAGGGTCGCAGCCCTCGGTGGTACACACGTTGTTGTCGTCGCACTTCGGCGGCTTGCCGGCGACACACGCGCCGCCGCTACACACGTCGCCCTCCGTGCAGGCGTTACCGTCATCACAAGCGCTGGTGGTGGGCGTGTTGACACAGCCCTTCTTGGGATCGCAGACGTCCGCCGTGCAGGCGTTCTGATCGTCGCAACTCACGAGTTTTCCGGGCTTGCAGACGCCGTTCGAGCACAGGTCACCCAGCGTGCAGGCGTTGCCATCACTGCAGCCACCGGCCGAGTTCTCGGTCACGCAGCCCTTCTTGGGATCGCACGTGTCCACCGTGCAGGACTTGCCGTCGTCGCACGCCAGCTGCTTGCCGGCCTTGCAGACGCCGCCGCCGCACACATCGCCGTTCGTGCAGGCGTTGCCGTCATCACACGGCGCGGTCGTCTCCACGCTCTTGCAGCCGGTCGCCTTGTCGCAGGCGTCTGCGGTGCAGGGGTTGCCGTCATCACACGTCTTCTTGGTGCCCGACGCACACGCACCGTCCTTGCACGCGTCGCCGACTGTGCAGGTGTCGCCATCGGTACAGGGGGCCGAGTTTGCGGTCTGCACGCAGCCTTTCGTGGCGTCACAGGTGTCGTCGGTGCAGAGGTTCTTGTCGTCGCAGACCTTCGCTTTTCCGGCCGCACAGCCGCCGTTGACACACGCGTCATTCTCCGTGCAGGCGTTGCCGTCTTCGCAATCCCCCGTGTGCGGCGCCGACTTGCAGCCAGCGACCTTGTCGCAGCTATCGGTGGTGCAGGGGTTGTCGTCGTCACACGGCTTCGCGGTGCCACCGGTGCAGGCCCCGCCCTTGCAGGCCTCGCCAGTGGTGCAAGCGTCGCCATCGTCGCACGACACCGTGTTGGCGAGCTTCCCGCAGCCAGTCTTGGGATCACACGCGTCGTCCGTACACGGGTTGCCGTCATCACAGCTCGTCGCCTTCTGGCCGGTGCAACCGGCGTCCTTGCAGACTCCTGCCGACGTGCAGGCGTCATCGTCATCACAAGCGCCGGTGTTGGCGGTGTGGACGCAGCCCTTCGTGGGATCACACGTGTCGTCGGTGCACGCGTTGGCGTCATCGCAGTCAACCGCGCCGCCCGCCACACAGCTCTTCGCCTTGCAGCCGTCCCCGGTCGAGCACGCGTTCGCGTCATCACACACCGCGGTGTTGGCCTCGTGCTGGCAGCCAGCCGCCCCACAGCTATCCGTGGTGCACTGGTTACCGTCGTCGCACGTGGCTTCGTCAGTTTGCCCATCACAGTCGTCGTCGAGCTGGTTACACGCCACTTCAGCGAGCTTGGGATTCAACGTGCAGGGGTCGGCGCACACGCTCTTGCCGCCGACGAGCGCACACACCAGCCCTGAGCTGCAGTCGCTCGGCTTGGCGCACGCGCAGTCCACACCAAACGGACAGTTCGCGTTCGTGTCGAGCGAGCCCGCGTCGGGCGACGTGGTGTCTGCCCCGTCCGTATCCGTGCTAGCCGCGTCGGGCCCGGAGGCGTCAGGGCCAGTCACGTCAGCGCCAGTCGCGTCGCCACCAGTCGCGTCGCCACCGGTCGCGTCGGGGCCAGTCACGTCGGAGCCAGTCACGTCCAGACCCGTCACGTCGACGCCGGTGACGTCCGAACCTGCGTCTTCAGACCCCGTCACGTCGGGGTCACCCACGTCGAACACGACATCGTCCGCCGGGATCACGTCGCCCGGGGCGTCCTCACCGTTGTCTGTGTCGCCCGCTCCGGAGTCCGCCTCCGCGTCTGCCTCCGCGTCTGCCTCGACGTCCTCAGCCACATCCGGCGCGACGTCCGCGGCGACGTCCGCGGCGACGTC
>CALENB010000063.1 GCA_937910235.1 uncultured Myxococcales bacterium | reverse complement strand
GGATGCTGCTGTTCGGTCGCTGATTTTTTCGTGGTGGACGAAACGATGACCAAGGTCTGTCATCGCACCTTGCGGCGCCAGCTCAGTTTGCGGAGCGCGCCGCCGGGTGTGACGAGGCGATAACGGGTGTCGGAGATCTTGCCGAGCGTCTTCACCAACGCGGCGTCGAACGCGACAAACGCCGGGTTGGCGGCGTCGAACGGCAGACAGGCCGTGAGCAGGAGCGACCCGTCGGGCACGCTCGCAAACCCCGTAAAACCGGCGAAGAAGTCAGCTGGACGGTCTGACTCTGCCTGATGCGGCAGCACCTCGTCGGTGTCAGGCGTCGTGAGCGGGGCGTCGTCGTGCAGGTTGAAGTAGCCCGTCACGGTGGGCAGATCACTCTCGAACGGCGGATCTTCGTGATAGTCGACACACAGCTGCAGCCACGCCGCGCTCCACGCCTTGAAGTTGGGGTCGTCATCGGAGACCTCCCATTCCAGCCGCAGGTAGTCGTCGTCGCCCTCCGAGCTCTCGTGCACGTGGCAGAACGGCTCGCCGTACGCCGACATGGTCGCCAGCAACGCTGGGTGCGGCGTCGCGATCCCGCTCTCAGCCTGCGCCAAGGGCAGCGTCGTCCAGGCTGGCTGCGATTGGGCCCACGCCAAGAGCGGCGCCGATGGCCACGCGTGAACGCTGAGATTTGCGCTCTGAAAGCCAGCCTTCGTCGTGAATCGCGCGATCAGCTCACTGGCTACGGTGACGGCGCGCGCCGGATCCGTGCCGCGGATGCGCATGCCGCCGTAGGGCGTGTCCCACAGGATGATTCGTCGTCGTGTCATGTTTGAACCTCGGGTGTCGGCGCCGCACCCATTTGTGAGGAGCGGTCCACCCTAGCCTCATCGCGTCCGCAGCGTCCACAAGCGCCGCCGGCGGCTCAGCGCGGGCGACCGATTCGATCGCGTCTACCGTGAGCCCGTCGGCCGCTCGGGCAGGTTCACGCGCAACACCCCACCTTGTCGCGCGTCGATATGCCCAAGCCACAGCACCCCGTCCACCTCGCGCGCTGAGGTGCTCATGGCGTACGCGCCGGCCGGCGCCTGCAACAATCGCAGCGCCGTCCCGTGTGGCGCGTCCGGTTGGTCGACCTCGAGGACTTGGCCTCGCAGCTCCGCCTTGGGCAGCAACCAGCCCGGCGCCATCGCCATCGCCCACTTCGCGGCGACGTAGGGGTGAATCAGATCGTCAAGAATCGCGCGGCGCGGCGCGACGAGGGCGACCCAGACGGTGCTGCGCGGTGAGATGCGCAAGTTGTCCGGTAGGCCGGGAAGACGGTCGATCCAGACCTCGCACCGGCCGCGCTCTGAGCCGTGGAGGCCGCAGCGCTGGATCCGATACGCGGCGGTCTCGTTGACGAGCAGATGCCGGCCGCTTGGGCTGATGGCGACGCCGTTGGCGAAGTACAGCCCGCCCACCAACCGCGTGACCCGGCCACTTGGATACACGGCCAGCACCTGGCCCGTTGGGTCGTGGGAGGCCATCTCCAGCCGCAGGTCGTCGTGCACGCCGCGCCGCGCGGTGGCGTCGCTGAAGTAGATCATGCCGTCAGGCGCCACGGCGACATCGTCGACGAGACGCAGCTTGCGGCCTTCGAACGAGTCAACCAAGACGCGCACCGCGCCCGCGCCGTCGACCCGCAGCAGGCCTCGCACCGCGTCAGCGACCAGGAGCTCCCGGCTGCCGAGCGCCCACGCCATGCCCAGTGGGCGACCGCCGGTCGTGGCAAACGTCGCGATGCCGCCGCTCGGATCGACGCGGCGGATGACGCCGTCCGCACACGCGGCCAGGATCCCACCGCTGCCATCCGCGAGGATGTCTTCCGGTTGCGGCAACGTCGCCTCGCCGAGCCGCGTCGCGGCGTCGAGCAACGGCGACGCCGGCACGTCGCGGGCTGGCGGCGGCCGCCACGCCACGAAGGTGTACGCCGGCCATTTGAACGACACCCACGCGGCGAGCAGCGTCACGACCGCGACGGCCACGACGAGGCGGCGGCGACGACGCGCGTCGATCGACTCGGGCTGCGTTGGCGTGGGTGAGGTCATCGGTCCGCCTGTCGTTCTGGGTCAGCGCGCCTTGCCGAGGCTGCCAGTGTGGTCAGCCCGCGTCGCGCCGCGGCCACCTGCTCGGCGCTGAACCTCAGCATGCCGGGGGTCGCGCCACGCGCGCGGAGGCTGGGCGTCATCACGTCGTCCCCGTCGTCCCCGTCGACGCTGTGTCGCAGCCCCAGCGCGTGACCGACCTCGTGCAACACCAGGGCTGTCCGGCCCGCGGCCTCGCGCTGGCGCAGGTGCCGGGCGGAGAGCAGCACAACGTTCGGACCCTCACCACCCGGCCAGCCCATGGCTGTGGCGGCTCTGGAGAGGGGGCCGCGGGCGTCTTGGTCGTGCTGGAACACCAGCGGCCCTACCGCCAAGCCCGCCAAGTCTGGCAGCAGCGCCGCCGCCGCGCTTGACGCGGGCGCGATCTCGGCGACCAACACAACGCACACGCCGCCCGGAGCGCACCGCTCCGCCAGCGGTCGAATGTGATCGCGCAGCGGCGCCAGCAGCGCACGCAGCGGCGCGTCGGCCGGGAGTTGCGTGTGTTGCATGGGCAGCAACGGGCCCAGGCCGAGCGCCCTGGTAGACCGGAAAATCAGGGCCACAGGCAACCCCGCGCGCTGGAGGATCGCGCGGGCGTCGTCGACCGCCGCCTGGGCGCTGACCTCGTCGCTGGCTCCGAACGTGTGCGTGCCGTTGGCCGCGTGTGGCGTCGCGGCGGGGGGGGGCGGCGGCGACCGATCGCAGCCAGCGCTGGCGAGCAACGCCGCGACGACGCCGACCCGGGCTAGCCGCGAGCGACCCGAGGTGGGTGTCGCCAGCGACCGACCGGGCCGGCCAGGGTTCAAGGCGTCACCTGCACCGTCGCCGTCGCTGAGTCGATGTCCCAAATGGGGAACCCTGGGATCAGGTCCGCGAGCCCCAACAGCCGCAGCAGAAATGGACCATAGGCCCGAAATCGCAGGCGCGCCTCGATCGTGAGGGGGCCGGTCGCGTTCTTGGGAACCGGCAGAAACAGCGTCCAAGTCCGCTGTCGCAACGGCTCGATCGCGTCACTGGTGTGTTCGACGGCTTCCCAGCTGAACAGCGTGCGGTCGCCTTTGGTGTCGATGAAGCGGGACGACAGGCTGATCAGGTCACTGTCGCCATAGGGATCAAGCTCGCTCCAGTGGTCGCGCAAGTCGCCGTTGGTGTCGAGGTCGCCGCTGGCGTAAAAGACTTTGCCTTGGGCGTCTTTAGCGGAGATCTCGACCCACACCTGACGCAGAAAGCTCGAACCCGTAGGAAAGTTGTGGCCGGCGATCTTGTTCGTAACCGTCAGCACCAAGTCCAGCTGTTGATCGGTCGCCGTGCTGGGGCTCACCGCCAGCGAGAGCCCCGCCGCTGACGTCAACAGCTCGCCGATGGCGGCGTTCATCTCCGCCCGATCCGCCGTCGTCATCGTCGTGCCGCCGCCCACCTGCGTCTCCACCCCGACAAACAGGTGGCTGTGCACCGTACGCGTCGCCCCGCCCGTCGCCGCTAGGCCCTGGCGTGACGGCATGTGGCATTGCTGGCAGGTCTGCCCGGTCGCCTTGGCTGGCGACGTCTGCCACTCAGCGTGGGGACGCTCCAGCGGCAGGCCCGACGTCTCCACCACGTCGTGGCAGGCGCCGCAAAACTCAGCCTTGGCCATGTGGGGAGCGGTGCGACTTGTGTGAAATGCGTTGTCTTCTGGGTCCGAAAGCGTGGCGCCCATGCCCACCGCAGCGTCGAGCTTGTGCCCGGCGTTGAACGTGCGAACGACCTCGGTCGTCTTGTGGCACGCCTCGCACGTCACGCCCTCGAGCACGACCGGTGACAATGCGTCGAAGTTGAACCCCTGGACACATTCGCCGCCGCGCGTGCCAATCGCGGAGTGACACTGCGTGCAGAACCCATCTTCTTGGTTGGCCTTCGCGACGTTGCGAATCGCCACAAGCCGACGGAACACCGGATCGCGCATAGCGAACGCGTGGCGAGACAGCCGCCATTCGCGCGCGTGGTCCGCGTGGCAGGTCGCGCAGGTGTCCGACGTGCGGAAGCGCTTCGGGTCCAGCGTCGGCGTCGCAGGGATGGAGAGCGGGTCGACGAGGGCGAGCGTGGGCGAATCGGCCGGATCTTCGGCCGGATCGGAGCAACCGCCGACGATGGCGATGAGCCAAATCACCGCCAAAGGCCTCCGCACCCACTCGAGCCTGAGTCCCATGAACTTGCGTCGCGCCTGTTTGCCGGAATACGCCATGGTCTAGAGGCTCCGGAGAAAGGCGAGCAGGGCGTCGCGCAGGGTCTGCGACAACGCCTCATAAGACCCACGCACCGCCGTCGCCTCGCCGTCGTGCATGCGAATCGCTTGGTCGATCGTGTCGGCGGCGCCGCTGTGCAGGTACGGCGCCGTACGCGCCAGCCCCCACAGCGGAGCGGTTCGGAACTCCCGCATGTTGGCGCCAGCCTCCTCGATTCCCACACTCGTCGCCGGCAAAATCTCGTGCAGTAAGAGGTCGGAGAACAGGTGCACAGGTCCAGAAGCACCGGCTAATTCGGGCGTGTGGCAGGACGCGCAGCCGACGCTGGTGAAGAGCTGCCGACCCTCGGCTTCCTGCGCAGCGTTGGCACCCGGGCTCCGTGGCGGCGCGCCGAGCATGGTGAGGTAGAACGTCAGGTCGTCTGTCGCTTTGGGCGTGAACTCAGGGTCGGGCACAGCGTCGTTGTCGTGCACCCGGCCAAACGTGTGGTCCATGGACCAGGGCAGGGTCATGCCCATCTCTGTCGTCACGGCGTCGCGCACAAACTCCGCCACCGTCGGCACCTGCGCCTTCCAGCCGAAGCGGCCGAGCCGACCACCGTCGACCCAGCTGGGTCGGCCACTGATGCCATCGCCGTTCAGGTCGTTGGGGTCCGCGCCAGCGAGGATCACCTCGGGCGGGATCGCGTCGATCAGGCCCAGCCCAAAGAGGTGCGGCGTCTGCCGATGCTCGAAGATCGTCGCCTCCTTCTGCGGACGATTGACGCTGCCGGCCACTTGCGTCGTTCGGTGCAGCACGGTGCCCACGCTCGGCGGCACAAAGCGTCCCACCGGATCGAGGAATCCGTGGCGGATCACGTTGACTCCACGTGGGCCTGCGCCGCCTGCTACGGGTTCGAAGTGACAGGCGCGACACGAGTCGCCGTTGAAGCGAGGCCCTCCCAGCCCGTCTTTCACGCCGGCTTCTCGGTCCAGCTCCGCGCGACCGGCGAGGAAACGCAGCGCCTCCGGTGGCGTCAGCGCGCGCCGCGGTCCACCCCACTGGCCCAGCTCGGCGATCGGGGTGCCCGGCGCAATCAGCCCAACGCTGCGCTGCGTTCGCCCACCCAGGCTCACCAAGAACGCCTCCAGGTCGGCCCACGCCGCCTCGCTCAGCTTGGCTGCACGATCGCGCGCCTGCTGGCCTTCCCCGCCGTGCAGCAGCACCGCCTCGCGCAGCGTGTCAGCGCGGCCGTCGTGCAAATACGGGCCGACAGCGGCGACGCCCCAAAGCGGCTGCGTGCGAAACTCAGCGCCAGTGGCCACGCCTTGCTCCAGTCCGTCGGCGAGGTCGGGGCCCATGTCGTGCAGCAACAGGTCGGAGTACACCGGCAGCGGCCCACGTGGGCCCACCAACCGAGGCACGTGGCAGCCCTTGCAGCCCAGGTCGTCGAACACGCGCCTGCCCCGCTCACTCTCGGGCGTGGCCGCCTCCACCTCAGGCGCGGCGAGGAGCATCGCGAAGCTGACGAGGTCAAACAGGTCTGAGGTCGACATTTCGGGATCTGGGACGCCGTCGGTGTCTTTCAGGGGGCCATCGTCGGCCGCCGCCTGCGCCACGCCGCGCATCGCCGCGAGCGGTAGCAGGCGAGGGTCAACCGCGGTCTGGCCGCTGCCGGAGCTGCTGTCGACCGGCAAGGCCGCCTTCTGCGCTTGGGTCAGCGGATCGGTCGTCAAGCCGAGGTGATTGAAGAGCGGACCGCGGATGAACCCCTCGATGCTGACCGTCTGCGACTTGCGCCCGAAACGTCCGACAAATCCGCGGTCCCAGTTCGGTCGGCCGCTAATCCCGTCCTTGTTGGCGTCGTGTTCATCGGCGTTCTTCAGGATCGCCGCGCCCGGCAGCTCGGCCAGCAAGCCGACGCCGAAAAACGGCACCGCGTTGCGCTGGGCCACGACGTTGGTCGTCGCGGGCACCATCGGTCGCGCTGGTAGATCGGGACCGTACGCATACAAACGAATGACGCCGCCAGACTTGCCGGCCGATGTGCCGGGCACAAACGCGCCGTCGGGAAAGCGCCGCCCGGTCAGAAAGAAGTTGCGGTACCGACCGGCGCTCCCCCCGGTCGTCGGCTTCTCATGGCAGGCCGCACAGAACGTCACGTTGAACGCGGGCCCCAGGCCCTCCGCGAGGCTGAAGCGGTGTTCCGCGACCGCCTTGCCGCGCTCGAACGTCTGGAGTTGGGTGGCGGTCGCCCAGGGCGCCGGCTCGCCGAGCGGTGCGCTGATGCCCGCAGCGATGGCGCCGTGGTCCTGATCGATGGCCTCGCCGGGCGAGCAGGCCATCGCACCGATGGCCAGCAGAGACAGGCAACTCGCCACACCAACCGACGCAAAATCTCGCTGTGTGTCGCCGCGCATTACTTCATCTCCCGAACCAGCGCGAGCCCACGCTGTGGCTCGCTGAACACGCCGCCGACGGCATAGCAGATCCCGGCGCCGTCACACCAAATCCCGTGAATCGTGTCCGTTGTCCCCGTCTCCTCTTGGCTCCAGACACCCTTGGCGACGTCAAAGGCGCCGCCAACGCCGAGGATTCCGCCCAGGATGGCCTCTCCCGGTTTGGTCATGAACACCGCGTTGAGGCCCGGTGTCGCGTCTGGCGCGACGGTTGTCCAGGTGCTGCCGTTCCACGTCGCGACGCGGGCCTGGGCCCGGCCACCGACGGCGACGATGTGATCGGCGCTGGTTCCCCACAGCGAGACGAAATCGTCGTTGGCTTTGGCGCCGCCAGAGACTGCGCGCCACTTGGCGCCGTCCCAGCGCAGGATCAGTCCGGCCTCGCCCACCGCGAACGTGGTGCCGCCGATCCCCCAGACCTTGAAGATGGACGTCGCGTCCCGCGTGTTCTCGGCTGGATCGATCGGTACGGGTGCGAATTTTCCAGCCGAAAATCTCAGTATCACTGGCGTTCCAGCGCCCACAGTTCCGCCAACGACCCAGAGGTCGTCCTTGGCTGGGCCCCAAACGCCCCACAGGTCCTCCGTGGTCCCCGTGTCAACCGTGCTCCACGCCGCGCCATCCCAGTGCAGCGCCGCGCCCCTTGTGCCGACAACCCACACGTCGTCGGGAGCGAACCCGTACACCCAGGAGAGCAGCGGCACTCCAGGAGGGACGGTGGCTTTCGTCCAGGTTTTACCGTCGAAATGATGGATCTCACCGACCGTGGTGGTACCGCCGACGGTCCACACGTCGTCAGGTGCCGAGCCCCAGACGCCGGAGAGCGCACCCCCCTTCGACGCGTCGAACGACATCGTCCACACAGGTTGCTTGGCGGTGGCCGCGTCACCCGTTGGTTCTGTTGAACAGGCCAACGCGAACAGCGTCAACGCGACAAGACACGGCACGAACAGGCACGGCTTTCGGCCAGCGACAAGGCTCGTGCGACGGTTGAGCGGTGACGTCATGGGCGGCTCCCTCCTACGACCCGCACCGTGTCGGTGAACGAGCCGCGGGAGCCTAGCGGATTGGGCGTCGCGCACCAAGCGTCGCGTTAGTCTCTGGCGTGGAGCGGACGGTTGAACACCAGCACAGGGCAGGGCGCAGCGAGCAACACATGCTCAGCGACGCTCCCCATCAGTTTGGTGTGGACCGAGTCATGCGCGAGGCTCGGCATCACCACGGACCCGGCGTTGACCTCGTTGAGGTACGCGATGACGCCGTCCCCGCAGTGCTCATGCTCTAGCACCACGGCTTTGGTGCGCACGCGGGTCATGGCGGTGGCCAGTCCGTTCAACTTGGCCTCAACCTTGTCGCGCCACATCGCGAAGCCCTCTTCGATCGCAGCGGACAGCTCAGGGTCGGAGCCGTACGCGTCTTCGGTCGGCGGCGAGCGCAGGACATGGACCAAATGCAGCTCAGCGCCCGTGATCACGGCCAAATCCGCGGCGGTCTGCAGCCCAGCGTCATCTTCGTCGTTGAGCGACATGGGGTGCACCACGGGCCCGAATTCGGTCCAGCGTGCATCGGCCATGGCTCCGTTGACGACCAACACTGGCACCTCTTGGTCCCGGATGACCCGCGCTGTGGCCGAGTTGGAGACGCGCCGCAGCAGCGAGTGGTGGCCATCGGTCGGCATGACGACCAAGTCGGCGCGGAACCTTTGAAAGGCTTCATGAACGATCGAAAACGGCGAACCGAAGACCACAAGCGGCTTGACGCGGAGTCCGTGCTCACGCAGCTGGTCGGCCTGCAAGTCGAGCGGGCCAATGGCTTGTTCCTGGGCTAGCAGGTCCATTTGTTCGATGACAAAGGGATCCATAAAAGAGAGGCCAGCCGAACTCTCGACCGTGTGAACCAGGATCACTTCGGGATCATCCAAAGACTTCGCCAGCGCGGCGAGCGGCGCAAACGCGCGCACGCTGGTGGGACCCAGGTCACTCATCATCAGGAGGCGTCGAATCATGGGAGACTCCATGCCATGGCTGGCGGAAAACGGTGTCCGGAAGAATAGGCTACGTCGAAGCCCTCGGCCACTCCTTCTGTGCGGCCGTGGTCCGCGCTTCTCGCACATTCATGATTTCGCTGGGCCACGTCAGGCTGAGCGCGGTGGATGGCGCTCGCGGCTCGGCGTACCAGCCACCGGTGTGGCCGGCCTGCTATCGAGGTCCTACCAAACGGCGGGAGATTCGACTCAAGAGTCGACATCGCATCGCCATAAGGCTGTATGATGGGCTATAGCGTCAACTACTTCGTGTTCGTATGGCGTCTGATTCATACGATAATCGAACCGTCACTTGCCGCGTGTTCGCCGGTGCGGTGGCGCGCTCCTTGCGACGACGACATTCGCCCCCGCGGCACCGAGACGGGGACGCTCCAAAAAGACTAGACTGTCTGGCGCGCCGCGCTCCCGGGGCGCGTGACGCCGTGACCGCGCCGACGCAGTGACGCAGGACCGGAGGAACCACATGACCCGCCGAGCCGCGAAAAGTTGGGCCTACGAGCATCTTCTGATCGGCAACTTGGAGCGCATGGCGCGCAGTTTGCGTCACGCGCCGCAGCTGCGTCCCGAGCGCCATGGCGTCCAGATCACCCGCAATCGCCGCTACGGGCCGTTGCCTGAACAGCGCCTCGACATCTACCAGCTACCTGACCGCGCGCGACCGTCGCCGGTGGTGATCTACATCCACGGCGGCGGCTTTCGGTTCTTCGACAAAGACACCCATTGGGCGATCGCGGCGCGGTTTGCGCGTGAAGGCTACCTCGTCTTCAACGTCGACTATCGCGTCGGGCCGACCCACCGCTACCCCGCGCCGGTCCAGGATGTCGGCCTCGCGATGCAATGGGTGGTCCGCCACGCGCCGGCGATGGGTGGGGATGTGAACCGCCTAGTGCTGGCCGGCGAGTCTGCCGGCGCCAACCTCGCGACAGGGCTGGCCATCTCGTGTTCTTGGCGCCGCAGCGAGCTGTGGGCACAAACCGTGTGGGAGCTCAACGTACAGCCCAAAGTGTTGGCGCCTGCGTGTGGCTACCTGCAGGTGAGCGAACCCGGCCGGCACGCGGAGACAAAACAGATCCCAAGTTGGATGGCAGCGCGGATCCACGCGGTGAGCGACGGCTATTTGCCCGCCCATACGCCCGCGCAGCCCGCGCACGACTACGCCAACCCGCTGGCGCTGCTCGAGACCCTGGGCGCGCCACAACGCCGATTTCCCGCCACGTTTGCGATTTGTGGCGGCGACGATCCTGTCCGCGGTGACACCGAACGCCTTGGCTGCGCGCTCGAGCGCCTCCGCGTCCCGCACCAAGTTGAGGTCTATGACGGCGGCGGTCATACGTTTCACGCGTTGATGTTCACCCCGCTCGCGCGGCGGGCGTGGACGGACAAGCTGACCTTTGTGGCCCGCAATTTGCGCTAGGGGTCGCGCGTGCGGTCTTGGTCATCGTTTCGTCCACCACGAAAAAATCAGCGACCGAACAGCAGCATCC
>CALENB010000062.1 GCA_937910235.1 uncultured Myxococcales bacterium | reverse complement strand
GGCGCCGCGCGCGCAGCCACGGCGCGCGGCGCGCGGGCGGCCCGCGCGCGACGTGGGCTGTCGGCGCCCGCGTCCACAACACGGCGCCAGTCCTGCGTGAGCAAAGGCGGCGAAGCGAAGGTGGCGGTGGCCGGGTCCTGCCACTCCGGGACGGGGATCTCAACGTCGGGGTGGAATTCGTACGGCTGTCCCCAACTCGGCACCGCGATCACGTGGTCAAAACGACCATCCGCGTCAATCTCGACGGCGGGAACGATAATCTCCCGATCGCTCAGGCTCGCGACGTCGAACAGCTGCGCCCAGTCCGGCATCACAACCTGCCGATTCATCGCGATCTCGGGCGTGATCCCGGCGATCTGGTCGGCGTCATCCGCGAATCCCAGCGCCCGCCGCAGCGCCAGCGGATCCAGGCGCCCAGCGACGTGGCGCTTCACGTAGGCCGTATCTTCAGGGTCTGGACGACCGTGGATCTCGGAGTTCTCGAGAAACCAAGTCGCCAGCGACTTCCAGCCCTCGTCGCCGTCGTCTCGCACGGTGGCGCCCGCCGTGACTTTGCCGACCACAATTCGGTCGAGCAGCGACACGCGGTCCACCCGTTCGTCGCGCCCGTCGATATGGCGCAGGTGCAGCGATGGTGGAGCAGGGTTCACGCGGTGCATCATGCCATACCAAGCCCAGGCGGGTCACATCTCAGCCTGAAGCTGCAACTGCAGGCGATTCGTAGAGAAACTTACGCCGCCGGCGCGATGGGCGGTCTTGCGCCGCCACGCGGTCTGCAACTTCAGCCGATCACCGTCAAAACGCCAGCCAACACACGCCTCGAGCTCCTCGATGCCGCTGTCCGCGTCGCCGCGTTTGTCCTGCCACTGCACAATGCGACCGCTGACCTCAAGGCGTCGCTGCAGTGCAGGCGGCTGCCACGCGAGCTGAGCCGACCAGCCGCCCTCCTGCGTGGCGTCAATGCCGAGCGGCGTGGACTGATCGGCCCGATCGTCCTTAGGCGTCAGATCGTGCCAGAGGAGCTCCGCAGACAACTCCACGCCCTGCCACCGCGCCCCGGCGTGGACCGACCAGGCCTGGGACACGTCGATGCGGGTGAGCTGCACGCCGCTCTTGGAGCGCTGCGCGCGCACCGGTCCACGCGCCACGGCGCCGCCAATCACGAAGGCCGGCTTGTTGCCCAGGGTCGCATCGGTCAGATCGAGGCGACGCAGCAGGTGTAGGTCGACCCGCCCTTCCACCAGCAGCCCCCCGGTGTCGTTCTCGACCGTGTTCGCGCCGTTGCCATTGAACAGCGCGAGGTTGACGTCGACAAACTTGGCGAAGAAGCGGCGCCGCAGACGCAGGCCGACGTCACGATTCGAGCCGACCTGGTCTCCGATCGGCGAGCGTTCGATCATGCGCTGCACGGTCGACGACGCGAGGTAGCTTTGCGTGAGCAGCCGCTTGGTTTGGCCGACGCGCAGCTCGAACTCGAGCGGCAACGGGGCGAGCAGGTACAAGCTCAGCAGCCGCGGCTCGCCCTTGGAGAAGTCGAAGCCACCGCTGAGTTTAAACCCATGACGGCTGGCTTTGAGGCGGATGCGCCCGCGTCGCAGCGCGAAGCTGTTGAGCGGATCGCCAGCACCCTCATCGACGCCGGTCGATGGATCGTCGACGGCGGGCGCGTAGCCGTAGCGCAGCTGCATCATCCCGCCAACTTTGACCTCGGCAGGCTTGGCCTGCGCGCTGTTCGGTGCCAGCGTCACCGTCGCCGTCGCGAGCAGCGTCACGCCGAGCAGCGCCACGCCGAGCAGCGTCGAAGGGCTCGGCGTCACGTGACCGGGCTTCATCTTCACGGGGAGGCAAGGAGAGCGTCGCATCGGCTAGTCCTGCGGGTTGGGAACGGTGGCGGTGCGCTTCGCGAGCAGGTGTGCTATCCGGGCGAGACCGGCAACGAGGGACCGGAGCATAGCCTGCGACAGCTGCTGCCGACTAGCCGCCGTTGGCCCTTGTGAAGTCACCGCGAAAGCGGCCGGACCAGACGTATTGGGGGCCGATCGCCGCCCCTCGGGAGCCCCATCATGAGCCACTCCGAGACCCCTGCTAGCCAGCCAACCACCGCCATCGACGAACGCAGCGTGTGCACGCTGCGGGCCCTCGCGATGGACGCCGTCGAGGCCGCAAACTCGGGGCATCCGGGCCTCCCCATGGGGATGGCTGACGCGGCTTTTGTGCTCTGGATGGAGCAGCTGAAGATGGACCCGACCGCGCCGGAGTGGCCCGATCGCGATCGCTTCGTGCTGAGCGCCGGCCACGGCTCGATGCTGCTCTACGGCCTGCTGCATCTCACCGGCTACGATCTGAGGCTCGATGACCTCAAGGCGTTTCGTCAGTGGGGCAGTCGCACGCCTGGTCACCCGGAGTTTGGCCATACGGTCGGCGTCGAATGCACCACCGGCCCGCTGGGTCAGGGCATCAGCATGGCCGTGGGTATGGCGCTCGGTGAGGCGCGACTGCGGACGGAATACGGCCAGGAGCTCGTCGATCACCACACGTGGGTGCTCGCTGGCGACGGTTGCCTCATGGAGGGGATCTCCAACGAAGCGGCGAGTCTTGCGGGGCTGTGGAAGCTGGGCCGGCTGAACGTGATGTGGGATGACAACCACATCACGATCGACGGCGACACGGCGCTGTCCTTCTCCGAGGACGTCTGCGCCCGTTTCGCGGCGCTGGGCTGGGGCGTGCAGCGCGTGGACGGACACGATCGCGCCGCGGTATCCGAGGCGTTGAAGGCCGCGCGCGCGGACGAGAGCCGACCATCCCTCATCGCCTGTCGCACCCAGATCGGCCGCTGCTCGCCCAACCTGGAGGGCAGCAACGCGACGCATGGGTCTCCGCTCGGCGCGGCGGAAGTGGCGGCGACCAAGACCGCTATGGGGCTCGACCCGACGCAGTTTTTCGACGTTCAGCAAGATGTGTACGCCCGCTACCGCCTCCGCAATGGCGCGCTCGCAGCGCAGCGCGCGGCGTGGGAGCAGCGTGTCGCAGCGCACCCACGCGGCCCGGCGCTGCGCACGCGGCTGTCGCCCGACCTGGAGCGGGTGGTGGGCGCGATCACCTGGCCGACGCAGGCCGCGGGTACCGGGCTGGCGACGCGCAAGGGGTCCAACAAGGTCATCCAGGCCATCGGTCAGGCGTTGCCCGGATTGCTGGGTGGCAGCGCAGACCTGGAGGGTTCCAACGGCACACGCATCGCCGACAGCGGGCACCTCTCAGCTGAGGATCTGACGCCCCGCAATATCCACTACGGCGTGCGGGAGCATGCGATGGCGGCCATCGCCAATGGCCTCGCCGTCCACGGCGGCCACACGCCGTTTGTCGGCACCTTCCTCGTGTTTCACGACTACATGCGGCCAGCGGTGCGGATGTCGGCGCTCATGCGGCAGCAGGTTGTGTACGTCTACACCCACGACTCGATCTTCCTCGGCGAGGATGGCCCAACACACCAGCCGGTCGAGACGCTGCAGGCCCTGCGTGGCGTGCCGAACCTGCTGACGCTGCGACCCTGCGATCTCGCCGAGACCGCGGCGGCGTGGCGGGTGGCGCTGCTCCACAGCGAGGGCCCCAGCGCGCTCTGTCTGACCCGGCAGAACCTGCCGGAGCTGTCCCGTGACGGCGACGCCATGAGCGCGTGGGAAGGGGTCTCGCGCGGCGGCTACATTCTTCGGGAGGCCGGCGGGGCGTTGAAGCTGGTGCTCATCGCCACCGGCTCCGAGGTGCCGTTGGCGCTCGCCGCCCGCGATCTGCTCGAAGGGCGCGGCGTGGGCACCCGTGTTGTGAGCATGCCGTGCTGCGAGCTGTTTGACGTGCAGGAGCGCGAGTATCGCCGCAAAGTGCTGCCCGCCGGCGCCGCGAAGCTCAGCATCGAGGCTGGTGTGACGCGAGATTGGGCGCGCTACGTCGGTATCGACGGCGCCAGCATCGGGATCGACACGTTCGGTGCGTCAGCGCCAGCCCATGTGCTGGCCGAGAAGCTCGGCTTCACGCCGGAGCACGTCGCCGCGCGCGCCCAGGAGCTCCTGGTGCAGTAGCGGCGGTGGTGTACACACACCCCACCTCGCCACCATCTCGCAGATGAATTCGATCCTGGCGTCGGGAAACCGCATCTTAAGTGTATGGAGCTTCCCCGCCGATCGTTGCTCGCTCTCCTCGTGGTCCTGGCTTTCGCGACCGGCGTGTCGCTGACGATCATCATCAACCAGCGACTCACAGCCACCGCCGCGGTGCAGGCCGCGGCCGCGCCCGCGCGCTGCGTCGAGACCCACATCCACGTCGCGCCGCAGCGTGCGTCATCGTGGGTTCAACTGCCGCAGCTCAGTCGTTACATAGACTTCGGTGGCAGCAGCCGCATCATCTACCTCAACCGCGAGGGCGCGATGCTGCGGGCCGGGGTCGACGATGCCTCCGAGAATCGCTCCAGCGTGGTCCGCGCAGCTGGGCTGGTGATGGCTGAGGTGCCCGCCTTCGCCGGTACGACTGCCGAGTGGCGGGCGCTGACGGCCTGTATTCGCGGGCATTTCGCCGCCTACGACGTGCAGATCACGGACCGCCGACCGCTGCCCACCCACAGCTACCTCATGGCCGTCTTTGGCGGTGACGCGCGCGCGCTTGGCCGGCCATCGCCGCAAGAGGTCGGTGGCTTGGCGCCGTTCAACGGCGAGCCGATCCCCCGCAGCGTGGTGTACGTGTTCACCGAGGCCCTGCGGCGTGATCCCGCCGCGATGTGCGAGACGGCCGCCATGGAGCTCGCCCACGCGTATGGCCTCGACCACGCCTATGACTGCGCGGAGATCATGAGCTACCTGCCACGGTGCGGACCGCGCCGCTTTCTCGATCAGGAGACGCCGTGCGGCGAGCACTCCACGCGGCTCTGCAGCCGCGGCGCTGTGACACAAAACAGCCACCTCTACCTGCTCAAGCTGCTTGGACCGTCACGGACCGCCCAGGTCACGCGACCAACGCCGGGCTCGTCGCCATGGTGGCGTTTTGGCCACGCGGTGGCTGCCTCCGACCCACTGGCCGCCCTGCTGTTGTGGCCCTAGAGCCGCGCTGGCTCCAAGTCGCCGCGCTGGCTCCGGGCGCCGCGCTACCCCCAGCAGGCCGCCGCCCGGCCGCTCAGCGCAGGGCGCGCCGCGCCAATCGCTCGGTTTCTTCGGCTCGCAGCTGCTGCTGACCGCGTAGGCACACATCCAGAAGGCGCAGGACCTGCGGCCGATGGGTGCCGTCGACGTCGTGAGCCAGCGCCTCGCCAATGTGAGCGAAGGCGCTACGAAACTCGCCGCGCTCCGCGTCCACAAACGCGACGCCGTAGTGGGCGACCGGGTCGCGTGGGTTGACCTCGAGCGCGTAGGCATAGGCTTGGCGCGCCGCCTTGTGGTCTCCCGTCGCCCAGGCAGCGTCCCCGTAGATCACCCACAGATCTGGGCTGTACTCCGGGTTGAGACCGACGCCACGCGTCGCGAGCAGCAGCGCCAGCTGTGGGTCCAGCCCACCCGCGAGCGCGCGCTTTGCGGCCTCCGTCATCAGCACCCAATTGTCGGGCTCACGCGCCATGGCGGCACGGTAGAGCTCCAGCGCCGCGCCAGCGTCCGCCTCGGCGCGAGCGCGCGCCACCAAGCCCTCGACGTGGGCGAAGCTGTCGGCGTCGAAGTGGGTCTGAAACGCGGCCTCCACCTCTGGCAGCGCCATTCGGCACAGCAGGCGTGAGGCTTGGTGCCTTGGACCGTCGGTGTCTGGCGCGACACACCGCACCACGGCGTCAACGCCGCCGCTACCGTCGCCGTTGCCACCTTGGGCGAACCAGTCATCGAACTCGACCATGTTCACGCCCGACGCGGCGGTGGGACCGTAGTGGCTGTAGGTGCGCGGCACGGCGGCGAGGGCGGCGGTGGTCAACCCGACATCGCGCACGCTGGCGAAGCCGTCGGGGGTCAGCGCGGCCACGATCCGCGCGGCCACGTGCAGCGCGCCGCCGGAGTGGCAGGCCACCGTGCCTTCTGTCAGCAGCTCGTGGTCGGCGCCGAGCTCGGCCTCGATGTAGTCGGCGAGGCGCTCCAAGGTCGCAAGATCGGGGTGATTGCTGAGGTCGACCGGGAAGGTCCGCAGCTCCACCTCGGTCAGCGGAAACAGCGCGATCAAGGCGCGGAAGTCCCCGGCGGCGATGGCCGCGCGCAGCGTGTCGACGTCCAGATCCACGTACACGGGGACTCGCTCGGGCTGGGCCAGCCACGTCCGCGCGAGCACCGCCTGCCACTGGCTGCCAGCCTCGGTCGTGCGCCGGCGAAACAGGTCCATCGGCATCAGGTCGAGGACGTAGTTGGCATACACCGCGTGCATCTTGCCGCGCAGATCGACGGGCTCGGCCTGCACCAGCGGTCGAAAGATCCCGGGCTCGAAGGCGCTCATCATGCCGAGGTGCAGGGGCGCTTCGTGATCCTTGAACAGCTTGCGATCGCGCGCGTTCTCGAGCACGCCGCGGCTCACGTCGGTCGCGTACACGGCGAGGCGATCGTACCAATCGCGCTGCGCCTGTGCGCAGAGGTGTTGGAAGCGATCGAGCAAGAAGCGCAGATGCAGCCCGGTGCCCATGCCTAGCTCGACCAAGACGATCTCGTCCGGCAGCGTGCCAGCGGCGTCTTGCCCGGCGCACCACGCGGCGAGCACGTCAGCGTTGCGCCGCGAGATCGCGCCGCTGTCGTGGGCGAGGTTCGGCACTTTCTGCTCGTCGAAGAGCTGGTCTGCCTGCCAGGCCCAGGTCTGCAATCCCGCACGCCAGTCGAGGCACTGGCCCATGGGGGTCCAGTCTTCGAGCAGCAGCGCGCCGTCTTCGGCGACGGTGGCGGACGCCGGCAAGCCCGACTTTGTCGGCAGATCGGTGGTCTCCGCGGCGATCGACGCGGCCCGCTTCGCCGGCACGACCTTTGCGGCCTTCGTCGCCTTCGTGGCCTTTGCAGGCCTTGCAGCCTTTGCTGGCTTTGCAGGCTTTGCGGCCTTGCTGGCTGCGCGCTTCTTGGGCTGGGGTGCCGGCGCTGCCGCAGCCTTAGATGCGGGCGTTGCGGCTGCTGGTGAGCTCTTCTTCGTCGCCATTACGGTCTCCCTGTAGGTCGGGCGTGCCCGGCCGCTGCGCTGAACTCCGCGGTTGTAGCAGATGACTCCCAAGCCGGCACCTTCACCCGCCTGCCCACGCTTGGCGCAAGAGCTCGCCCAGCGCGATCATGGGGAGCCCCTCGATGCTGGTGGGATCATCGGCTTGCACACGCGTCATGAGCCAGGGGGCGGCCCGCTCGATCTTGTACGCACCGGCGCAATCCCACGTCTCGTCCTGCATCACCACCGCTTCGGCCTCGCTCACCGAGAACGCACGCATCGTGATCCGCACCACAGCCGCCGCCTCCAGTAAGCGCCCGCCGGGCATGGCCAGCGCCAAGGCCGTAAACAGCTCATGGCTGCGGCCGGACAACTGCATCAGCTGAGCGACGGCGGCGTCCGGCGTGCCGGGTTTGCCGATGAGCTCGGCGGATCCATCGGCGGCCGTGAGGACCACGCCTTGGTCAGCGCCGATGATCCATGCCTCCTCATAGCCGTCCAGCTCCTGTAGCGCACAGGCCTTGAACGCCGCGCGCAACGCGATGGTCTCGCGCGGCGTATCGGCGACGATCGTGTCTTCCACCACGGGCGACGCGACCGCGGTGAAGGGCAGACCAAACCGCGCCAACTGGGCGTGGCGATAGGCGGAGGCTGACGCCAGGATAAGCGGCGCTGGCAGATCGATCAGGCTCATGGACAACTCCCTTTCGACGCACGTGTCCCTTTCAACGCACGTGTCCCTTTCAACGCACGGGCACCACGGCGCCCACGGCGGCGGCGAGTCGACCGGACCGCAGCAGCTCGGTCACGGCCTCCATCTCCTCGTACATGATCCGATCTTCCGCCAAAAAGGGCATGACCTCACGAACGGTCTGCCAAGCGACGCGGGTCGCTTCGGCCGGTTGTAGCGGCGCTCGCAGGTCGATGCTCTGCGCAGCACACAGCAGCTCGATGGCCACGACGCGCTCGACGTTCTCGACCACATCGAGGTAGCGCCGCGCCGCGATCGGCCCCATGGAGACGTGATCTTCGCGGCTCGCGCTCGACGGGATGCTGTCGACCGAGGCGGGCATCGAGAGCCCCTTGCACTCCGAGACCAGCGCCGTGGCGGTGACCTGCACGATCATCATCCCCGAGTTGAGCCCGGAGTCTCGGGTGAGAAACGCGGGGAGGCCGTTGTTGAGGTGCGGGTTCACCAGCTGTTCGACGCGACGCTCGCTGATTGAACCCAGGCTCGTGAGGCTGATCCGGGCGAAGTCGCAGACCGCGGCGACGGGCATGCCGTGGAAGTTGCCGCCTGAGAGCACGGCGCCTTCTGGCACGTCACCGTCCGTGTCGCCCGCGAAGATGAGCGGGTTGTCGGTGACGGAGTTGACCTCGATCTCGAGCACGCCGCGCACGTGGGCCAGCGTGTCGCGTGTCGCGCCGTGGACTTGGGGCATGCAGCGCATCGAGTAGGGATCTTGGACCCGGTCGCAGCCGGCGTGGCTGGCGATCAGCGGGCTCCCGGCCAGCAGTCGGCGCAGGTTGTCGGCGACGAGCTCCTGGCCCGCGTGCCGCCTCAGCGCCTGAATTCTCGGGTCAAAAGCTGTGACGGAGCCGAGCATGCCCTCGATCGTCATGGCGCCGGCGATGTCCGCGGCGACGACGATCCGCTCGGCGCGCTCCTGGGCGATGATGGCGATCGCGGTCATCACCTGCGTGCCGTTGATGAGGCAGAGGCCCTCTTTCGCCTGCAGTGACACTGGCTCAAGACCCGCCTTTGCGAGGGCCTGGCTGGCCGGCTGCAACACGCCCTCGAATTCACACGTCCCCTCGCCGATCAGCGTGAGCGCGAGATGGGCCAGCGGCGCGAGATCTCCCGACGCACCGACGCTACCCTGGCACGGGATCAGCGGATGCACGCCGGCGTTGAGCAGATCGATCAGCTGATCGATGACGCGCTGCCGCACACCTGAGTAGCCGGCGGAGAGCACTTGGGCGCGCAGCAGCATGGCGAGGCGCACAATAGGCCTGGGCAGTGGCGCGCCGACGCCCGTGGCGTGTGACCGAACCAGGTTGAGCTGCAGCTGTCGCAGTTGGGACAGATCGATGGGCACCTCGGCGAGCGCGCCAAAACCCGTGTTGATCCCGTAGTGGGCGTGGCCATCGTCGAGGCTCGCGTCCACCACCCCGCGCGCCGCTCGAATCCCCGCGACCGCGCTGGGCGCGAGGGCCACGGTCGCGCGCTGCCAAGCGACGGCGAGACAGTCGGCCAGGGTCAGCTGCTCGCCGACCCAAACGGTGTGGGGCGAATCAGAACTTGGCGAGACCATCACAGCTCCTCGGCAGCGTCGGACGACGTAGACATGGTCAGGGTGATACCACCGGCGCTAGGCGCGGGCGACCCCCCTTCTTTGGGGCGGCGACGTGCCCTAGCATACGCCGCTCTGGCCCCGTCGGGAGACCCACATGACCACCGTTGAGATCCGTCGTCTGCACCCTGAACGTGACGCTGATCTGCCGCTGCCGGCCTATAAAACCGCAGGTGCAGCGGGCGCCGACATCGTCGCGGCCAACCCCGACCCGATCGTGCTGAGGCCAGGCGCGAGGGCCGCGGTGCCGACCGGGCTGGCCTTGGCGATTCCGCAACGCTGGGAGGCGCAGGTGCGGCCGCGGTCGGGCAACGCCCTGCGCATGGGGCTCACCGTGGTCAACGCGCCGGGCACCATCGACAGCGACTACCGTGGCGAGGTGAAGGTGCTGATGATCAACCTCGGCGAGCGCGACGTGACCCTGACCCGCGGCGACCGGATCGCGCAGCTGGTGTTCGCGCCGGCGCCGCAAGTTCGTTTCGCCGAGGTCGACGCGCTGGCCGTGACGATCCGTGGCGAAGGCGGGTTTGGGTCGACCGGCGGCGGAAGCTGAGCCGCGCTGGACCCGCAGACGGCGGCCCGCTAGGCTCCGCGCCGCGCTCGGGTCCCAAACGTGCGCGATCTTAGGGAGGCAGCTGTGGTCGGGCAAAGGAGACTCTTCGTGTTGGAGCAGGGCGTTGCCCATCCAGTCGACGCGGCGTTGCCTCCGGGCACACACGCGCTCTCCGATTGTGGCGTGGAGGTGTCGTTCGACGGCGAGGTCGCCGCGGCAGCATGGCTCGGGTTCTTTCCCTCCGCCTTCCTGCTGCCCAGCCCCAGACAGCTCCAACGCGGCCGCTTCACCACGCTGAGCAACGACGACCGCGTCTCATGGGCCGGCCGAGAGTGGACCACCATCAGCCACAGCCTGCCGGGCGCCGACGACGCGCCGATCCGCGGCATGTGCCTCAACCGCCGCGGCACCGGTCACCCGCTCAACGGCGTCCTGCTGCTGACCGCCGGCAAGGATCGCGGCAACTTTTTACGGCTGCGCACCGAACCCACCGAGCTCGCGCCGGGCGTCAGCATCCGCGGCGAGGCCGAGAATTCAGCGTTAACGCTGCGCATCGCGCGTGACCTCGGCGACGACCGGGTCTCCATCGACGGGGTCGCCCTGCGCGGCCCGGCCACGACCGCCGTCAGCGCCGAGCAGACGATCACGATTCATGGCGACGACGACGCCGCCGGCTCCGCGCTCGTCATCCTCGGCTGACCCTGGCTGTTGAATCGACGCGCACCGGACCTTCTACTCACGCACACAGGACCAGACACCGCCTATGCT
Organism: uncultured Myxococcales bacterium; assembly: GCA_937910235.1. Classification (GTDB taxonomy): domain Bacteria; phylum Myxococcota_A; class UBA9042; order UBA9042; family UBA9042; genus UBA9042. Next base: position 2,464 of record CALENB010000062.1, on the reverse strand, counting down.
CTCCGCCATCACTTGGGACCTCGATCCCACCGCCATCGACCTCGGATTCTGGCAGATCCGCTGGTACGGCATCTGTTTTGCCGCCACCATCTACACCGGCTTCGCCATGTGGCGCACCGGCGCGATGAAGTACGGAAAATCGCCCGAATACGCCGAGCGCTTTCTCTGGTACGGCGTGCTCGGCATCGTCCTGGGCGCGCGCCTCGGCCACTGCCTGTTTTACGAGCCCGAGCGCTACCTCGCCAACCCGATTGAGATCCTCTACTTCTGGAAGGGCGGCCTCGCGTCACACGGCGCCACGCTCGGTCTACTTTTTGTGATCTGGCTCTTCGGCCGCAACACAAAAACCCCGTATTTGCGGGTCGCTGACTTCATGGCCCAGGCCGTCGCCTTCTCCGTCGGCGGCGTGCGACTCGGCAACTTCTTCAACTCGGAGATCGTCGGGCGGCCGTGGGATGGCCCATGGGCGGTCATCTTCGCCCGCTACGACCGCATGATGGGCATCCACCCGCCGGTGCCCCGACACCCGACGGCGCTCTACGAGGTCGCCATGGGCCTCATCACGTGGGCGGTGCTGCGATTTGTCGAGAAGCGAAACATCCGCAACGCCGGCTCAGGTCTGCAGATGGGCGTGTTCTTGGTGTTCTACTTCTCGTTCCGATTCCTGGTCGAGTTCTTCAAGGCCTACCAGGTCGACAAGTTCATCGCCAACGCCGAGTCGATTCGGCAGGGCACGCAGGGCTTTCAGCTGACCATGGGGCAATACCTGTCGATCGCGCCGGTCATGCTGGGCCTCATCTTGATCGTTCGCGCGCTCAACACGCCGACAGACGCCAACCCGCCGCCGACGCCCTGGACCCCTGAGCTGGAGCGCGCCCCGGTCGCCGCGCAGGTGACGGCCAGCAGCAATCGTGGCGGCAACAGCGGCGGCAGCGCGAAGGCTAAGCGTCGGAAGAAGTGACGCCGCCGAGGAAGAACACCCGCGCCGCGTCGATCAACCACGCCATGTCGTGGGCACCCATCGTCTCGTTGATCGAGTGCATGCCCCACATCGCCGCGCCGATATCGACGGTGCGCGCCGACAGCCGAGCGGCGGTGATGGGGCCGATGGTCGTGCCACACCCCATGTCCTGCCGACTGACAAACGCCTGCACCGGCACGTTGGCGGCCTCGCAAATCGCCCGGAAATACGCGGCAGACTCGCCCCCCGTGGCGTAACGATCGTTGGTGTTGGCCTTGATCACGATGCCCTGGTTGATCAGCGGCGCGTGCTGGCTGTCGTGCTTGTCGGCGTAGTTGGGGTGCAGCGCGTGGGCCATGTCGCCGCTGACCACGAAGCTGCGCAGCAGGCACTGCTCTGGGTCGCCGTCCTGGGTCTCGGGGTGATTGCGGGCGATCCGCAGCAGGATGTCGCGCAGAAAGCTCGACTGCGCGCCCGAGGCGGTCATGGAGCCGGTCTCCTCCGCGTCAAAGAACGCCGCGACGGCCGTGTGACTCGGCGCGGGGTTGGCCTCGGCCGCCTCCGTCAGCCCAGCGAGCCCCGCGTAGACCATGGCGAGGTCGTCATGGCGCGGCCCGACGATGAGCGACCCGTCCACACCCACCCGCTGCGGCCGATGCCAGGGCACCAGATGCAGATCGAAGCCGTCGATCTGGTCGAGCGGCACACCCAGCCGCATGGAGAGCGCTTTCATGGCGTGGTCGGCGTCATCACCGGTCGCAAACACCGCGTTGAGCATGGTCTGCGCGTTCACGCCACCTTCGTCGTTCTTCTTCCGATCGAGGTGGATCGCCAAGTCGGGGATGACCGCCAGCGGCTCGTCCAAGCGCACCAACGTACGCGTGATCATGGGTTGGCCGTCGACCGGGCTGAAGATCGGGCGACCGCCCGCGTCGCGCGTCACGCGGAAGACGCTGCCTGCGAGCGCCAGGGGCCTGTCGAGCCAACTGCGGCGAATCAAGCCGCCGTGAAGCTGGGTCGTGAGCTGCACCGTGCCGGCCTCGGCGGTCAGCGGGTTGAGTCGCAGGCGCAGGTCTGGGCTGTCGGTGTGGGCGCCCCACAGCGTGAACCCGGTGGTCATGGGCGAGCGCGAGCCGACGACGAAGGCGAACAGGGTCTTGCCGTCGGGATGGATGACGTACGCCTTGTCGCCCTGCTGTACGTGCAGCGTGTCGAGCACCGAGATCTGCTTGAATCCGGCCGATCGGAGCCGATTCTCGCACTCGACCACGGCGTGAAACGGGGTCACAGCGTCGGAGAGAAAACGAATGTAGTGGTCCGCTGGATCGCGGGGCGCTTCGGGGATCTGAAGGTCGAGTTGGGCAGGATTCATGGCGACGCTCCGGGCTGGCAAGGCGCGAACGATGACGGAATCCGGCCGACGGGGGAACCCTCCGCTGTGCTGGAAAGAGGCCTTGGTCATCGTTTCGTCCACCACGAAAAAATCAGCGACCGAACAGCAGC
>CALENB010000061.1 GCA_937910235.1 uncultured Myxococcales bacterium | reverse complement strand
AGATGCGCGTGTGGACTTGGGCCTACCGACATCGCAACGCCAGCGGCGGCTGGACCACGCAAGTGCCGGCCAGGGGTAAAATCATCGCGCGCCGTCGCACGCGTTCGTCGGTATTGGCGTTGGAGTGGGAGAGCAAGGTGGCTGCGCTGCATCCCTACCGCCAGAGTGCTGACCTGTTGCGCTTCTTCAGCCACGACAAGCTCACCGTCGAAGACAACACAATCGCCCGCCACGTCATCGCCATCGCTTCGGTGATCAAGCGCCACTGGAAGTACCGGGCACCCTCCGAAATCGCCGAGATTCTCGCGGAAAAGGCGACTCGTGACAGCAAGACCGGACTGCCGCTGTTGTATGTCTCCTGCGACGCCCACTGCATCCGGCAGTACGAGGACGAAACCTGGTCGGCGCCATGGAAGAACGTCAATGGTGTGCGCCTGTGGTGCCAGGATCGAAAGACCGGCGGCATCATTCACATCGGCGGCGACTTCACCGTCGGCGACTGCAAAGAGGTCGTGCGGCTCGTCGAGGAGCTTGGTGAGCTTGGTATCCTGCCTCGCGACCTGACCTACCAGCGCAACGACGGCCCGACCGGCAAGCAGCCCGCGGTGCAGGCGCTGTTGGTCGCCGTCACCGACGGCGCGAAATGGCTGCACAAACGGCTCGCGAAGGCGTTGCCCCCGGCGGTTTGGCTACTCGATGCATACCACGCCTACGAGTACCTCAATGAGTACGCCGCGAAGCTGTATGGCAAGGACACGGCGGTAACGAAGCGCCACTACGCCACACTCATCACGCAGTTGACGGCGTGTTCCCCGAAGAATCGGCGGCCGCGGAAGCCACCGCGCACGTGGCGCCGCAAGACACCGAGGCGACGGGAGAAGGTTGACCACGCGCAGCTCAAGGCCGAGGGGTACGGCATCGACGCGCTCATTACCTACTTGAAAACGTATGTCGTCGACGCCCGCCACAAAGCGACGCACGACGCCTTCGTGCAGCGCCTTGAGGAACTCCGTGACCGGATGGACTATCTGGGTGCGCGGGCCAGAGGCATGCAGATTGGCTCCGGGGCGATGGAGTCTTTGCATCGGACGGGCAGCCAGCTGCGCTTGAAGCTGCCGGGGGCGCGTTGGCGGCCGGAAGCGGCGCAGGCGATATTGAACCTAAGGTGTCTGGATCTGGCGGGGCGTTGGGGAGAGTTCTGGTCCGACGCGCATCTGCCTGAGCTCCTGGACGAGGCGCTCGGCTGTCATCAAGCAAGGGTCAGGAGGGCTGCGTGACCGGGTTGTGGATCACACCCTGCTCATGTCCTGGTGGTTCATGCTTGAGATGTAGTAGCGGTCAAGGGTGCTGCGCTCGCCGGTGACCTTGTCTTCTGTGATGGAGCGGACGCGAATTGCCGTCTGCAACCCCGGAAACTGGTGCCATCCGGCGATCTTCGGGTCCACCCAAACCTGCCGAGTGACCACCGTCGAGCCATGCAAGTCGACGGTCTCAAGAGCGGTGACCGCGCGGCGCCTGCCCAGCCGTCGCTTACACTCCTCAAAGATGGTTGGCTGCTCGGCCTGCACACGGAACAGGTAGTGTTTGTCGTGATCGCGGATCAACTGGGCGTTTGCGCGGCTGTTGGCTCCGCTATCGTACGTGACCACCTTGAACAGGCTGTCGAACTCCTGCAGCAGTCTGCTGAAAGCTGCAGGAAACATGCTCGACTCGTTCGCGGAGGCTTTGATCACGTGCATGTCGAGGCAGACGCGCGCCGCGCTTGAGATGAGACACGACGTCATCGTCCGCACGAGCGCGCTGCCGTCGGACCGACGCTGAGAGATCGTACCTTCAGCGTCGTACATCCTTGTCGCCGTGACTTTCCCGTCCATCGCGACAGCACCAAAAGGAAAGCCAACCGGCGCAAGTGCCTTGCGCCTGACGGCCTTCTTTAGTGCGCGATGCATCGCGCATCGAAGCTCTTCGGGATCTAACTTGCATGCAAGGTTGCCCATGGTGGTGTCCGGCACCGAGCGCCCGATCCCGAGTGCTCGTCGCATCCGCCCGCTCATGTTGTCGGAGAGTTCCTCGACCTCGGCAAGGCCGCGACAGCCCGCGAGCATGCCGGTGAGCATCGTGAGAAGGAGCGGTTGGAGCCTCTTCCAGCGGCGTCCGCGTCTCTTGCGGAAGTCGCGGATGCGGCCTAATTCTAACTCCGGGGTTCGTTTGGCGATGACCCGGAGCGTTCGTTGTGACAATCTTCGTGGCTGAACCATCTGGCGTATACTCCTGTGAAGAAGGGGCGCCGGACGGGGACCCGACCGGCGTTGCATTAGCCGAGCGCCGCCACAGCAGAACGGTCAAATGCACGAGGCCACCGCGCCTCACGGCGCCGTGTCGGGTCTGTTCTCTGCGAAAATGTGCACTTAGTCACGAAGGTCGTGGAAAGCGACTCAGTGTCAGCTTTCGCACGACGTCGCTTGGCGACTTTGAATCAAGCCTGAGGAGCCCCCCATGTGCATGAACACCGATCCAGTCAACCTCGTCCGTGATGCCGCTCTCCAGTCAGAGCGCAATGGTGAAGCCGCTATTTACTGGGGCGCACCAAATACGTATGCGGCTTTCAGAGGGGCGAAGGCCATCAGCCTCAGTTTTCTGGTGCTGTCGGGCACAAGAACTTCAGTCGGGCGCGTTTTTGCCGAGACAAGCTTGGACGGGATCACATGGAACTCCATGAGTGGCACCGGGGGCTTGATCAGTGCCGGGATGACCACAGCGGACTACAGCGGCCCTCTGACAGCGAATCCGAGCGGCACAACGAGATTTTACGCCGGTGGTAGCTTGGCGGATGCCGCGTTTGTGCGATTCGGCGTGCAAGTTGAAGATGACGACACCGAGCAGGCGGAACTGAGGCTGACGCTGACCGCCACTCCAGTGCACGGTGGCGGTGACATCATCCTCGACTACGGAACCGACATCACTCAGCTGTCAGGCGCGATCGGCACCGCTTTTTCGACTGTGGACGCTGACCAAGTTTCGCTGATGGGCACCGTGGTCGGTGCGGCGGGCACTGATACTGACGCCCTCACACTCGGTCTGTTCACCGGTTCCAGCGACACCGGCCCCTGGGCCGATACCACTGTGAGGCTTGTACTTGGAGACGACGGAGGCACAATCCCTTCATCTCTCGTTACCTCCGCCGATAAGGCGCTTCTGTCATCCTTTTGTCAGGTGCAGTTCGTCTCGCTTGTCGGGCTGACCGGCACTCTCTTCGCGACTGTTACCGTGCGCCCAATCTGCTGATCGCAGTTCCGACCCAAAATCCAAGGCAGGCGAGGCCACCTCCATCAACCGGAGCAACTTTGCCTGTTCTGGAACCGTGAACTTGCGCTATCATCCTTGAGAGGAGGCTCAGCATGGCCGACAGAGAACTACCAGATTACGGGCGACTGCCAGGGCGCGGAACGCGTGGACGGCCAAGCGGTTTCCAACCGGATTTAAATGGATTGCCCCAGCACTCTGGCGGCTTTCCCCAGCGACCTGGAGCGAGCGGGCTACCCCGTGGCGTCCGCACCCTGCCTGACTTCGGGTCTGGAGGGATGCCCGACTTTGGGCCGGGAGGGATGCCTCGCGGATTCGGCCCAGGGGCCAGCCCCAGTGGCGGCCAACTTCCGTGCCCAAAGAACCCGACGTGGCCTCCGCTGCCGGGGTATAAACATTGTTGGATGGACGAACCTTTGTCAATCCCAGCAGAGTTGAAGCTCGACGCTCCCAAACCTACTCCGTGCCTGCCGGGCTACCCGGGGTATCCAAACTGCCTTGGCTGCGTGCCTGGGAGTCCTTCCTATCCAAACTGCCTGCCATGCACCCCCGCGCATCCACAATGGCCTCTCTGCAAGGAACCAGGAGACTTCGAGATCGACGTCGGACACATGGGATTCGTGGCATTGCGAGGCGGTGTTGACGTCCTGCTGAGGGCGACGGTCGTAGCAGGGGGTGTCTCGGTTTTGATCCAATACATCATCTATCCGTTTGGGCATTCTCCGCAGACGCCTTCGACTTGGCATGGGTTGTCGGCGGGTCTTCTTCCCGGTTACTCTCCGTTTTTTGGGTCAGGCATCGGGCCGTCGGGAACAGCGTATGAGTTAAACGGCCCGCCAATAGGCCACGCCTTCCCGGTCGACTATCGCCGCACAGGCATCCAGCACTTCCACGCTCCGGGATATTTCGGCGATACGTGGGCGCCGGAGTACTCATGGCGCCCGAAAGGTCAGAAGGAGCCGGTCCTTTTCACTCCATTTAGTTCTTCCGGAATCGGACACCTGAAGGACTTGCCCGACCCATACATCGCCACGCATCTCACATCCGGCGGCGGTCTACTCGCGAATCTCGAACTTCGGCAACCCATGAAAGCGGTAGACTCAAAAACCTTCAAATATATATGGGGGGCTTACTCTCAGACGTACGGTCAGACCTTCAAAGGCTCCACAGACCCCACGTTGGCGACACTCATTCCGCCCGGGGGTGAGCCGCTACTCTACTCGACCAATGTTCCTGCCATCGCTTCAGAACCGTATGAAATGTTCGTTAGCATCAACGGCCCATTCACACTGGGTGAGTTGATCGCCCCCCTTGAGGCGCCAAACTATGGGGCGGCACCACGCATGAAGGATGTAACTCAGTGGTGGCAATCTTCCGTCGGGGCCAACGGATTGGACGCAGCGTCATCATGGAAGGTGCCGACTTCGAAAGGAGTCCATCTTATGGGAGTCTTTCCGGGGGACGTGGCCCATCTTAAGGGACACCCACAGTGGGGAAGTCTTGTAGCCGCGGGGCAACAAGTGAAAAAGGGGGCGCCTTCCGCGCTTGCGGCAGTGAGAGTCGGACCTGTGAACGACTACGAGCTCGACAAAGAGTTCACCGTCCATAACCTTCCACGTTGCGGGATTGGAGTTCGTCTTTCAATTTATACCCCGTGATCACGCTCAATAGGAGACAGACGAAAGTGGCCGCTACACACCATGCCAAAACACTGTCACTAGCAGTCGGAATCGTCACGGTTCTCTCGTGCGCCACCCCCCACGCGCCTGTGCGCGAAAGCGCGGAGTCTGATGTAGGCAGTACGGCACGGGATTCAGGTAGGTCGGGATTTGACGCCTTCAACGATCAGGGTGCCGAGAATCATGCCGACACGTCGCTGTCCGATCTGTCGTGTCTTCCACCTCTGCTCTCGTTCTTCGGCGATGATGACCAGCCACGATACTACCGCTACTCAATAGTGAGTGATGGCACAGGAATCGGGGAGCGAGGATTTCATGTCCCAAAGGGAGGGCGTCCCGGCACAGTCGAATCTGCTGAGCTTATTGGCAAAGGGGCCTTCTGGGCGTGGATCTGGGGCGGCGGTGATAAAGTCAAGCTCATTGCGGATGCCGGCCCGGCTCAGTTCAAGTTCCTTGTCGATAGCTACTCGCCTGTCTGGTACGGGTATCAAGTGAGTTGTCCCAAAGCAAGTTGCGCGGGTGACTACATTCTGCGTTGGACCGCACGGTCAGATTGCGGCGCAGTACAGGTAATCGACATTCTGTGGCACGTCGCCCCGAAGTGAGAGTTTCAACGGCGGCCCGGATTGCGAGGATTATATTCAGGCCCGCCCAGATACCTGCCGCTCAGCCCACCAGACTTCATCCCCAACGGTCTCAACCGCGATCAGCCCACGCCGACGCCCCTCCTTCGCCCCCAGCTTCCGGCCCCGTGCTCTCACTCACCCCGTAATGCTTGGCTACCTCCCTCGTAGACAAGCCCTACTCAAGACGACGCTGGGCGACCCACTTGATCTTGCGTGCCAGGGTTTCTTCGATGACCGGGCGACGACGCTTCTTGCGCCTACCTTGAGGCCTTCAGTCATCTTCAATATCGCGACTATGACGCGGCACAGGTGTAGGAGCGGCACTTTCGCGGCTCCGAAGCACCGGAGCCGCGCAGATGAGCAACGACCACGACAAAGCCCTCTCAGACCTCAAGAAGATCCAAGCCGCCACCTTGAAGATGGCCGAAGACCTCGCCGCACAAGCGGTGAACCTCGCTGCCAAGGCTGAGGCTCTCGCCGCCAAGGCTGATGACTTGGGGTGGATGGGGTCGAGGATGATCGACCTCCGCGCCAGCCTCCAGTCGTCGCACGAAGAGCGTGTACTCGTAGACAAGGAGACGGGCAGAAAGTGGCTTGTAGCCAATGCGTGTTACCGGCTCCGCAAAACCGCCCGATTCTGGTGAAAAGCGCCGTCGTCGCC
>CALENB010000060.1 GCA_937910235.1 uncultured Myxococcales bacterium | reverse complement strand
CGCAGTAGACCTTGAGCTCACGAATCCGGCGCGCGATGAGCATCGTGTACTGCGAGCCAAAATCGAGAATGAGGAGGCGATCGCCGCCGAGATGCATCACTTCATGGCTCATGCGGGACTCCAGTTGGCAGGGGCGAGCGGCGCGGCGCAAGCTGCCGCGCGGTGAACGTCAGCGGCGCGTGGCGTAGTTCGGCGCTGGTCGGCTCATCACCACGTCGTGAACGTGACTCTCGGCGAGGCCGGCGTTGGTGATACAGACAAACTGGGCCTTGGTGGCCAGCTCGCCGAGATCCGCCGCGCCGGTGTAGCCCATGCCGGCGCGCAGGCCACCCATGAGTTGATGGACCACCGACGCCGCGGGCCCCTTGCACGGCACGCGCGCCTCGACGCCCTCGGGCACGAGCTTGCTAGCGTCCTCGGTCTGCTCTTGGAAGTAGCGGTCCTTGCTGCCTTCCTGCATTGCGCCCAAGGAGCCCATGCCGCGATACGCCTTGAAGCGAATCCCGTCGTGCAGCACCTCTTCACCCGGCGCCTCGTCAGTGCCGGCCAGCAGGCTGCCGATCATGATCGCGTGGGCACCGCCAGCGAGCGCTTTGACCACGTCGCCGCTCTGTTTGATGCCGCCGTCCGCGATGATGGTCACACCAGCGGCGCGGGCCGCGCTCGCGCAATCGAGCACAGCGCTCATTTGCGGCACGCCGACGCCAGCGACGATGCGTGTGGTGCAGATGCTGCCGGGGCCGATACCCACTTTGACGCAATCCGCCCCGGCCTCGGCGAGGGCTGTGACGGCGGCGGCCGTCGCGATGTTGCCGCCCACAATCAGCACGTCGGGGTGGCGCTCGCGCGTGCGGCGGACGGCATCGAGCACGTTGCGCGAGTGGCCGTGGGCGGTGTCGATGACGATGACGTCGCAGCCGGCGGCGACGAGCGCGTCCACCCGAGCGTCACAGTCGCCGCTCGGGCCGACCGCCGCTGCGCAGCGCAGCCGTCCCTCGGAATCTCGCACGGCGTGGCGCCAGAGCAGACGTGGCTCGATGTGGGCGCGGGTCATGACGCCAAGAAAGCCGCCGTGGTCGTCGACCACAAAGAGCCGCGACACCCCGCTCTCGTCCATAATCTCGGCGGCCTCAGCTGCGGGCGTTCGCGCTGGTATGACGCCCTGGGCCGCGCGCATCAACGAGCGGACGTCGCCGTCTTCCCCGTCCAAGAGCAGGCTTCGGCGCGTCAACACGCCGACGATCCGGCCAGCCTCGACCACCGGCAGCGCCGACTGCCCTTCGCGACGCATGAGCGCAGACGCACCGGCGCGCAACGCATCCGGGCTGATCGACGCCGCCGAGGCATCGAAGCGAGGCGACGCAGCCTTCACCTTGGCGACTTCGGCGGCCTGCTGATCCACCGTCAGATTCTTGTGAATCACCGCCAAACCACCCAGCCGCGCCATGGCGATGGCCATGTCCGCTTCGGCGACCGTGTCCATCGCCGCGGCCAGCACCGGGATGGAGAGGTTCACGCCGCGCCCCAGGGAGGAGGCGAGCGAGACCTCCCGGGGCAGCACGTGGCTCAGGGCGGGCGCCAGCAGCACGTCGTCGTACGTCAGCGCGGGCGTCGCGGCCACGAACCTATGGGCGTGGTCAGCGGGGATCGAACTCATTGCGCAAGCTCCAGGGGGCGAGAAGGAATCCGTCGAAGCGCCCTCAAATCAGGGATCGTAGCGGTAACCGCGGCCGCGGACCGTGATGATGTGCTGAGGGGAGTCGGGGGCTGGCTCGACCCAGCGCCGCAGACGCACGATGAAATTGTCGACGGTGCGCTCGGTCGGCATCGCGTCCATCCCCCAGACCTCGTCGAGGATGTCAGCGCGGGTCAGCACACGGCCGGGATGACGCGCAAAAAGCGTGACCAACTCGAGCTCTTTTTCGCTGAGGGTGATGGCCTCGCCGGCGGCGTCTTCCAGCCGACCTGCGTCCACGTCGAGGCGCGCGCGACCGATGGCGGTCACACGATCGCTGGCGAGCTCAAGCCGACCCTGACTCCGACGAATCTGGGCGCGCACACGGGCCAGCAGCTCCGCCATATCGAAGGGCTTGCAGATGTAGTCGTCGGCGCCCACCTCAAAGGCCTCGACCTTAGAGGTGGTCTCGTCTTGCGACGTCAGCATGAGGATCGGCGTGCCGACGCCACGGTCTCGAATGGACCTAGCGAACACCAGCCCGCTCATGCCCGGCAGCGAAATATCGAGCAGGATCGCGTCGTAGCGCACGCCGGCAAGCGCCGTCTCTCCGGCCTCGGCGGAGACATGCCAGTCGACCTCGTGCCCCTCTTGTTCGAGCACAAGGCACACCATGGTGCCGATGAGGTCATCGTCCTCCACAAGCAGGATGCGGCTCATCGGAGGTCTCCCATTCGAGGTGTACTGGCCATCGCGGGGTTCTCTCTAGTCCGAGGCCGTGGGAACCGCAAGGGGCAACGCGACTTCAAACCGGGCGCCAAGGCCCTCACCGCGTGACGAGGCTGTGACATGTCCATCCATTCGCGTCGCCAACGTTCGCGAGATGTGCAGCCCGAGGCCAGTCCCTTGCCGGCCCCGCGCGGCGTGGTTTGTGCGCTGAAACGGCGTAAATATCGCCTCTGCGAGGTCTGGCGCAAATCCCATGCCGTCGTCGTTGATGCGGAAAAAACCGGACTTTTTGTCGGAGTCTACGGTCATCGAGACGGTGCGACCGCCATACTTCACGGCGTTGTCGACCAGGTTGTCAACGATAGACCGCAGCGCCGCCGGATCGCCGAGGATCGCGACCGTGCCTTGCACGTCGAGGCTAAACGACACGTCTGCGCCGCCCGGCAGATCGCGCCTGTGCGCCACCACGTCACGGAGCAGCTGGCCCATGTCCACCGACTCGCGCACCAGCAGCGCGCCTGGTTGTCGCATGCGTTGGGCCAGGAGCAAGTTCTGGATCAGCTGGTGCTCGCGCTCGACCTCCCGCAACGCCTTGCTCGCCAGCATGGGCACCTGCGCGGCCGGCACGCGGCCCCCCTCCACGACCTGCAGCACGGCCTTGATGCCGGCGAGTGGCGTCTTCATCTCGTGGGTCACGCGTGACAGGAACTGCTCCATCTCATCGCTGAAGCGGCGCTCGGCCCGCACCAAGCGATAGAGCATGGCGACAACCGAGAGCAACAGCCCGGTGAGCAACACGCCTTCGCCGAGCAACATGCGCCTACGACCCGAATAGTGCGCATCGAGGGCACGCAGCGTGGCGCGGCGGGGTTGCAGCGTCCACGGCGCACGAATGACGGCGATGTCAGGCCCAGGCGCGGCCTCCGAGATGACCTCAAAGCGCCCATCCGTCAGAAACACGCCGGGAGGCGGGACTTTGCGCGCGACCCGCAGACGTAGCGCGTGCAGGTGCGAGGCGTCTGCGAGGTTGCGGCGCATCATGTCGTTCTCGTTGGCGATGGCGCGAGAGAAGAACACCAGCCACCACGAGCTGAGCACAATGAGCAGGACGATGGCGGCCGTGAAGATGACGGTCGCGTGATCGCGGACGGCGGGGACGGGACGCACGGGCTAATCGAGCGCCGCACAGCCGCGCAGGACAGCGTCGACGTAGGCATCGACCTCGGCGTTGGTGTGGGCGGCTGAGAGGAAGGCCACTTCGTAGGCGGACGGCGCGATGTAATAGCCCGC
>CALENB010000059.1 GCA_937910235.1 uncultured Myxococcales bacterium | reverse complement strand
GATAAATCATAAAGCGGGTAAGAACCCGGAAGTGACTTTGGATCGATGGTACTAGGTCCGGCCAGGCTGATGGGGTGGCGCTGACGCGGCGGACTCCGGCGGCGGCTTGTGTTCGGCCCCGGCGTCTGCGCCACAGAAGGGCGCCCGACACAACGAGTCGCGCTCCAGCTGGAGCGTGTGGTGCTCAATCCCGAACCGCTGCTTCAGCATCAGCTCGGCAGCGACGCGCACGGGTTCCGTCGCCACGCCATCGACGACCACGATGTGTGCCGTCAGCAGGGTGTACTGGCCATCCAGACTCCAGATATGCAGATCGTGCGCGTCCGCCACGCCAGCCAACCCCAGCAGCCCATCGGTGACGGCGTCCACGTCGATGCCCACGGGTGTCATCTCCAGCAGCACGCGGCCTGAGTCACGCAACAAGCCCAGCGCTGACACCAGCACCAAAGCCCCAATGAGCAGGCTCACAGCGGCATCGGCCCAGCCATAGCCCGCCATGATGGCGAGCGCGGCGGCCATCGCGCCCGCCGAGCCGAGCGCGTCGGCGAGCATGTGGAGCAGCGCGCCGCGGATGTTGAGGTTGTCCGTGTCCCCCCGAGTCAGCGCCCACGCGCTGCCGAGGTTGATGGCGAGGCCGACGCCGCCGATGACGAACACCGGCATGCCGGGCACCTCGGGCGAGCCGGTCACAAGGCGCTCGATGGCCTCCGAGAAGATGAACAGGCACGCCAAGATGAGCGCCAGCGCGTTCACGAACGCCCCCACGGGCTCGGCGCGACGCAGCCCGAACGTGCGGGCTGTGGTGGCGCCTCGGCTGGCGAGTCGGGTCGCTAGGAGGGCGACGCTGAGGGCGGAGACATCACTGACCATATGAGCGGCGTCAGAGAGCAGGGCGAGGGACTGTGTCCACCAGCCGGCGCCCGCTTCGATCATCAGGAACCCGGCGTTCAGCACCAGCGCCCACACCAGCGCGCGCTCGCTGCTCGGGTCGTGCGCGCGACCGTGGTGATGGTGCGCGTGAGCGCCGTGGCCGTGGCTGTGGCCGTGGCTGTGGTCGTGACTGTGATCTTGGCTATGATCTTGGCTGTGATCTTGGCTGTGATCTTGGCTGTGATCCTGGGTCTGAGCGCCGCTGTGGCTGTGTTTGTGGCTGTGCATCCGACCCTCATGCTGCGAACGCAGCCTCGCTAGGGTAGGGACGCCACGGCGGCGTGTCACGAGCGCCGGCCAACGCGCACGGATCAGGCGCCCGCGGCGCTACACCAACGGCGGCGTGTCGGTTGCAGTCGACGCGGCTTCAGGCCGCGAATTCGTGGGCCACGCGCGCGACTGCCATGGCGCCGCGGGCCACGGAAAGGCCGACGGCGGCGGGGCCTCGAATCGCAGCGGACGACCTTGAAACGTGATCGCCAAACGCCAGGCGTGCAGGGCGTGGCTGGGGTGATCGAGCGTGCCGTGCGGCGCGGCGTCGGCGCCGGTCGACCACGCGTCGAACCAGCGATCGCCCATGCCGTAGAGCTTGTCACCGATGATGGCGTGACCGACGTGGGCGAGGTGCGCACGCAGCTGGTGCTGCCGGCCGGTGTGCGGCCGCAGCGCCACCAGCGATCGATTCGGTTCATAGGGCGCCGCCAAGGCGAGCGGCAGCACCTCGGTCGTCGCGGGTGCGCCGTCGGGATCCGGCACCATACGGATCGCCACCAGCCCGCGCGCGCCTTGCAGCGCCAGCGGCTGGTCGATGCGGAGGGCGTCGCCGAGCTCGCCACGCACCACAGCGAGGTAGGTCTTTTGCGTCTCCCGCGCCGAGAATGCGGCCTTCAAGGTGATCTCAGCGCCAGGATTCCGCGCACACAGCAGCACGCCCGACGTCTCCACATCGAGGCGATGACACGGCTGCGTCGCGCCAAACCCTTCGCGCGCCAGCCACGCGGTGACGGTGCGATGGTGATAACGCGCGGTCGGGTGAATCGCGATGCCTGCCGGTTTATTGAGGACCAGCAGGTCGTCGTCTTCGTAGAGAATCGTCGGCCAAGCGCTCGCCTGTGAGACCAGATCGGGCGGCAGGCGCCACAGCTCCAGCGTGCCCGGTTGCACCCGCGACGCGGCCTTCAGCGGCCCGCGGGCGTCGAGCAGATCGCCCTGATAGCAGATGAGCTGGGCCCGATCGCGCCCCAGCCGCGCGATGGTCCGGCACAGCCACACGTCGGCCCGCAGCCCCGCCTGCCAGTCATGCACGACCAGCTGCACGCACACCGCGTGAGGCCGACCGTGGGCCGGTGGGGTGCGCTTGGCGAAACGCTCACGAGACGCGGGGCGACGCGCCAACCTTAGAGCCCTGCTCCGCCGGGATAGCCGTAGCTCACGTCGTCGTCGTAGCCGTACACAAACAGGCCCATGGGTTTGTCGCTCGAGAGCTGATGTTTGCCGGGCCCGACGGGCAGCCGCGCCACGCCCCAGGTGCTGCCGGGGACGGTCTTAAAACCCGAGGCGAACAGCGTGGCGCCGTCGAGCTTGACGACGGAGCCCGTCGCGGCGATGACGGTGAGGTAGTTGAGCTTGTACTTGTCGGGCACCAGAAACAGGTAGTCGGTGAGGTACTGCGTGGTGGCGACGTCCAAGATCAGCGACGGATCGCCGATCGGGGCGCAGATCTTGGAGAAGCCGATCGACTCACAGTTGGCGATGACGCCGTGCAGGCTCTTGCAGGAGGCGTCGGTCGTGCACGACGGGTTCTCCTTCGTCATCGTCGCGTAGCTCGAGGCCATGTACTGCGCCACGAGCACCGGGTGGTTGGCGTCGATGATGAAGTCCGCGGTCGTCTCAAACTCGTAGAACTGGCCCTGGTTCAAGGTCGGCACCGTCACGCCGATGCTCGGTTTCAGCGTCACCGTCGTACCGTTCTCTTTGGCCACGATGCGCCACGCGTCCTTCTCCTTGCCCCGCGGGCTCAACCGCGCCGCGACGTAGGTCTTGCCCCACGCCTTGACGGGAAAGAGCTGCTCTTCGAGGTGATCTGCGCAGCACGCCGCGTCGCACTGGCTGTCCGCCGTGCACGCCTTGCCGAGGCCGCCGCCGTTGGTGCTGCCCGCGCAGACCTTGCTGCCGAGGGCGCTCTTGGGGTTTGGGATGCAGTTGCCCACGTTCGGCGAGTTGCTCGCCTCTGAGCCGCCAAACACCACCACGTCTTGGTCGGCGTTGACCCACGAGCCCGTCAAATCAGCGCCTTCTTTGTTCGACTCGACGTTGAGCACCTGGCCCTGCTCCAGCGTCACCACCGTCTTCATACCCAAGCTCATGGGCGGGATGTTGCCGCCGACCTGCACGGGCGCCGACGGGATGAACGTGACGTTGGTCTTGCCCGGCATCGCCGCCACGACGGTGAAGTAGCTGCGGAACTTCGCGCCGAGCTGCGAGCGGCTGACGATCCAATACTCCTTGCCGATCGAGCCCGTCGGCAAGAGCAGCGAGGCGTCGTTGGAGAACACGCCCGCGTTCGAGAGCGGGTTGAACTGATAGGCGACGATGGGCTGCGACGACTGGATGCGGTAGGCCATCGCGTTCTTGTTTGTGCCGTCCTGATTCTGATTCGGCACGCCCCAGCTCTTGTCCGGTAGGTTGATGACCTGCAGGCCCTGCGAGGGCACCGTCCAGCTCTTGGTCTTCGCTCCGGGCGCGTTTTTGTCGACGCCCAGCGTCACCGTCACCGTCGCGGGGTTGGCCGCCGTGTTCGAGATGATCACCGAAAACTGGGCGTTTTGGGCGTCGTAGACCTTGCCGCCGACGGTGTCCTTGGCGTTGTCCAAGTCCACAGCCCAGTAGTCGCAGCCGACGTTGGTGCCGCTCTTGAAGTCGCTGTCGCACGGGTTCACGCAGAGCCCAGCGAGGCAGGTCAGGTTCTTGCTCGGGCAGTCGTCGAGGGTCGTCCATGAGGCGCCATCGGCGGCGCAGACCTCGGCCTTCTGGCCGCCGCAGCGTTTGGCGCCGGGGACACACACCCCACAGGCGCCGTTGTTGCAGACCTGCTCGCCCTCACAGTCCGCCACTACGCCCGCCGCGTCGCCGCTGCCGTCGCACTGCATCGCTTGTTTGCTGGGCTGTCCAGGGATGGCCGGTTTGGCGCAGAACTTCAACGTCGGCTGGCACAGGTGGCATGCGCCTGCCGCGCAGATGGGCTTGTCGTCGGGGCACTCGGTGGCGTCAAAGCCTTTGCCGTCGGCCTTGCAGACCTCCAGAAAGCCGCCTTTGCAGGAGGTTGTGCCGGGCACGCAGGACTCCTCAATGCAGGTGTATGTCGTCAGGTCGCAGTGGTTGGTGGTCTTGTTGCAGTGAAAATTCGTCAGGCATTCGACACAGACCTGGGCGTCGAGCTGGCAGTAGGGCGTGGCTTTCAGCTTGGTGCAGGTCGTCGACTTGGCGCAGGGCTCGCCGACGGGCTTGAACACGTCAACCGTGGCCGCGGTGGTGTCGCCAGCGGCGACGTCTTGCCCCGTCGTGTCGGTGGTGTTCGGCGCGCCATCGGCGCCGGAATCCGGGCTGGCAGCGGCATCAACGCCGGCGCTCGCGCCGTCCACCGGGATCCCGAACGCGGGGCTGGTGTTGGACGGCGGGTCTGAGCAGGCGACGGCGAGCAGCGTGGTCGTCGTGAGGCAGCAGACCAGCGAGGAGAGGCGCCGAGAGAAGGCGGGGGGGCGGACGTGCATGGCGGACTCCGGCTGGACCGACGTCGCGAGGCGCGTGCCGGCTGAGGGTCACACGGTACCGGCGCCCAGGCCCAAGGAGCAAGCCGGTCGTCGGTGTGCATCTGTGAGCGGTCGCAGGCGCTCAATGGCTCCAGTACCAGGGGTGCTGAAATTCGGTGACGAGGTTGTCCTCCGTTATCACCGCCACGCCCTGCGCCCGATAAACCTTGAGGATGTTCGCGCAGGTGTTGAACCACGGCAGCTTCTTGCCCTTCGGCCAGTTCGGCGGGCGCAGCGCCACCACGTCGTCGAGCCGCGTGCGGTGCAGCGGTTGGCGCAGGTCGAACACGGGCTGCCCATCAATCCGGGTTGCCAGCAGCGCCGCGCGCCAACGAACTGGATCTATCGCCACGGGATCGTTGGAGAGCACGAGGTTGTTGGAGATCCGAAAGCCGTGCGGAAACACCTCGCAGCCGGTGCGCTTGGCGTTCGGCGAGCTCGTCGTGTTGAACTGAAAGGTGCCGCCCTTGTTGAGCCGCGTCTGCGCCAGCTGACTAAACTCCTGGCCGAGCAGATTGGTCATGTGGCCGCGCCAGTGCCAGCTCGAGTTCATGACGATGGCGTCGAACTTCCGCTGCGGGTGGG
>CALENB010000058.1 GCA_937910235.1 uncultured Myxococcales bacterium | reverse complement strand
TGCTGTTCGGTCGCTGATTTTTTCGTGGTGGACGAAACGATGACCAAGGCCCCGAAGCGGCACCCCGCAACAACGCAAAAAACCCTGTACGGCGCAAGAAAAAGCCGAATCTACGCCTCCAGCGTCACCCGCACCCGCCCGAACTCGATATGCTTGAGCAACCCATCCACATTGGCCAATAGCTCGCGATTGCCATCCTGCGTGTGGCCAAGCAACGCCTGCGCAAACTCCGGCGCGCGCTCCAACAGCACACCGATGTCCTCACGCGTCACGGTCTGGCGATACAGCCCATACCGCAGCTTCTCCAGCCACAGCGCGTTCAACGTCTGCTCAAACTGTCCGATCAGGGGCACGCTCAGCATCGGCTTGCCGAGAAAGACGGCCTCGCCCATCAGCGAGAAGCCGCCACCAGCGATCGCCGCGCGGCTGCTGGCGAGGTCGTCGATGAAGCCCTGCTGCGAGAACGGGCGCCACGTGATGTTGCCGTCGCGCTCGGTCTCTTGCAGGTCACGCCGCAGGCCATAGACCCGAAACTCGGTGTCGCCAAACGTGCGCAGCACATCGACCAGCGCACCGTGCGTCTCACCGGACTGATAGACCAGCACATGGCCCTCGTCAGAGGCGGTCGCACGGGCCGCGAGCACCTCATCGCGCAGAATCGGCGGCACCAGCGTTGTGCGTTTCTTGCGAACTGGCGGGTAGAAAAACGTGGTCACGAGGTAGTGCGCGCAGCCCGGCAGCTTGGCCTTCACGATGGTTTTGGCCAGCCGGAACGCCTTTTTATGGCCTTCTAGCAGGTCGCCGTGGGCGCAGCGGTTGATGACCTGCATGTTGTCGATGCTGATCACCGGCAGGCGACGGTTGCGGCCGTAGAGATACGACCAGCTCTCAAAATCGCTGATCACCACCTCGGGCGCGAACTCTCGCACCAGCCGAAACCAGGCTTTGACGTTGTCGGGCAGGCCGGCGTTCAGACCCTCCAGGTTGGCCAGGAAGGTCTTGCGCTTCTGCACCTCGTTCTCACCGTACACCAGCTCCAGCCCGTGGATGCGGCGCACCTGTGGGAACTCCTCGGCCAGCAGGTCGTGGGCCCGGCCGCTGACGACGATCTGCACCTCGTGGCCCCGCGCTAGCAGGTGCCGCAGCACGACCCGCGAGCGCGTCGCGTGGCCCATCCCTTCGCCAACGACGCCGTACAGAATACGCATGGGAACCTCTTGGAGCGGTCTTGGTGCTGCCGTGGCGCTACGTTGCAGCCAGCGTGGCGCTACGTTGCAGCCAGCGTGGCGCTACTTGAGCGAGATCTGCTTGAGCAGCGCCACGCTGGCTGCAACGTCGCGCGCTCAACCTCCAGCTCGACGGTGCCCTTCGCGACCAGGGCGGCTTGCCTGCTGTTGTCTTCGAGCTGCTTCACCAGCTGACGGCGCAGCTTCGCGGCGACGTTGCCCGGCGGCAGGCTGTCGAGGTTGCGGCGGATACGCCTCGCGTCGGTGGCGAGCTCGTTGCGCTGTCGATAGAGGCTCATACGACGATTGGCGAGCTGACCGAGCTGCTCGTTGACGGCCAGCAGCTCGCGAATCGGGCCTTTGACGGCGTCCTCAGCCTTCGCATCGGTCAGGTAGAGCCGAAACGCGGTCAGCACCATGTGCGAGAGCGTCACGGTCGTCTGCCGCATCGGTCGCACCTCGGTGAGCACCAGCTTGCCGGTGGACTTGGCGGGCACGGCGATGCGGAGGAAGAGGTCGGCGCCAGCGCGCACGATGTCTGTCGGTGGGTTCTCCATGGTGTAGCCGTGCGTCTTCTTCATCTTCACGTAGACGACGCTCGGCTCGTCGCGCTCTGAGGTCACGGTGAAGGTGCGGATGCGATGCTGCTTGCCCTCGATGGTGATGCGACCGGCCACGGCTTTGACCAAGCGGGTCTCGTCGTCCTTGCTCTGATAGCTGCGGCTGACTGCGAGCCCGGATTCCTGGGCGTATGGCACAAAAGCGGTCGCGCCCTTCGCCACGCGGCCGAGGAACCCTTCGCCTGCAAAGGTGCCGCCGACATACAGCGTGATCGGGCCAGTCTCCAGGTCGCCGCCGTGTTTGGTGGACTTACCGCCGACGTTGCGCAGCAGCACGGCGCGGTACGGTGCGGTGGCGTTGACGGAGCGAAACAGGAACACGTCTTCGCCGGGGACGAGGCGATCGACGATTGGAATGAGCGCGGCTTGACCGTCCGGCACGGTGACCGGCTCGAGGGCGTCGTAGCGGTACAGCGCCCCGACTTTGCGGCCCGTGACGAGGGCGGCGGCGCTCGCGGTCATGGCTTTGCGCCGCTCGTTGGCCGACCAGAGATCCCGTGCCGGCGCGGCTCCCTCCTCCACGATGGGCGCCATCGGTCGGGCGCGGGGCGCGAACGACTTCCGGCTCACGCCGCGCGACCGCATCCCGCCGCCACCGCCGCTGCCAAAGCCAGCCATCGACGAAGGTTTGGGTTGCATCGCGCGCGGCGGCGGGGATGGACGCGGCGCGCTGTCGTATCCAACGTCGGCCGGCGGCGGCGCGGCGGCGGTGCTGGCGAGCCGTGAGCTGAGGTCGGGGCGGCGCACGTGATGCGGTCGATGCAGGTTGTAGCGAAACGACAGCGGCGACCCCACCACCAGGCTCAGCGCCACATCACGCCAGTCCTCCCCGGAGACGTTGTCGACCACCGCCCAGCCGCTCAGCCGCACGCCTTTGCCTTTCTCGACCCAAGCGCGATACGCCGGACGCCAGACAGGCACCTCCAAGATGTAGCTCACCAGCAGGTCGTGCGGGCCCTTGTCCGCGAACCGCAGCGTCACGCTGACGGGCTTCCACTGACCATCGTTCTTCGAGATATCGAGGCTCCGCGCCAGCCCGGTCGCGAGCGCCTTGTCGTGAATCCTGACTTTGGTGATCGCCTGCACCGGCAGCACAACGAGGCGCTGTTCGCCCTGCATGAGCGTCACCTTCGCGGCCTTGGCGCGCCCTTCGACGCCGACGACCCGGCCGCGCTTGTCAGCGTCAGCCGTCTCGATGGTGACCTCCACGCCGCGCAGCACTTGCAGCAGCCCGAGCAGCCCGCGCGCGTTCCGCACCTGCTCGGGGAGCTCCGCCGCGAGCCGGTCGCTGCTGCGCTCGACCGGCAGCGTCACGCTTGAGGCCCGGCCGCCGCCGCGCTTGAGCACCGACAGGGACTTCAACACGTCGTTGATCTGATCTGGGCGCACGCGCAGCTCGATTTTGCGGCCTTTGACCTCGCCGCGTCGCTCAAAATAGCCGACGCCGTTCTGGTAGAGCACCACCTTGCTGACCTGGAGCTGGTCGCGCTTGTGCTGCCCACCAAGCTCCGTGCACCCGGCTGTCCAGCCCACCAGCGCGCAGCTCACCAGCGCGCAGAGGGCTAGGCGGGGGGGCAGCAACACGGGGCGCAGCGGGGGGGGCAACAGGGCAGCCAGCGGGACCGCGCGGGCCGTGCTGAGGGCGCGCCGCCGCCGCATCTGGCCGAGTTCTGCGGGGCGGTCGGTCGTCGGTGTGAGTTGGTGCATCTCTTATCGCTCCATCGGAATCTCAGCGAGCTTGCGGGCGCCGAACAGGGCTTCGTTGAACTTGTTGCTGAGCGTCGTGACGTTCTCAGTGACCGGCTTGAAGTTCTTGCTGGTGCCGTTGGCGAAGCCGACGACGGCCTCCAGGGTCTTGGTCATGTTGGCGTTGAACCCCTTTGTCGCGGCCTCCAGCGCGTCGACGCCGTCTTTGATGCCAGGCGTGAAGCTCCCTTCGGCCGCCTTGAGCGCGAAACCAGCGTGCTTCAGCGCCTCGTTCAGCGGCGTGTCACCGGCAGCGAGGCCCATCGTGTAGACGCTGAGATCGGATTTGAACTTCTTGTCGCCAGTGAGGTCTTTGGCTTCGGCGACACCCACTAGCAGGGTGTGGATATTCTCGACGTGCATGACCGCCACGAGCGGCTTTCCGCCCTTGATAGCGTCCTCAGCCGCCTTCAGTTGCCCGCGGACGGCCGTCATGATCGCGCCGGCCATTTGAATGTACCCGGGTTGCTGCGCCGCTGCGTTGCTGACCGTGAGCACGTGCTGCACGTGATTCCAGGCCAGCTGCGGGATCTCGCCTTTCCACACGACGGGGCCGACGGGGGCCTTGAGCTTCTCGAGATCGATGTCGTCCTCATACGTCACAAAAGCGCCGTTAAAGTTGGCGATGTGGGCGGGCGAGTTGGCGACGTCGGGCTTCTGAACCATGGAGATGTCGGGGTTGTAGACCTTCTCCTCGTGCTCGAGCACGCCGAAGTTGGCCACGGAGTGCCCAGGCGTGCGCATCCACCAGACGTAGGCCTTGCCGATCTCGGGCTCCTTGGTCTGCGAGAGCTCCAGGGCCACCGCGCGGCTGTCGAAATCGAAGATGTTGCCGGTCTCGTTCTTGACCTTGACCCATCCGCCGCCGGTGAAGGCCACACCTGCGTCGGGCCCCACATGCCAGCCGCCACCTGCGTCTGCGCTTGCCGCGTCGGATCCGCCAGCGTCGGCGCTTGATCCATCACCAGCCGCATCGGATGTGGTGACGGCCGCGTCCGCTGGACCCAGGGCCGTCTTGACGACAGGTTGGCCACAACCAGCGGTCAGCAGGCCGCACATCAGCAGCGCCAGCAGCGTGGCGGTGATTGGCGTCGGCGTCCGCAGGGAGGGTCGAGACGAGGTGGCGGAAGAAATCAGGTGCATGACGATCCTTGTGGCCGGAAGCGGCCGGGTACCGAGCGAAGCGGTCTCTCATCGTGGTCGATAACACGGTGTGACCGATAGCAGCCAGTGGCCGGTGACGCCCCGTGGCCAGCAACGCCCCGTGGCCGGGAACGCAGTGTCGCCGCTGAGGCAGTGTCGCCGCTCAGGCAGTGTGGTCAACAGCACGCGCACTAGTCCAGCCTCCGCGGCGGAAGCACGCGCCGCAGCACCAACAGACCGACCACAGCCGCCACCATCGAGCCGCCCAGGATGCCGATTTTAGCCGGCGTGATGTGGGTCGCGTCTTTGAACGCCAGGCCCGTCACAAACAGGCTCATGGTAAAACCGATGCCACCCAGGATCGCGACGCCAAAGAGCTGACTCCACCGCGCGCCGTCGGGCAGATCTGCCACGCCAAACCGCACCGCGAGCCAGCTTGCGCCCCAGATTCCTAGGGGTTTGCCCACGAGCAGCCCAAGCACCACCCCGCTCGCACAGGCCGTGTTGGCCGCGGTCATCGCGTCTGAGACCGAGACGGCGACCCCCGCGTTCGCTAGCGCGAAGATCGGCAAGATCACGTAGGCCACGGGGCCATGCAGCGCGTCTTCCAGCCGATGGGACGGCGGCTGAATCCCGGTCGCGGCGTGGTGAATCGAATACAGGGCGCCGTCCAGCACACGTTGCTCCACCTGCTCACCCTGGCCGACCCGGCGAAAATGACTCAAGCCACTGCTGACCGCGTCGACGAAACGCCGGCGGTCTATGCGCGGCGAGGCCGGCACCGACAACCCCATCAACACACCGGCGATCGTCGCGTGAACGCCGGATTCGTGCATCGCGAGCCACATCACCGCCCCGCTTATCAGGTAGAGCGCGGGTGAACGCACGTCCCGCACGTTCATCACCAGCACAAAAGCCCAGGCGGCAAACGCGACCATGAGCGCGTCCGTATGGATGACCGGCGTGTAGAACGCCGCGATGACGAGCACGCTCATCAAGTCGTCGACGATGGCGAGGGCGGTCAGAAACACGACCATCCAGAGCGGCACACGGGCCCCGAGGAGCGCCAGCACCCCCAAGGCAAACGCGATGTCCGTCGCCATCGGGATGCCCCACCCCGCCGCCGTCGGGGTGCCCCGGTTCACCACCCAGTAGAGCAGCGCCGGCAGCACCACACCACCGATGGCGGCGGCGATGGGCAGGGCCGCTTGGCGCGGCGACGAGAGCTCGCCCGAGAGCACTTCGCGCTTGATTTCTAGGCCTACGACGAAGAAGAACAGGGACATCAGCCCGTCATTGATCCAGTGGCTCACCGGCAGCGAGAGGGCGTGCGCGCCGATCCGAACGGCGACGTCGGTGTGCAGGAGCTGCTCGTAGAGCTCGCCCGCGGGCGAGTTGGCCCAGACCAGCGCGGCGAGCGCAGACAGCACCAGGATCACGCCGCCGCGCGCCTGGGTCTGGAAGACGGCGAGGATCGGCGCGACGGCGTTTCGGACGATCTTGATCGCAGCAGGGTCGCTGGTGTGCGCGGGCATGGGTCTCCCTCAACGTCGCCGCGAACCCCGCGGCGCGCGCAGCATGCCCCAGCCGGCGGCGAGCGTCTGCCCCCCAAAGAACGGGCCGATCGGCGCGCTTTGCATCCGCAGCGCCACGGGGTATGTCGTCCAACGCCGCACGCCGTGCACCCGACCCCCAGTCAGCGACCCGACCCCCAGTCAGCGACCCCGACCCCCAGTCAGCGACCCGACCCGCAGCCAGCGATGGAGCGATCCAGATGAGCGTCGACAATCTCTTCACCCTGGCGATGCTGGTGTTTCTGCAGGCCGTCCTGGGTTTCGATAACCTGCTCTACATCTCCCTGGAGTCCAAACGCGTCGCGGTGGAGCGGCGTCAGATGGTGCGCCGCGTCGGCATCGCGCTGGCGATCGTGCTGCGCGTCGTGCTGCTCGTTGTCATCGTGCAGGCCATTGACGCGTTTCAAGTCCCGTTTGGCGGCCTGCATGTGCCAGGCATCGTCGAGGGCGACTTCAACGTGCACTCGGTCATCGTCCTGGTTGGCGGCGTCTTCATCGTCTACACCGCCTTCAAGGAGATCACCCACCTGCTCACCGTGCACGACATCGACGGCGACGCGGAGGAGGGCCCTCAGCGCGCTCCGGGCGTCGCCATCGCCTGGATCGTCGTGATGAACCTCGTGTTTTCGTTCGATTCGATCCTCAGCGCGCTCGCCCTGACGCGGGTGATGTGGGTCATGGCCACGGCGATTGTGATCTCTGGCGTGATGATGATGGTGCTGGCCGATAAGGTCTCAGACTTCCTCGAGCGCAACCGGATGTACGAGGTGCTGGGCCTGTTCATCTTGCTGATCGTCGGGGTGATGCTGCTGTCGGAGGGCGGCCACCTCGCGCACCTGCACTTCGGCGGCCATCCGGTCGAGCCGATGAGCAAGACGACCTTCTACTTCACGATTGTGATCCTGACGTTGGTCGATCTGGCCCAAGGTCGGTACCAGAAGAAGCTCGACCTGGAGCGCGCAGAGTGAGTCGCTAGCCAAGGGCGCTGCGGCGGTCGGGTCAGCGCTGTAGGCGCCAAGGCAGCTCCTGGCCCGCAAAATAGGGCCGCAAGCGCTGTGAACCAAAGGCCACCTGCGCTGGCACTCGCCAGGGTCGCCGCGTCAGCGTCACCGTCGTCTGGTTGCGCGGCAGGCCGTAAAAATCGGCGCCGTGGCAGCTGGCGAAGCCTTCCAGCTGGGCCAACGCGTCGACCTGCTCAAACGCCGTCGCATACAGCTCTAACGCCGTCAACGCGGTGTAGGCGCCCGCGCAGCCACACGCGCTCTCCTTCGCGGCGACGGCGTGCGGCGCGGAGTCGGTGCCGAGGAAGAACTTGGGGTTGCCCGACGTCGCCGCGGCGAGCAGCGCTTGGCGATCCGTCTCTTTTTTGAGAATCGGCAGGCAATACAGATGGGGACGGATACCACCGGCGAGCATGTCGTTGCGGTTCGAGAGCAGGTGGTGCGCGGTGATGGTCGCAGCCAGCCGCGGCGGTCCTTCGCGCACGACCTCGGCCGCCGCCGCCGTGGTGATGTGCTCCAACACCACCCGCAACGCGGGGTGGCGCGCCAGCAGCGGTCGCAGCACACGCGCCAGATAGACCGTCTCCCGCGCGAAGATGTCGACGGTCGCGTCCGTCACCTCGCCATGCAGCAGCAGCGGCAACCCCACCTCGGCCATGGCGTCGAGGGCGGCGTCGACGCGCTTGATGTCCGTCACCCCGGCGTCAGAGTTGGTCGTCGCGCCCGCCGGATACAGCTTGCAGGCGACCACCAGCCCGCTCGCCTTGGCGCGGCGGATCTCGTCGGGCGTGGTGTCGTCCGTGAGGTAGAGCGTCATCAGCGGTTGAAAGACCGCGCCAGCGGGCAGGGCGGCGAGGATGCGGGCTTGGTAGGCCTGCGCCATCGCGGTGGAGACCACCGGCGGCTTGAGATTCGGCATCACAATCGCGCGCGCAAACTGGGCGGCGGTGTGGGGCAGCACCGCGCGCAGGCTGTCGTCATCCCGCAGATGCAGGTGCCAGTCGTCGGGACGGATCAGCGTGAGGGTCGTCGTCATGGGCTTCTCCGCGATGCAGGGGCTCCGCGATGCAGGGGCTCCGCGATGCTGGGGCTCCGCGATGCTGGGGCACAGACGGCTAGGACGTGAGGGCCGCCAGCACCTTGCCGAAGCCGATGGCCGCCTTAATGTCGCCTTTAACCTTGAGTTTACCGGACATGAACGCCCCAGGGCCGTCCAGCTTGCCGGCCGCGAGCTGGAGGAACTCATAGTCGACCATGCGCATCGAGCAGAGGGCGTCGTCCGAGTCTTCCGGCAGCAGCGAGCGGGTCTCGCCGAGCCGAAACGTCCACACCTGCGCCTGGCCGCCCGTCACCTCGAAGCGATAGACCCCGGTGGCTGGCAGCTCCAGCTCAGGCTGATCGTCGAGCTGTCTCTTGGCGGCTTTGAACACCGCGGCCACGGCGCCTTTCTTGAGCTGCGGCCCGTCTTCATTGAGGTCAAGCGCGTTGATCGCCGCCTCCAGCTCATTGGCCGAGCGCCACAGCAGCTCGTTGAAGCGATCGAGATCTGGCATCACCGCCGGCGAGCTCGTCGGGCTGATCGCGAGCACGCCGTTGTAGCTCGTCACCACGATCATCAGCCCCATGCCATCGAGGATCGGCGCCGACCCCATTTGCGCCAGCAGCTGCGCGCCGTTGAGGTACAGCGGCACCTGCGGGCCCGGCACGTTGGTGATGACGCAGTTGAACACCGGCCGGTGATAGTCGGCGAGCTGTGACCGCGAATAGGCCCGCGCGGCCTGGGCGGCGAGGCCAAACGGCACAAACTCCGTCGCTTTGATCAGGTTCTTCGCCCCCACCGCGCCCTGATACGTCTTGCCGACCGACGCGTTGGTGTGGATCTTGCGCAGCCGCTCCACCGGGTCGGCGATGTCGGTGGCGAGCTGGATGAACATACCCGACACCTGGTTGCCCATGGTGTTCTTCTCGGACTTCGAGCGCGTCGACACCGGCACCATCGTCACCAGCGGCGCCTCGGGCAGCGCGTCTTTCTCCTCGAGGTAGGTCCGCAGCGCGCCGGCGCAGATCGCCAGCACTACGTCGTTGACGGTGCAGTCCATCAGGCGCTTGAGGCGCTTGACGCGGTGCAGCTCCAGCAGCGCCACGTTCCACAGGCGATTGGACGAGATCTGCCGGTTTAGCGGCGTCGGCGGCGCTTGGAAGGGCAGGGTCGGCGGCGCCTCCGGTGCAGCTTTGGCGAGCGCGGTGGCCCGCCCCACAGCCTTGGTGACGTCGGCGAACAGCTTGGGCAGCGCCCGCGGCCGCCTGACGAGCCCGCGCGCGGCGTGTTTCAACAGCTCCAGGTCCGACGGCATCGTGCTGACGCGCTTGTACGGCGCTGGCGGGATGTCGCGCGGTTCCTTGGTCACGTCAAACAACATCCCGATGATGTCGGCGCCGCTCATGCCGTCGATGCAGGCGTGGTGGATCTTGTTGATGATCGCGACGGAGCCTGGGGGAATCTGCGGAATGTGGTCCAACCCTTCGACCAGCACCATCTCCCAGAGCGGCCGCGAGCGGTCCAACGGCTGCGAAAACGTGCGGGAACACAGCCGCCGCAGCTGGTTCCAATCCCCTGGCGCGGGCAGGGCGCTGTGGTGGATATGCCAGTCGAGGTTGAAGTCGGGGTCGTCCATCCAGTACGGCTTGTCGAGGCCAAATGGCACGTCGACGAGACGGCGCGTCAGCACGGGCACGAGGTGGATCCGACTCGCCATCAGTTCGCGAAAGCCCTCGAACGTGAGCGAACCGTCCATGATGCTCAGCCCGCCGACGTGCATCGGGGTGCTGGGGGTCTCCAGGTAGAGAAACGCGGCGTCGAGGCCGCTCATCTCCTGCAGGGAGGGGTGATCTTCTAGCAGGTCAAACATGGCTGGCTCCGGTATCGTTGAGGCGCCGGTAGCTTGCCTCGTCGGCCGTGTCGGTGCTAGGGGCCGCCTCTCCTGCATCACCCGCCTCACCTGCAGCAACGGAGACGCCATGGGCCTGCCTGGGAGCACGACGAGCCGAACCGGAGCCCGCCTAGCGTGGGGTCTTGTCGGCTTCTGGCTTGCTTTTGCGGGCTGCTCGAGCCCAACGGAGACGACCTGCAGGAGCGGCGACGTGCGCTGCGTGGGTGCCGTGGTGTGGCGCTGCGAGGCGTCTGGGTTGAACTGGGCCATCGCGCGATCGTGCGCGGACTTGGGGCAGGCCTGCGTCAACGGCATCTGCACTTCGCGCTTCGCGACGGGCTCGGACGGGGCCGTCGCAGACGCCGGCGGGGCGCAGGACTCCGGCTTGACCGACGATATTGCAGCTGTGGACACGGCGCAGCTGGATACGACGCAGCCGGATACGACGCAGCCGGATACGACGCAGCCCGACACGACGCAGCCGGATACGACGCAGGCGGACACGACGCAGCCGGATACGACGCAGCCCGACACAGTGCAGCTGGACACCGTACAACTCGACAGCGGCGCGGCTGACACAGGCGGCGCCGACCCCTACAAGCCCGGATTTCTGCTCTATGAGCGCGTGCCCAACCTGCTGGCGAAGGATGATCTCAACGCCGTGCGTTGGCATCCCGGCGGCGCGTTTGCGGTGATTCTGGGCCGCCAGGGCCAAGTGCTGCGCTACGACGCGCCCAGCGCGACAGCCAAGACGGCGCCGCTGACCAAGGTCGCGACGCTCGGTGTGGACGTCGTGTCGCTCGATGTCGCGTCGGATGGCGCGTTCTTCTTGGTGATTGGGACGGACAAGGCGGGCGTCGGCCAGCTGTGGCGGCTCGACGTGGACGCCGCGGGCCAACTCAAGCCTGCGGTGGCCACCAAGCTACCGCTCGGGCTTCCGGTCGCCGTGCGTTGCAGCGCCAAGGGCAAGTGGGCGATCGGGACGAGGGCGGCGAGCGGCAACAGCATCAACTACCTCTTCACCTGGGACCCGACCACCGGCCTCTCGGCGCCCAAGGGTTTCAACGCGCATGGCGGCAT
Source organism: uncultured Myxococcales bacterium (assembly GCA_937910235.1). Classification (GTDB taxonomy): domain Bacteria; phylum Myxococcota_A; class UBA9042; order UBA9042; family UBA9042; genus UBA9042. Next base: position 725 of record CALENB010000058.1, on the reverse strand, counting down.
GAGCGGGCTGCTGTGGGTAGAGGCCGCCCTGCCGCAGTTCGGTGGCGGCGATGTGGTGCTCACAACCCATGGAATCAACGGATCAGCGAGCAAAGTGTGGCTGCTGGCCAACGGCGATGTGCTCGACAACGGCTGGAAGAGCAGCTTTGGCAACGCCGGTCGCGGCGCGTGGCGACCGGGTGGCGGCTACGGCATCGTCGTGGGGACGTCCAGCAACAAGGTCTACACCTACAACGGCGGCTGGGTGGCCACGACGCTGCCGGGCGTGGGCACCGCCGCCGGACCGCAGACCGTCGCGTGGAAGCCGGACGGCACGCGCGCGCTGGTCGTCGGCAGGCCTATCGGGCCCGGGCTGAGCGGCACGGTCGTGGAGCTGCGCGCCGGGCTGAAGGTGGCCTACGACGCGAGCGACTGGCTGAAGGCGTCGATTCCCGACTTCGACAAGACGCCCTGGTTCGCCAGCGGCAATACGCATCTGTTCGATGCGGCGTGGCGCCCCGGCGGCGGCTGCGACGAAGGCTTGATCGTGGCGGCCGACACGGGCTCGTCGTTCTCGCCGACCTATGGGTTGCTCATTCGGTTTTATGATTCGGGTGATCCGTCGTGCAAGCCGGGGGCGGGGCCGTGACGACCCAACACGCCTACTCGGCACCGCGCTCGGTCCCGACGCGAGGCCTCGATCATCGTTTCGTCCATGACGGTAGACCAGGCAGTCTCGCGAACAC
>CALENB010000057.1 GCA_937910235.1 uncultured Myxococcales bacterium | reverse complement strand
TGCTGTTCGGTCGCTGATTTTTTCGTGGTGGACGAAACGATGACCAAGGCCGGCGCCTATAGGCAGCTACGCGTCGAGCTGCACTTGTTTTGTCCACGGTTTGTCGTCGGGCGCGAGGCGCCCGTCGGCCGCTCGGCGCAACAACCGCTGGATTTGCGCGCCAAGGATGTCGATCTCGGTGGAGACGTAGCGCTCACCTCCCCAGAAGTGGCTCGCCTCGCTCTGGCGCGCGAGCACCTTCGCGTCTTGCTTGAAGATCTGCATCGCGATAGGCGCCAGGAAGGGGGTCACGAGCCATCCGGGGATGCGCAGGCGGAAGCTGATGACCGCGAACGCGCGCGTCAGGTGAGCGTCGACAGGGGTCATCAACGATGTGACGAGAAAGTGGTTCTCCTCTCCGAGCCTGTATTCGACCTGCGCGACGCACGGCAGCACGAACCGATCCCAGTGGCTCACGACGCCGCCCGACGGCGACAGCATGCGACCAACCAACCCCTCGGGTCGCGGTTCGCCTGTATATTCAGCCTCTACGCTGGTGGCGGTGCGGGTGACACGGACGGAGATGCGGTTCGGCTCGCCGGCGCCTCGAAACAGTCCGCGATGCAGGAATGCGGTGTGTGGCACATCGAGCGCGTTCTCGACTGTCGCTTGCATGGTGCCCGGAAAATCAACGCTGCGGCGCACAGTCGTGTAGCCGGGCGCGTCGAGCATCGGCAGCCGAAAGGGCTCCGTGGAGGGCGGCTCGTTGGGCGTCGACCAGACCCAGATAAACCCATCCTGTTCGCGGCAAGCGAACGACGGCGCGCGGCGGCTGTCGGCGCCGTGGCTGCGGCACAACCCAGGCACGCGTGTGCATGTGCCGGACGTATTGAACCGCCAGCCGTGATAGCCACACTCAACCTCGCCATCGACGACTCGGCCAGCCGAGAGCGGCACGTTGCGATGTGAGCAGCGGTCGAGTAACGCGCCGGGCGTGCCGTCTTCGCCGCGAAACAGCGCCATGCGAACACCCTGCAACGTGATGGCCTTGGCGCCCTTGCCCAGCTCGCGGGAGCTGCACACCGCGAACCACTGCCTCGGCAGGTACACGACCGACGTCTGCGCGAACGGCGGCGCTGCAGGTTCAGGCGCTGCAGGATCGGGCGCTGCAGGATCGGACGCTGCAGGATCGGGCGCTGGGGCGAGCGGCGAGGTCTTGGGGTCGTTCATGTTCTCTTCGCTTCGTTGATGTTCGGATCGTGCGCTTCAATTCTTCATGGCGCCGGCCGGGCGGACTGTGACGGTCGGGCGGACCGTGACGGTCGAGGGCGCCAAGCGCGCAGCGCGGCGGCATGATGACCGGTGTTTAGCCGCCAGATCGCCGCCCAGCGCCCCTCTGCAAACAGCGACGCGCGCGTGGCGAGTCGGATGTCGTCGTACACGGGCCGGAGCGTCGCGTCGGCCAGCAAGTTCTGTCCCGATTGGACGCTGGCGAGGTAGCCCTTGGGCAGCGGTCTCGGGTAATGGCCGATCCGCCACTGCGGGCCCGGCCGATACGGCAATCGGGCCAGCAAGGGATCGCCGAGCGCCCAGGCGTCGATGACGTAGGTGCCGGGACCCGCAAAATAGCCGAAAAAGCCGACTTCGTCCTCGATCACGACGCCGACGTCGTGGCGGTGCTGCCAGCCTTTTCGCGCGCCTGGATACGGCGGGATCGGCTCCCCGGCGGCGCGCAGCCCCGACCAGGACCGGAGGTTGCGCAGCAGGCCGGTGGTCGGCTGGTAGTAGGCGCGTTCATCCGCGATGCCGCTGGCCGCGACGATGCTGGTTGGGTCGACGCCGACGCCGTAGTCCGCGTCGGTCATCCAGCGGCTCTGCGGCCATCCCAGACCGACGAGCACGCAGACCAGCGCCGCCACACCTGGCCAGCGAGCGCTCAGCTTCGGCAGCGGCAGCGTGCGGGCCATGAGCGCGGCGCCCAACACCGCGGGCGCGGCGAGGAACCGCCCTCCCATGAAGTCGCCGCCGATCCGCAAGACGTAGAGGAGATACAGGCCCAAGCCCACGGCGCTGGCCCGCTCGATTCGGCCGCCGCGGAGCGCCGCCACCGTGATGCCGCCGGCGATCAGGATCAGCGTCATCGGGTCCCGTCGCGCGGTCCAGCCGAGATAGCGTAGCCCCTGGACCGCGAGGTCCCACTTGTCGATCTCGAGGTTGAGCTTGGCGATCGCCGTGTTGGGCACCAAGCTGCCGTAGTACAGCAGGCTGAACCCCTCCCACGCCACAAGCGGCAGCGACGCGAGCAGCAGCGCTCGCACGGCCATTTTGCGGGGTCGCAGCCCGTGGGCCATCACCAGCAGCGGCGGGCCCGCGAGCACCAGCGCGTCCATACGAGTCAGCCCGACGGCGCAGACGAGCAGCCCGGCGAACTGGATCTGGGACGGCATCGGCAGCCGCGCCGTGGCGATGAGGGCGCCGAGCAGCAGGACGTAGAGCAGCGGGTTCTCTAGGCCCGAGACGCCGTAGTCGACCACGGCGGCCGAACACGACAGGGCCAGGGCGAGCAGCGCGCCGACACGCCAGTCGCGGGCGACACCCAGCGCGATCCCGGCCACAGCCACACCGACGAGCACCATCGAGAGCACCAGCATGCTGACGTAAGCTTCGCCGGTGAGCGCGTGAAAGAAGGTCGAGAACGAGAACCACAGGGGGTGCGTGTACGATTGCACCCGCTCGCCGACGTTCCACACCGCGCCGTGACCGGCGACAAGGTTCGCGGCGCTGCGATGGGTGATGAACGCGTCGTCGCCCTGCCACGCGCTGGTGAGCAGGAGTTTGAGCCAGAGCAGACCGAGCCCCACGCCGATCCAACGGGCATAGCGGGGCAACGATGTGCGTCGCGTGCGCCTCGCAGGCGGATGACCATGCCCTCCGGCGCTGGGGGTGCCGGCGTGCGTGAGGTGAGCGGGTGGTGGGGATGGGCTGGACACGGGCGCAACCTAGCGTGCGAATCGCCGCTGGGCTAGCTCGCCTGTTCGGCGGCGTCGACGACCGCATCGGGGAGCAGCACGACACGGGCCGCAGACCGGCACGAGAGCGTGCGATTGCCGCCGATGCGCACCAACGCCGGCGCGACGTGGTCGTGATCCTGCCCGACGGTGCGCACGCTACCTGTGAGCACGAAGAGCCAATGTGCGTCACCGTTGACCTCATCCATGGCGCCGTCTTCCAACCCGACGTGCGGCTTGCCGCTGATCCACGCCAAGCGCGCGTCGCGGTCCAAGTGCCTGAAGCCCGAGACGGTGCGCAGGTAGTTGTCGAAGCGTCGCTGCGCGAAGCCGTCCCAGACGGCCTGGCTCAGCGCCTCATTGCCCAGCATCAGCGCGTCGAACGCGGCGCGGCCGACCCGAATGAGGGTCACCGGCGTCGCGGCCCGAATCGATGCGGTGCGCGTCTCGCCCGTGAGCAGCGCCATCTCACCGAGAATGTCGCCGCCGCCCAGCACGTCGACGAGCTGCTCACCAGAGTCGCTCTCGATCCGAATCTCCGCGGCGCCACGTGTGATGACGTACATCGCGTCACCGCGCTCGCCTTGCCGAAACAGGTACTCGCCCGCGGGCACCACGATCATGTTGGCGGACGCCGCGAGTTTGGCGCACGAGGCGTCATCGAGCGGCTCAAGAAGCGGGATCTCGCGCAGCATGTCAGCGACTTCGGGCAGCGTGCCCGTGGTCGGGCTGCTGGCGAGTCGGGCCATCTTCTCTTCGATCAACACCTTCAATCTGTCGGCCAAGCCCGGCTCCATCGCGCCGCGATGTGCGAGGTGTTCATACTCGGTGCGCTCGAAGTTCAGGGCGATTCGCTGCGCGAGTCGGGTCTCGATCGCCTGCGTGATCTCGGGCAGGTTGACGCGCATCTCCTCCAGCCGCTCCTTAGCGGTCCGCATGTATCGGGTGTACGCGTCGCCAATATCCCGCGCGACCTCCGGGCTCACACCTTGGATCGCGGGCAGGCTCGCCAACACCTTCTTGGCTGCGGAGCTTTCGGCGCGCGCCAGATCGTACTGTAGCGTCAGGCTATCGAACTCGAGCGCCGTGTAGATGCGGCGCAGGGCGTCGCTGTCGCGAAGAAATCGGGTGACGGCGCTGCGCAGGCCGCTCGCGCGTGGCGTGCGCTGGGCGGGCGGGATGAGGTGGTCGCCGGCGACGGCGTCACCATGCAGGTTGAGCTCATGATCCATCACCTTGAGGGCCGTACTGCCAAGGGTTCCGCTCGCGAAGGCGGCCCAATACGCGAGGCGCTCGACGTTGAGCGCCTGCAGCCAATAGCCCTTCTTCTGCTCACTTGGGCTGAGGTTGGTCATGGTCTTCTGCAGGGCGTCGACCTCCCGCTTGAGCGTCGAGCGGCGCTGACGCACGTCCAACTCGACATCACCCCACGAGACCGTTCGCAGCTCGCGTGAGCTCCGCACTTCGTCGATGTTGTGGATCACGTGTTCCAACACCAGCGTCTGTGCTGCCAGGGCAGCGAGCTGCTCCGTGAGCGGCGCCTTGTTGTAGCCGAGCCAAGACAGGAGCGGCCCCATCGTCACGCCGTTCACCGCGATGGTGAGGAACACCACGCCGGCCCCCAAAATCAGGACTTGATTGCGCACGCTCTCTGGAATCGCGGGGTTCGCGGCGATCACCAACACCAACGCCATCGACACGGCGCCGCGCAGCCCGCCCCAGGCCACGACGAGCCCGTCCGTCATGCTGATGTCGTCACCGACGAGGTTGGCGACGGGACGAAACAGGTAGACCACGAAGAAGCGAATCGCCATGACCGCGATGTACAGCACGATAATCAGGCCGAAGTCGGCGAGCGACGCGCCCTCAACCTGTGTGCCGATGACGGCGCCGACGAGGAAGAAGATGAGCGTGTTCGCGAAGTAGGCCAGCAGCTCCCAGAAATGATGCAGAAAATGGCCGATCTCTGGGGAGATCCGCGTGCGAGCTGGCCCGCCCAGCCACAGCCCGGCGGCGACCAGCGCCATGACCCCCGAGACGTGAAGCAAGCCCTCGGCGACGAACATCGCGGCGTATCCCAAGACGACGGTGA
>CALENB010000056.1 GCA_937910235.1 uncultured Myxococcales bacterium | reverse complement strand
GCATCCTGTGGGTGCCGCCAGTCGCCCGCCCCAAGCGCCGAGTCGCCCGCCCCAGCCGCCGAGTCGCCCCCACCACGCCTCGAGCCCGTACACCGAAGCGCAGCGCCGCTCCACGCCGGCGCGGTCACGCCCCGCTGATCTGCCGCCGAGCCCGTACAGCGCCGCGCCACCGGAGGGTGGGTTGTACCGCCCCTCGCGCGACGCCGGCAGCGCCACTTGGGCGGCGCCCGTCGCCGCCAGCCCGCAGCTGACCGGTGTGCTCGACGTCATCCCAGACCGCCCCGCGCTCGACCGCAATGCGCATCAACCCGATCCGGAGGCCATGGCGCAGCAACGCCGCGTCGAGGACGCGCGGTCGCGTCGGCGCGGCCAACCGCCGGCGCCCGTCTCAGACGCCGGTCAAGGCTACTCCCACCACGATCCCAACCGCTCCACCAGCCCGGAAAAGCCGCGTGCTCGGGGCCCGGTCGACAACAGCCCGCGTCAGCATCGCGGCCGAGAGGTCGACAACAGCCCGCGTTTCTATGACGACAAGGAGTGATGCGCTGACCCACCACACGGCCCCTCCGCAACAAGACCAGCTCGAGCTCTTTGCAGCCACCACCCCGCAGCGACGCGACGGCCCGCCGCCTCACGACGTCGCGCGCATGAAGACGCAGCTGCTGAAGTGGATCGGAAACAAGCAACGCTTCGCCCACGAGATCGCAGGCTGGTTTCCGCGCGACATTCGCACCTACCACGAGCCCTTTATCGGCAGCGGCGCGGTGCTGGCCACGTTGCAGCCGGACCGGGCGATCGCCTCCGATGTGCTGGGACCGTTGATTGGCATCTGGCAGCTGCTGCAGCGCGACGCGCCCGGCCTCGTCGCCGGCTACGCGGAGCGTCGCGACGCGTTCATGGCGCTCGATGCCAGCGACCGCAAGGCGTGGTACGGCGACCTGCGGGACCGCTACAACGCCGCGCCGAACGCGCTAGATCTGCTGTTCCTGGCCCGCAGCTGCTACGGCGGCGTGATCCGATTTTCAAAGAAAGGCACGATGAACACGCCGCTCGGTCCACATCGGCCCGTCAGCGCAGCAGCCTTCGCGGGTCGGGTCGAGCGGTGGGCGCCGCGCGTCGCGAACGTGCAGTTTGTGCACCAGGGCTACCAGGCGAGCTTGCAGGCGGCGAGGGAGGGTGACCTCGTCTACTGCGATCCGCCTTACGTGGACTGTGAGGCGACGCTCTATGGCGCGCAGGCGTTTCGGCTGGTCGAGCTGTACGCCGAGATCGCGGCCGCGAAGGCGCGTGGGGCGCGGGTGGCGCTCTCCATCGATGGCAGCAAACGCTCTGGTACCAAGCCCGTGCATCTGGACTTGCCGCGCGGATTGTTTGAGGTCGAAGTGAGCGTCAACGTGGGGCGGTCAATGCTGCGGCGATTTCAGATGGAGGGGCAGACGCTTGAGAATGAGGTCGTGGCGGATCGGTTGCTGCTGACTTGGTCGCCGGGGAGAGGGGTCAGATGACTACACTTAACACTTGCTTGCAAGTGTTAAGTGTAGTCATCTGACCCCGTTGGCCCCCGTCGCCAAACCCTTGGCGATGGCGACGCGCTGAACGTCGGGGCCGTCCGCCAAAATGCGCAGCGTAGCGGCGTCGCGGAAGTGGCGCTCAACCGGAAAATCGACCGTGTAGCCATAGCCGCCGTGCATCTGCAGGGCGCGATCAGCGACCTTCTGGGCCGACTCCAAGGCGAAGATCGCGGCCTTTTCGACGGAATGTGCCGTCGCGCCGCTGGTGGAGAGCTGCCACGCGGCGCGCCACGTGAGGAGCTCGGCGGCTTCGAGCTCGGTGGCGCTGTCGGCGGTCTGCCACTGAATGGGTTGGAAGCGGGCGATGGGTTTGCCGAACTGTTTGCGCTCGAGGCTGTAGGTGACCCCGGCCGCCAGGGCTGCGCGCGTGACCCCTAAAGCGATGGCTGCGGTTGTGATGCGGGCCAGGGCGGCGACGCGACTCGCGACTGCGGCTGCGTCGCCGAGGAAGTTGGCCTCGGGTACTGCGACGGCCTCGAAGGTCAGATCAGCGAGGTCACACGTGCGCAGGCCCACGAGGGTGTCGCTGAGGGTGCGGGTGACGCCGGCGGCGTCCAGGTCGACGAGCAGGGCTATCGGGCCGGCTTCGGTCATCGCGGTCACGATGCTGTGGCTGGCCAAGTTGCCGAGCGGCACGAGGCGCTTGTGACCTTTGAGGGACCAGGCGCCGTCGGCCTGCTTGGTGGCGGTGGTCGTGATGGTCGCGCCGTCGAGGTGGTCTGAGCCTTCGCTGGCGGCGCGGCAGAGCAGGGCGTCGCCTTGGGCGAACCGCTGGAGCTGCGGCTTGTTGTCGTAGCCCGCCGCAAGCAGGTGGCCGAGCGCCACCGCGTTGTGGTGGGCGACCATGGCGGCGAGCCCCGCGTCACCCCGGGCCAACTCGGCGAGGCTGATGGCGAGCGTGAGCACGTCCAAGCCCGCACCGCCGGCCTTTTCGCTGACCAGCACGCCCAACAGGCCCAGCCCGGCGAGCTCGCAGAGGGCCTCTCTGGCGTCGCCGTGACCTTCGTTCCACTTCATCGCAGGCTGACTGACGCGCCCGGCTACGAAGCTGCGCACGCTGTCGCGGATCATCTCTTGGGTCTCGTCGAGCTCAAAGTTCATGGCGCTTGCCTCCCTGCTTCCGTCACCGTGGCTGACGCGCTCACCGTCGCGTCTAGCCCTGCTCGTCGTATCGCCGCGGCGACGGACGCGACGCGTCCGCTTGGGCAGCGCACCGCGTCCACCGCCTCTTGTGTCGCCGCTGCCACGATGGCCGCGTCTGGCGCATCCGGCAGCAGCACCACCTCTGCGCCGGCATCTCGTAGGCCGCGGGCCAGCGCGTGGTCCGCGGTCAGGTCGCCGCCGCTGACCAGCAACACGCGGCTCGTCGACCCTGTCGGCGTCTCTGGCATCAGCTCGCCCGCACCAGCTCACGCGCGATGACGATGCGTTGCACTTCGCTGGTGCCCTCGTAGATGCGCGCCACGCGGGCGTCACGGTAGGCGCGGCCGATCGGGCTGTCGGTGCGTAGGTCAGCGGCGCTGGCGAGGCCCATGGCCGTCTTGGTCACAAACCCGGCGGCCTCGGTCGCGAAGACCTTGGCCATCGCCGCCTCGCGGCTCATCCGCTGGCCGGCGTCTTTGAGGGCGGAGGCGCGCAGCACCATGAGCCACGCCGCCTCCATCCGCGTGGCCATGTCGGCGATGCGAAAGGCGGCGGCCTGATCGGTGCCGAGCGCGCGATCGTCGCGTTTGCGTGCCGCCATGCTCGCCAGGACGGCGTCGAGGCTGGCTTGGGCGATGCCCAGGGCTTGCGCGCCGATGCCGCACCGGCCGCCGTCGAGCGCGGTCATGGCGATGCGAAAGCCGATCCCCTCGGGTCCGAGGCGGTCTTCGACCGGGACCTTCACGCCGTCAAAAGTCAGCGAGACGGTCGACGAGCCCTTGAGCCCCATCTTCTGTTCGTGGCGACCCACCGAAAAGCCCGCACTTGCGGGATCGACGAGGAACGCGCTGATGCCACGTGCGCCGGCGTCGGCGTCGGTTTTGGCCATCACGAGGATCACGCCGGCGACGTCACCGGAGGTGATCCACATCTTGGTGCCGGTCAGCGCGTAGGTGTTGCCGTCGTCGCTCAGCACAGCCTTGGTGCCGAGGCTCGCCGCGTCAGAGCCGGCGCTGGGCTCCGTCAGCGCGAAGGCGCCCGCCGTGAACGCGCCCGTCAGCAGCGGCCGCAGCCATCGCTCTTGCTGCGCGGCCGTGCCGAACTGCAGCAGCATGTCGCCAACCATGTTGGTGACGGCCATCGTCACCGCCGTGGAAGCACAGACCTGCGCGACCTCGCGGATGGCCAGCACATACGCAACGTTGGTGCCACCGAGCCCACCGAGGGCAACGGGGCTCTTGATCCCCATCAGCCCGAACCCGGCCAGACCCAGCACGCTCGCCGTCGGGAACGCGCCGGCGTCGTGCGCCGCCGCCCGCTCAGCCAGCGGCCCGCGAGCGTAGGAACGCGCTAGCCCCTGAATGCGCAGCTCGTCGGCGTTTGGCAGAAAATCCATCATGGTGCTCTCCGTCGAAGTTCGGTCGCCTAGCTCTGGCTCGTGTCAAAGGCCACCTGCGTCGCCCGCGCGATCACCAGGCGCTGAATCTCGCTGGTGCCCTCGTAGATCTCGGTGATCCGCGCGTCGCGCACGTGGCGCTCGGCGTTGTACTCCTTCACGTAACCGTAGCCGCCGTGGATCTGCAGCGCCTTGTGGCACACCCGCGCGCTCATCTCCGAGGCGTAGAGCTTGGCCATTGCGCTGTGCTTGCCGAAGTTCTCGCCGCGATCCTTGCCCACCGCCGCCCGCCAGATCAGCAGCCGCGCCGCGTCGATCTCGGTCGCCATGTCGGCCAGCATCTCGCGGATCGCACCAAAGTCGCCGATGATTTTGCCAAACGCGCTGCGCTCGCGGCTGTACGCCAAGGCCTCCTCAAACGCGATCCGGGCGATCCCCAAGGCCTGCGCGGCGATGCCGATGCGGCCACCGTCGAGGGTGCTCATGGCGACTTTAAAGCCCATTCCCTCGGCTCCGAGGCGGTTGACGGCCGGGACCCGCACGTTGTCGAACACCAGCGACGTCGTCGAGGAGCCCTTGATCCCGAGCTTGTCTTCGACTTTGCCGATGCCATACGGCGACTCTTGGCGGTCGACGATGAACGCCGAGATGCCGCGGTGGCGCTCGCTGGGGTCGGAGTGGGCGATCAAGATGCAGACATCCGCCTCTTTGCCGCTGGTGATCCAGTTCTTGGTGCCGTTGATGACGTAGTCGTCGCCATCGAGGATCGCCGTCGTGCGCATGCCCGCCGCGTCCGACCCCGAGCCGGGCTCGGAGAGGGCGAAGCAGCCGAGGCGTCTGCCCTGCGCCAGCGGCGTGAGCCACCTCTTCTTCTGAAAGTCGTCGCCGAACTTCTTGATGGGGTCGCAGACCAGCGAGTTGTTCACGCTCATGATCACGCCGGTGGAGGCGCAGCCGCGGCTGATCTCCTCCATGGCGATGGCGTAGCTGAGGTTGTCGAAACCGGCGCCGCCCCATTTTTCGTCGACCGCGACGCCGAGAAATCCAAGCTCTGCGAGGGTTTTGACGGCCGCGGCCGGGAAGGTGCCGGTCTTGTCGGTGGCCGCGGCGTTCGGCAGCAGCTCGTTGTCGGCGAAGCTACGGGCGGTCTCCAGGACCATCTGCTGGATCTCAGTGAGCGCGAACTCCATGGCGGACCTCTTGCGGGCTGCCCAGGAGGGCTAGCGGCGGTAGGGGGTGGTGCGGCGCGACGGGTGGGCCGCGTGCGAGCGGCGACAGTGTAGCGGTGATGAACGCTGGCGTCACCGGCGAGAGCGACCGCGCCGCCCAAATGATCGCGCTCGACGTTTGCGGCGTCCAATCAACACGCTCCAGCTGGATGGGCGGGGCGCCATTGGCGCGCAGTGATGCTGTGCAGCGGTGGGACTGCGTGATAGTTTCCGCGCCGTTCAACAGGTGAAAGGGAGCGCGACATGAACGTCTCAGACGGTACGATTTTGGTGACAGGTTCTAACGGCGGGCTGGGAAGCCACGTCGTGAAGTACCTGCTGGAAAAGGGCTTTCGAAATCTCGCCTGCCACTACCGCGGATCCGACGTGGAGATCAGGCGCGTGCTCTCGAGCTTCGACCTGGATCCGGCCAAGCACACCTTCTTCGCGGAGCTGACCTCAGAGGAGGACATCCACCGGATGCGTGTGGCCATCGAGGACAAGCTTGGGCCCGTGCTGACGCTGATCAACCTCGCGGGCGGGTCGTCCAACGGGCTGAGCTGGAAGCTGTCGAAGCAGGATTTTCAGCACGTCGTCGACATGAACCTCATGAGCACCTTCCTGTGTTCCAAGGAGTTCATCCCGACCATGCGCGCACACGCGTTCGGGACGATCATCAACACGTCGAGCGTCATCGGGACCACCGGCGTCGCCGGGGCTTCGCACTACTGCGCCGCCAAAGCGGCCGTCGTCGGGCTGACCAAAGCCACCGCGCTTGAGCTGGCGAGCAAGAACGTCACGGTCAACGTGATCGCCCTCGGCTACTTCAGCGAAGGGATCATCACGCAGATCCCAGAGGCGATCCTCCAGACGATCGTGGAGAAGATCCGGGCCAGACGGCTCGGAAACCCTGCGGAGATCGGCGCCATGATCGCGTTCTTGATCAGCGACGGCGCCCGGTACGCGACCGGTCAGACGTTCCATCTCAATGGCGGACTCTACCTCTAGCTGGCAACGCTACGGACACGATGGAGGCGCGACATGGACTCGTTCTACAAAGAGCATGAGCTGCAAGAGCTGGGCTTCAAGCATGTGGGCAAGCACGTCAAAATATCCCGGCGCGCGATCTTCTACGAGCGCCACCTGATGGAGATTGGCGATTACTCCAGAATCGACGATCTCTGCATTATCTCGGGCAATGTGACCATCGGTCGCTTCGTGCATGTGGCGGTCAACTGCCAACTGTCGGGCAGCAAGGCCGGCATCATCCTCAAGGATTTCTCGGGCGTCTCCTACCGGTCGACGCTCATCGCCAACAGCGACGACTACTCGGGCGAGTTCCTGACGAACCCCTGTGTGCCGATGCAATACAAGCGCTACCACGCGGCGCCGGTGATCTTGGAGAAACACGCGCTCATCGCGTCGCACTGCTTCATCGTGCCCGGTGTCACCGTCGCCGAGGGGACCGCCATCGGCGCCATGAGCCTCGTGTTGAAGAGCACGGAGCCGTGGTCGATCTACGTCGGCACGCCAGCCAAGCGCACCAAGGCGCGACGCAGGGAGATGCTGGAGCTTGAGCGCGAGTTCTTGGCCGGGCTGCCGCAAGACTGAGCGCTGCGGGCGTCCCGGGCCTGACCCGTCATCGAGCGGTGTGATCGAGCGGTGTGATCGAGCGGTGTGAGCGAGCGGGGCGATCGCGGTGCATGACCAGCCGCCACCAAGCCGGGAACACGCGATCGCGCTTCACGTCGACAATCTCCCCGAGTTTTGGGGCTACGAGCGCAAAGCCGTGCTGCTTCGCGAGCCGACTCATCGCCTCGATCGGGTCGTACCAATTGTGCGTCGACAGGTCGAACATGCCCCAGTGCACCGGCATCAACCGCTTTCCCTGCAGATCCCGAAACGCCCTCGCCCCGTCCTTTGGCAAGAGGTGGATGAGGGGCCAGTCCGGGCTGTACTGACCATTCTCCAAAAATACGATATCGAACGGACCAAATAATCTGCCGATTTTCTTGAAGTGATTGTCGTATCCGCCGTCGCCCGAGAAGAACATCCGATGGTCCGCCGACCGCACCACCCAGGAGCCCCAGAGCGTCGCGTTGCGACTCGTGAGCCCGCGGCCGGAGAAGTGCTGCGCGGGTGTCAGGGTGAAGCGCAACTCGCCGCGTTTCACCTCCTGCCACCAGTCCAACTCGGTGATGTGTTCAGGTGCGATGCCCCAGCCACGCAGGTGCGCGCCGACGCCTAGTGGCACCAAGAACCGCGTCTTTCGGCCGCGAAAGCGCACGATGGTGTCGTAGTCGAGGTGGTCGTAGTGGTCGTGTGAGATGACGATGGTGTCGATGTCGGGCAGGTCGCTCACCGACAGCACCGGCGGCTGGAAGCGCTTGATGAAACCCGACACGGGCGAGGCGTAGTCCGATAGTACGGGATCGAAGAGGATCACCTTTCCGCCGATGAGGACGAGAAACGTGGAGTGGCCGAGCCAGATGGTCTTCAGCACCCGGCCGTCGCTCAGGAACGCGGCGAGATCGGGCTTGACCTCGGGCAGACGCGACGCCGGACGGGTGAGGTTGTTGTTGGCGATGAAGCGCAGCAGGACCGCGAAGGTGCTTGGCCGCGTGCGTCCTGGCCTGCCGTGGTCGGTCGCCTCGGAGTCGAGATCGCCCGTGAAGGACAGGCGCCGTCGATTCCGAAACACCTTGGCTGCCACGTCGTACTGTGCGGACTGCACGACGCGTCTGAGCGCGCGTTCGTCAGCGCTGGCGTCGTACTGCCCGCAGCCCATCAGCGGCAGGGTGCTGGCGACCAGCATGGCGAGCAGCCCGGCGCCGCTGGCCGGCCGGCCCCTCGGTCGCAGCCGGAGGTCACGCAGCGCGCAGACCTCTGTGCCGGTCAGCCGTGGCGTGGTGGCGGCGCTCAAGTTGTGAGCGCTTCGGCCCGCAGCGTCTCTTCGATCAGCAGCCAGCTCAGCGGCGGCCCCGCTTCCGCATGGATCCAGAGCGACGTCGGCTCGGAGTCGGTCGGCTCGGCGTCGGTCGGCTCGGCGTCGGTCGGCTCGGCGTCCGTCGGCTGGTCTGGGACGCCCGCAGCCCTCGCAACGCCCGGAAACACAGCCTCCGCGCGCACCACAGCCCGCCCAAGGCGCGGCAGCCAACGGCTGTCGACGACCCGAATCTGCGCGCCAGACGTGATGAGCGCCTGAAGCCGCGCGACGACCGCTGCGGCCGCGTCGTCTTCGTTCATCAGCGCCGTCAGCATGTCGCGCGCGTCGCCGGTGTCCGCCACCGCCCGCTGGCCCAGCGCACACAGCGCCACCACGCCGTCCGCGGCCGCGGGATAGGTCGGCATCGCGGCGTAGTCCAGCAGCGCAGGGACCTGACCGCGCAGGAAAGCGTCCCGCCAGCTCGGCACCTTGCACACCCCGGTGATGCGCCAATCGGCGTCGCTGTCCGGCGCGGGCCGCCCGAGCAACCACACGCCACCGAGGCGTGCGTCGGCGCGCGTCAGGTCTACCTGCACGGCCGCCCGGCCATCTTCGCCAGCCGTCGCCTCGCCAACCTGGAGCGCGTAGCCACGCCGTGGATCGCTGGCTTTGCGAAACAGGCGCTGCGGGCTGTCGCCGTGGCGCGTCGCCCAAGCCGCGTCGTCGCACACGCCGTGCGCTGCCGCCGCCTCGGTGAGCGCGACAGCCTTCGCAAACGCCGTCACCGCGGCCGTCGCGGCGTGCGCATCAACCACCGAGGATCTTCACCGCGGCGGTGTCCTGTGCGCCATCAAGCGCCCAGAGGATGTCGTCCTTGCCGCCAGCGTGGCGAACCACCGACCAGAGATCCCCTTTGCCCTTGGAGAAACGCAGGATCGCGACGATCGCGTCCTCGTCCGCGTCACCGCAGAAGCCGCTCATCATGGTCTTGATCATCTCGCCGCGCTCCTTGGCGCCGAGCACCTTGTGCGCACCATTGGCCACCGCCTCGCGGGCCTTGTCGTCGGCGCTGAGCCAATCCCAGAGCGCGGTGACGCCGCTGAGGCCCGCCGCGATCGCCTTGTCCATCTGCTCGGAGGCGTACTTCTCGGCCATCGGCAGCAGCTCGCCGAGGCACAGAATTGCGTACTTCGGCCCCTCGACCACGTCTAACATCACCTTGACCATGCCACCGAGCCCTAGCCCCCATGTGGCGTTGGCCTTGGCCATGAAATCGAGCTTTCCGCCCTTGATTCCGGCCTTCGCCATCGCCTGCGCGCCGACGCCAGCGCTGCCCTCGCCCATCGCCTCGACGCCGATCAACGGCACCTTGCCCGTCGCGCCCCAGCTGAAGAGCCACTCGAGCAGCTGCTCCGCCGCCTCCGCGCCGCCCATCTGCTTGAACAGCCAGCCCAGAGACGGATTCACCGCCGAGATCAGCTTGATGATGGCCGTCGCGCTCTTCTGCAGCTTGCCGGCGTAGGACTTGAGGTCCTTCTTCTTCCACTCGTAAGCCGCGCCGACACCGAGCTGGACTTTGGCCCCGGCGAAGACGCCAACACCCGCCATGAGCTCGTTTTCATCGAGTTTTGGCGACTTCGGACTCAACGCTTTGACGTTCGCGCTGAGCTTGGCCTTCGCCTCGGCCCCGACGTTCCCCTTCGCAAAAAGGTACAGCGTCGCCTCCGCCGCCTCGCCGAGCGCCTCGAAGGGAAAACGCCACTCCCAGCGCTCTTGCAGGTCGACCAGTGACGCCTTCGCTTCCGCGCTCGCGTCCGCTTGCAGCCCGTCTTTGCCGAGCGTGACCTCCGCCGCCGCTTTGGCCTCTCCGCTGAGCGCGGCGTGCTTTGACACCCGCTTGGCACCGAGCGGGCCCTCGGACTCCTTCGCCTTGTCATCGCCAAAGACCGCGCCGCTCGCCGACGCCTCTTTCTTGACCAAGGTGCCCTTCATCTCAGCGTGGTCGCCGACCCACTTCTTGGCCTTCTTCGCCGCGCTGGGCTGCTTCTCGCCGCCCTCGTCGTCACCCGCCTCGGACTCCGTCTTCTTCTTGCGCGCCTCGTCTTCCTGAACGGCCTTGTGGTGGTCGTTTTCCGCCGCGTCCACCATCTCAACCGCGCGGTCGAGTCGCTGCTTCACCTTCATGAAGGTCTGCTTGTCGGCGCCGCTGGCCTCCACGTCGTCCAGTCGGGCGCGCAGGCGCTGCACCTTGGCGCGCGCCGCGGAGATGATCTCCGGGGTCTTCGTGTCGGTCGATCGCGTCCGCTGATGCTCGGTGATCATCAGCTGTAGATCTTCGATGCTCTTCACGATCTCCGTCACCTGTGGCGCCGGCTCTTGTTTCTGCTCAGCCTTCTTGCCAGCCACGTTTGCAGCCTTGGTGGCCGTGTCGCTGTCGATGACAGCCGGCTCCGAGGTCGACACCACGCTCTGGTCGTCGAGCACGTGATAGGTGTGACCGGGATCGTCGGGCGCCACCTGCTCAGACGGGATCTCCGCCACAACCCGATCGCGCCAGCTCGGCGGCGCAGCGGCGACGGCCTTCTGGCTGACGTTCTTCTCTGGGCCCAGCTCGTTGGCGCGCAGCGGACGCAGGCCCGCTTTGTCGAGGTTGCCGCCGTAGCCATTGGGCCGCACACGCCGCGACTGGGCCTCGAAGCGCTCCCGTGCGATCTTGTCTGCCACCTTGTCTTTTCGGGCCTGATCACCGCTGAGCCGCGCTTCTGTCTTGCCCTTGCCCTTGCCCTTGCCCTTGGTCTCGCTGACTGACTGGCCACCCTGTTGTCCACCACGGGCTGCATCCGACGCGGCTGGGTCGGCCTGCTCGGGCTGCTGCGTCTCTTGCTGCGGTGGTTCGGTCGTGCTCATCGTCGGCCCCCAAGGCGTGAAGTCCCCCAGACGCTAGGTAACTTCGCGCGCCACCGCAACAACGACGGCCTCCGCGCGCCGATCTCCTGAGGCCGGCGACCCACGCTCGGCTGTCTGGGTCGGTGGCTACAGCCAACGGGAAGCGCCCATCACGCGAGCAAAAGTCTGAACTCGAATTATCGCACCATGGTTCGGAGCTTCTTCAACATCCCGCGAATGTTGCGCTTGGTGCCCCACGTGATGGCCGCATCGGGCGACCGCATCTTCGGAACGCAGTGCAAGTCGTAGCGCACCAGCGTGCGCTTGCCGGCGGCGTCGAAGGGCGTAAACGTCCAGCTGCCGCGGTTGCGGAGGTAGTCGCCGCGCACCATCTGAAAGCGCATCGTCGTGCGCGTCGGCGTGACCAGCTTGATGTAGTCCATCGTGGACTCCAGCGCGCTGAACGGGAACGGGGTGTCGACGTGAATTCAGCAGCTGTGGCGGGTCGCGGAGCGTGAGATCAGCTTGACCGCATCTACGGCCTCGACGAGTCGCTTGATGTTGCGGCAGTCGGACACGATGGCGAAGATGGCCGCCGCGGGCGCGTCGACGACGGCCTCAGCGACGATGCGCGGCACGCCGTAACCCTTGATGTTGTAGGTTTTCAGCACGATCTGGCCGGCGGCCAACGCCGCGCGCGGCCCCGTCGTGTCCGGTGGCGCTCTGCGCAACGTCGGCGGCGCGCGGCCCGGCTTGGCGGGTTTAGCCGGTTCGGCCGGCTCCGGCGGCGCCGCGTTGGCTAGCAACGGCCCGCCCAGCACCGACAGCGGCAGCAGCAACATCGAGAGCAGTCGCCTGAGCGGTCGCAGCGGGAGGTGAATCGCCGCCGCGGCGCCCAGCGGATTCAAAGCGCCACCTTCGGGCAGCGGCTGTCGTCCGGCGTCGCCCACGTCACCAGCTCGGTCTGGTGGGCCATGAGCTCGGTGCAGTCGACGGCGCCGCTCTTGTCATCGTCCCAGGCCGCGACGTTCATGCGCTGCAGCACGAAGCGGTGATGCGGCGTGTTGGAGAACGTCTTGAAGGTCTGCCCGCAGAAGGGCTTTGACGAGCCAAAGACGACCTGCTCGGTCGCGTGAACGCCGGTGCCCTCGAAGCGATCGACGGACACCAACCGCCCAGCCAGACTCGAGACCTCGCGCTGCGCCACGTACAGCTCGCAACCGGCGCCCACCACAAACGTCGCGCCGGGGTGACCATCGGCCTCAGGATCGGTGAGCCGCGGATCGGAGGGCTGGTCTTTGGTTGGCATCTCGTCATAGACCGGGTTGCCCATACTCAGCCCCATGAGCTGCGCCTCGATGCCGCCGGCGTACGCCACCTCCTCGCTCCCCTCGCCGAGCACGCGACTCTCCACCTCCAGCACTGGGACCGCCTGGAGCACGACGTCGGGCACCACTGTCTTTAGGCTGAAAATCGGGGTCAATTGCAGCTGGCAGACCTGACGCCGCTCGAGGATTCGGTTGCCCTTGCGCGTCATCGTCACGAGCAACAGCTTGCGTGACCGCGTCTCGATGCGCTGGTCGCCGATGGTGACGCAGACCGACCAATCCGTCGCGAGGGCCCACGCCCCAGTGTACGGGGTCGTGCCGCTGGCCGCCCCGTCGAGCGCGACGGCACCATCGCCGCCGCCGCTGCCAGCGTCCGTGATTTGGTCGCCAAACGCTGACGCGGAAGGATCGGGCTCGCAGCCGGCGCCCAGCATCGCGAGCATCAACGAGGTCAGCAGCCATGGGTGAGACGAACCGCGCATCAGAACCGCCACTTGAGATCGACGCCGACAGAGAGCAGATCGCCAAAGCTCTGCCAGCCCGGAAAGCCCGGATTTCCAGTCTGTAAGCCCGCGTAGGCCGGGTCGGGCTTGCCCGTAATGGGGTCGACCGTGCTGTCATCGATCTCGTCGCACACCGTCGTCACCCCCGCCGCGCAGGTCGGGTAGGTCGCCAGCTCGGCCTTGTTGGTATCGCGGGGGAGCAGGTGTTGTATCCCGATGGCCCACGCGAGCTCGAAGGGTTGGCCGAGCAGCGAGATGCTGTGCCCAGCGCCAACCGTCGCGCGGATCCGATCATTGTCGACGTAGTTCGTGCGCCCGGTCTGGTCCGGTACTGGCGTCGGCTCCCAGCTCAGCCCGGCCCGAAACGTCGTGCTACCCCGCCCGCTGAACTCTCCGCCAAGCCGGACGCTCACCGTGTCGCTGAACTTCCGCGGCTGCTCCCCCTGCCGATTGCGAAAACCACTCCAGCGCGCGAGGACCGCGTCGACCGCCAAGGTCAGCGCCCCCTGCTCCCACGCCGCGCCGACGTTCAAGGTGTCTGGGATGTAATTGGTGACGACGAGCACGCGCTGCTTCACCGGGAAGCTCTTGGGGTCGCTCTGGAAGCCGTTGATTTGAATCTCATTGGCCACCTGGATGGAGAAGTACGTCTCCGACCGCCACGAGACCCCCAACCGCAGGTGCTCCGTCGGCTGCAGCGTGACGCCGGCGTTAAAGGCGAAGAAGGTGCTTTGGTTGTTGGTCAAACTCATGTCCAGCACCTCCTGCCGGCTCGCGTCGGGCAGATAGACGCTGCTGGTGGTCTGCGCGGACGGCATCACCGAGAAACCCGCGCCGATGCTGAGCCAGTCGTACATCCGAAACGCGGCACCCGTGAGGATGGTGAGGTGGTTCGAACGCCGGCCGATGAGATCGAAGTCCAGGCGGTTGGAGTGGTACTGCTCGCGCTCGTCCGGAAAACGCGAACCCTGCGCGCCGAGGCCCTTCGCCGGCAGCAGCAAGGCAAATCCGACACGCAAGTTCGGGATGCTGAGCGACCACGTGCCGCCGATCATGAGCTGGTAGAGGTTGGGTAGGTTCGTCGTGTCGGCGCGCTTCTCGAGGCGGTAGGAGGTCGGGATCCTCGGCGAATCGCCGCCTCGGTCGGGCAAATCATAGCCGTTGGGACGCGGCTTCATCCGGATCGTCACATCGTCGAGCCCGACGTGGAAGCCGACGCCGAAGGTTGGCGGGCCGAACGTCATGCCAGAGATGTTGTAGTGCAGCGCCGACAGGTCATTCGCCAACGCGGTGTGCGCGCCGCCCATGGCGCTGGCGCGCGCGCCGAACCCATACACGTCGCCGAAGCTGGCGTGGGCCGGCGCCGCGAAGCCTGCGAACGCGACGATGGCCGTCAAGCACACGAACGCGACCGTGCGGTCAGCCCGCGCGGCTCGCGGCCCTAGGATCGCGACCCTGCGGCGTAGCGCTTGGCCGCGGCGTTGCGCTTGGCTGCGGCGCCGTGCCTGGCGGCCGGTGAACTCATGTGTCGCGGCCGTGGTCGGGCGCGCGCGAACAGACGCCATTGCGTAGCCCCATGAAGGCGCCAACAGCACGCGAACTCCCAAGATATCCGGCGTTGCAGCGACGATGCGCATGAAAGGTCACCGCAATGGTCCGAAATATCAAGGGTAGATCTGTCTGCCGTCGGCGCAGCGCCTCGCGCTCCAGCCCAGCGCAGCCCAGCGCAGCCCAGCGCAGCCCAGCGCAGCCCAGCGCAGCCCAGCCCAACATGGCAACATCCCGGCGCAGCTTCAGCCGCCCGGTCGTGGCGTTTCGCGCCAAAGCCTGATAAATCAAGCATTCCTGCTGTTCGCGGGCTTCGCGACTTCTTCCCAAACACCGGCGGCCGCGTTGTCCACAGGTGCCCGAGCTTGGAATGATCCGTCCGGCCGCCGCCGCTTGCCACCGGCACGTGGGCGGCTCTGGGTGGCGTGGTACTTGCCGCTCTGCACGGCGCTCGGCTTGGTGTCGTCTGCAGCCCTCGCCGCTGATCTGGTGCTGCCACCTGACGCTGGCGCGAAGCTGGAGCAGCGCTTCGCCGCGACACCAGCGGGCTGGCGGCTGGAGTCTGCGTCGCTTGGACCGCTCGGGATCGCCGGGCGCAGCTGCCACGGGGCGACTTGCGCGACGTTCCGCGTGACACAAGCCAGCGCCGCGTGCGGCGGCGATTCGCTGCCGGTGGGTTGTGTCGCCATCGTCGCGCCCACGCCTGCGGACGCCGCGTCGCTGCGTCGCGTGCTGGCTGGGCTACCGCCGCTGTGGCGCCCGCCGGGAGCATCCGATCGTGCGGCTGGCGCCGACCGACGTTCCGCGCCACCGCTTGCACCCAGCGTCAACGAGACACCCGCTGAGTACCTGGGCGCGCCAGCCATCGCCGCGGTGTTGGTCGCGTGGCTGCTGTTGGCGTCGCTGCTTGGCGCGGCCGCCGCGGCGCTGGTTCGCGCGGTGGCGCCACCCGCCACGGTGACACGACGCTCCGCTGTGGCCGCAGGATTGCGGGCCGGGAGCGCGGTTGCGCTGGCCGCGGCGGTGCCGACCACGTTGGTGTGGAGCGGCAGGGTTGGGCTCTGGGACGCGGTGGCCGTCACGACGGTCGCGGCCGCGGTGGCCGTCCTCTGGCTCGATCCAGCGACCGCGTGGCGACGAGCGGCGCGGATCGCCTTCGGCACGCTGCTGGGTCTCGTGATCTTGGAGGTGGCGCTGCAGGTGATCGACTGGCCGCACCCGATCGTTCCGCCTGAGCGCAGCCTTCCGATCACGCTGGCGCCCGGCGGGCTCGCGGCGCGACTCGTGCTCGCAGAGCCCGGCTATTGCGTACCGTGGCAGGGCGGCGTGCTCCCCGATTCGCGCTGTCGCGCGCCCCCCGTGCCGACCGAGAGGCCGGTGGTGTTGCACATCGGAGACTCGAACCTCGCCGGTACGGGCGTCGACCCCCAGCAGCGATTCACGGCGCTGCTGCGGTCGCGCGGCGTCGAATTTGTCCACCTCAACACCGGCCTTGGCGGCACCTCGGTCGACGTGCAGGCCCACGTCGCACGCCAGTGGCTGCGACGGCTGCCGGTGGCGGCGATCGTCCTGCACGCCTACGCCTGCAACGACCTGGAGGAGATCCATCGCCGCCGCCTCTGGTGTCGGGGCGAGTCGCCGTTGGTGCGTCGGCGCGGCCAGGTGGAGCTGCGCTGTGAGCGGCCGGACCCGGCGTCGGACACGCCGCGCGTCTGGTTGCGCTACAGCCCCCCGCCGTTTCCGATGCTCGTGCTGGCGCGATGGAGCGCGCTCTCGGCGGTGGCGGTCGCCTGGTTCAACGCGACGGCCACGGCCGATCCCAACATGTCCGACGCGGCCGCTGAGGCCGGATATGCGGACGGATTGCAGGTGTTGCTGAAGACCGCCGCCAAGGCCAACGTCCCGGTCGCCGCGGTGCTGATGCCGATTCGGGACGACCTGTGTGGCCCCCACGGGCGCGCTCACCACCAGACGCTGCGGCGCATGCTCACCGCCGCTCAAGTGCCCTTCTTGGACATGGCGCCGTCGTTTGATGCGACCGTGCGACGGCTCGGTGCGGCGGCGCGCTTTGTCGAGGTGCCGGCGCCCGATCCCCATCCAAACGCCGCCGGTCACGAGGCGATCGCGGCCGCCATCGCCGCGGCGTGGCCGACGCTCTTGCCGACGCTGAGACCGGACGCGCCGACGCGCTAGCAGGCCAGCAATCCGGGTTGGACGGGCGCTATGCCACGCTGTTCGGCAGCCCGTTCGCCAACTTGTGTGCAGGCGCCGGCCACGACCGGTCACACCCCGAGAAGCCGCAGCCGCGGGTGGTGCTAGGGCGGCAATCGTGGGAAAAGCTCGGCTCGTGGCCTGCCGATCGGGACAACCCCGCGCCCGTCCGAGTTCTCGTGGCCGAAGCCCATGCGCCGGCGTAGGAAGAGCAGATGAAGTTCGACGCCGCGCGCGCCCGCAAATGGCTGCCCGCACCGGTTCGCACGGTCGGTCGTCACGCTCGCAATCTGGTCCGCCTGCCATGGGTGCGTCGCTACGAGCTGCTGACCAACGCGCTGGCAGGCCACCCGTTGGCCTTTGTGTCCCTTCCGCTGGGGCGACGCGCTGGCTACGACGTGCGCGAGGTCGTCTCATTCGCAGCCTATGCCGCCGAACACCCGCCCGGATTGCGGGTGCTCTTCGACCGGCCAACGCAGCTGCACTACGCCGCGCCTCGATTTGACGGTGATGCGCGGCCAACCCAGATCGGCGATGACCTAGTCGCCTCGGCGGGTCCACATCGCTACGGCGCTGTTTTTACGGGCTGTGAGGTGGTCGGGGGGTCGAGCCTCATCCTGCTGCCAGATGGCCGGGCCCTGCACGATTTGGCCTCACACGACCCCGACCGGCGCTACCGATACACGGACGAGGCGAGCCGCTACCAAGACGCCGAACGCTTCTTGGTGACGGCGCCAGACGTTGGCCCGACCATCCCACGCGGGCTCTACCTCGGCGGCAACTTCGGCTGGAACCTCTATCATCTGCTCGTCGAGTTGCTGATCAAGCTGCCCATGGCCGACGCGCTGGCGCTCTCGGCGGACGTGCCGCTGCTCGTCGATGCCGTGGTGACCACGGTGCCGCAGTTCGGCCGGCTGCTGGCGCTGCTCAATCCAAGCGGCCGTCGGGTCATCCCCCTCACCAAAGGTGTGCGCTATCGGGTCGACGAGCTGACTGTGTTGTCGTCGCCCAACTTCATTCCGCCGAACCTCGTGCACGACTACGACTTGCGACCGAGCGACACCCGGTTTGATTTGGCGGCGCTCGATGACCTCCGCGCCGCCTTGCTCGCAGCCCACGCGCCCACCGCGCGCGCGACCGCCTTCCCGCGGCGATGCTACCTGTCGCGGCGCAAAGCGAGCGTGCGGCGCCGCTTCAACGAGGACGACGTGCTCGCCGTCCTGCGCCGCTATGGATTCGAAGAGGTGTTCCCCGAAGATCTCTCGATCGACGACCAAATCGCCCTGTTCCAACAAGCCGAGCAGATCGTCGGAGGTTCTGGCGCGGCCTTCACGAACCTGCTGTTCTGCTCGGCTGGCTGTCAGGTCCTGGTCCTCGCCAAGACACAGCTCCCCGCAGCCGTCTTCTCGACCTTGGCCGCCCACGTTGGCGCCGAGCTGCGCTACGTCACCGCAGAGTCGGGCGATGAGACGCTGCTGCTGGATTTCCACGAGGCCTTTACGATCGACCCAGCGCGTATCGAGGCTGCCCTCTCGACTTGGTCCGAGGAGCCCGCCTCGTGAGCGAACCATCGGAGACCGAGCACGCAGCGCAGGCAGCGCAGGCAGCGCAGGCCGAGCAGGCCGAGCATGCGGAGAAGCGCTCCTCCTACCGGCAGATCCTGAAGGCCACCTCGCTTTTTGGCGGCGTGCAGGTCTTCAACATCCTCATCGCGGTGATTCGCTCGAAGTTTGTGGCGGTGTTGCTGGGACCGGCCGGCATGGGGCTCGGGGGCCTGTTCGCCTCGACGACAGAGGTCATCCGCAGCCTGACGAGCCTCGGCCTCGCCACCAGCGCCATCAAGGACATCGCCGCCGCCAACGCCACGGGTGACGAGCGTCGCATCGCCACCATCGTGACGGTGTTTCGCCGCTTGGTCTGGGTCACGGGCCTCGCCGGAACGCTGATCACCCTCGTGCTCGCGCCGTGGCTCAGCGAGATCGCGTTTGGTACGCGAGAGCACACTCTCGGTTTTGTGGCGGTGTCCACCACGTTGCTGCTCGGTCAGCTCGCGGCCGGCCAACGCGTGCTGTTGCAAGGCATGCGCCGCCTCAAGGACCTCGCCGCCGCCAGCGTGCTCGGCGCGACCGCTGGGCTGCTGTGCGCCGTGCCGATGTACTGGTTTTACGGCAACGACGGCATCGTCCCCGCGATCGTGGTCGGCGCCATCACCAATCTCGCCACGGCGGCGTGGTTCGGGCGCCGGGTCCGCGTCGAGAGAGTGGCGGTGTCGCTCAAGGAGACGCTGCACGAAGGCAAAGGCATGGTCACGATGGGCGTGGTCATCGCCCTCAACGGCCTGCTGCTGAGCGCCACCGTGTACCTGTTGCGCATCTTCATCAGCTGGGCCGGCACCGTGGACGACGTCGGCCTCTACTCGGCGGGTTTTAGCATCATCAACCAGTACGTCGGCATGGTGTTCACCGCGATGCTGACGGACTATTACCCCCGTTTATCAGCCGTTGCGCACGACGACGAGGCCTGCACCCAGACCATCAACCAGCAAGCCGACGTCGCCGTGCTCATCCTGGGCCCCATCATCTTGGCGTTCATGGTCTTCGTAAAACTGGCGGTGATTATTCTCTACTCGGAGAAGTTCCTCGCGATCGATCAGATGATGAACTGGGCCGCGATCGGCATCTTGTTCAAGGCGGCCAGCTGGGCGGTCGGCTTCGTGTTTGTCCCGAAGGGCGACTCGCGCCTGTTCATCATCAGCGAGTTCGTCGCCAACGCCTACATGCTGCTCATCAACATGGCGGGGTACTACTGGTTTGGGTTGGAGGGGCTCGGCGTCGCGTTCTTGGTCGCCTATGTCGTCTACCTGCTGCAGGTCGTGCTGATCGCCCGCGCACGCTACAACTTCCGCTTCGAAGTCAGCTTTTTCCGGCTCTTCGCGGCCCAGCTCGCCCTCGCCGTCGCCTGTTTTCTGTCGGTGCGCCTGATCTCGTCGTGGTACGGCTACGGCATCGGGCTCATCCTCATTCTCATCTCTACCCGCTACTCCTACCGCGAGCTCGACAAGCGCATCGGCATGAAGGCCGCGATCGAGACGGTGTTGGCGAAGGTGCGGCGGCGCCTAGGGCGCACCTGACGCGCGCTGCCGGGAACCAAGCCGCAGCGCGACGTGCGAACGGCGCGCCGGGTGAGCAGCCCGACGTCTACATGACGTGTCCGCCGCCGACGCATTGCGCAAGCCGATCCCGAGCGGCTAACCTCAACGCCCCATTTTGCGCCATTCTCGCGCGCCGGTTCCGCAGGGGGGCAGCCACCGAGGATCGCCATGACCACCGCTATCAAGTCGCTTGACGTCGTCGTTCTCAGCTACAATTTCGACAAGTTCCTGCCGGACGCCCTCGCCGGTGTCGCCGCGCAGACCCGTCAGCCGGAGACCTGGCTCGTGAGCGACGACTGCTCGCCCGACAGCACCGCGGAGGCGCTCGAAGCGTTGATCGCGCCGTGGGCAGCGGCGACGCTGGTCCGCAACCCGACAAATATGGGGCCTGTCGCGCACTTTCGACATCGCGTCCAGGCGTTGACGGGCGACGCCTACGCGCTGCTCTCCGGCGACGACTACCTCGTCGATCCCAACTTCTTCGCCGACGCCACGGCCATCCTGGAGGCAAATCCCGACATCAACGCCGTTTTTGGTCACCATCTCTCGGTCGATCAAGACGGCCGCGTGACGGGCGCGGAGCGGCCCGCGGCCCCGACCGCATGGACACGGCTCAACGGCGCCACGCTGCGAATTCAGCTCGCCTACGAGAACGTGGTGCCGGCGGTGGGTATGGTCGTGCGCCGATCCATCCACGACAAGCTGCCGCCCTTTCCCCTCGATAGCCCGACTCGCCACGACTGGCAGCAGTGGTATCTCATGACCTACCACGGCGATTTCGCGCGCCTGGAGCGGACTGTGGTGCACTACCGCATGCACGGCGACAACATCAGCGTCGGCCCGGCGCAGGCCCAGCGCATGGCGGCGACGGTCGAGGCGGCCTACGATCAGCTGATGCAGCGGCCGGAGTGCACCGACGTGGACCGGCGCCACCTGCGGGCCGGGCTCAACCGCATCCATATTCGCAGCGCCGGGATCCGCCAGCTCCCCGGGGTGTTGTCGCGAAACCGTCGGGTGCCAGGCGTGGCGCTGGCTGTGGCGGAGACGCTGGCCGAGCGCGCCAGCAGAAACCTCACGCACGTGGCCACTAAGCTCCGGCGCCGCTTTCTCGAGCGGCACACCGGCGGACACTGGTAGGCCCGGCCTCCAGCCTACTTGAGCCTCCAAACCTACTTGCAGCCCGAAATCACGGTGTTTACGCACTTGTTGCTGAGGCACGAGTCCGCAGTGCACTTCTCACCGTCGTTGCAGTCGGCCTTGTCCTGACAAGGCACGCAGCCGGTGACCGGTAGGTTCGTGCAGAAGCCAGCCGTCTGGCACGCGTCATTGGTGCAGGGGTTGCCGTCGTTGCACTGCGCCTTGGTGCTGCACGCCTTGCAGCTGGGGATCTGGGTGTTGACGCACTTGCCGCCGATGCAAGCGTCGGTCGTGCAGACGCTCTTGTCGTCGCACTGCTTAAAGTTGCTGCAGACCTTACACCCCGCAATCGCCGTGTTTTTGCACTTGCCACCGCTGCACTGGTCGAGCGTGCAAGGCAACCCATCGTTGCACTGCAGGTTATTCTTGCACGTGACACAGCCCTTGATGGCGGTCGCTTTGCACTGCCCTGTCTTGGCGTCGCAGTAGTCCGTCGTGCACGCGTCGCCGTCATTGCAGGTCTTCGTCGGCCCGCTCGTGCACGCGCCGTTCGCGCAGATGTCCTTCACGGTGCACGGCTTGCCGTCGCTGCACAGCGCGTTGTTGTCCTTGAAGAAGCACTTCTTCTGGTTCAAATCGCAGACGTTGGTGCGGCACACGTTGCTGTCCTGCTTGCACTGCGAGTCCTTCGTGCAGTTGCCGCCGCACCCGAACACGGTCTGATGCACACACTTGCCCGTCGTGGCGTTGCACGTGTCGAGCGTGCAGGTGTTCTTGTCGTCGCAGTTGAGCGGCGCCCCAGCGCAGACGCCGTTATTGCACGAATCTCCGTAGGTGCAGCTGGTGCCGTCGCTGCAGCCAGCGCCGTTGTTCTTGTTGGTGTGAACACAGGCGCCGTTGCTGGCCTGGCAGCTGTCATTGGTGCACGGCTTGCTGTCGTCGCAGCTCTTGTTCGTGCCAGCGCACACACCCGCCACGCATTTGTCGCCCACGGTGCAGTTCTTTCCGTCGCTGCAAGACGCCGTGGTCTGCTGGGATTGGCACTTGCCAGCCTTCGTATCGCACACGTTCTTCGTGCAGACGTTGCTGTCTTGCTGGCAGTTGCTGTCCGTCTTGCAGCTGCCGCCGCAGCCCACGATCTTCGTATGCACGCAGCCGCCGGTGTTCGCCGTACAGGTGTCCGCAGTGCACGGGTCCTTGTCGTCGCAGCTCTTTGGCGTGCTCGTCGCGCAAAGCCCGTTTTTGCAGGCGTCACCGGTCGTGCACTTGTCGCCGTCGTCGCACGTGGTGCCCGTCTTCGCGGCGGCGAAGCTGCACAGGCCAGTCGCCTTGTCACAGGCTTCGGTGGTGCAGACGTTGCCGTCATC
>CALENB010000055.1 GCA_937910235.1 uncultured Myxococcales bacterium | reverse complement strand
TTTGTCGGTCGTGCCGCAGGCGGACAGCGCGAAGACCAGGACGCTGCAGCCCAGCAGGGCTATCGCACGAATTGCGAAGCGGCGAACCGCAGGGCGAAGCACGTTCATGGCCGATAGTCTCCGCAGCGGGGCAAGGGGCAGGGCTGGGGGTAGCGCCTGGTGCAAAAAGAACGACGCGTTCCCAAGGAGGCGACGCGCTGGCCGCAGACTACACGCCGCCTCGGAACCGCCGCAACTCGGCCGACAAAGGCCCGTGGTGTCAGCTGAATGCGACCGCGCCCCAAGCCAGCACCACCTGCCGCGGATGGGGGTCCGCGATCAAGGTCGCGCCCGCGCGTCTGGCGCCCTGACGCAGCTCGTCGAGCAGCTGCGCGCGTGCCGATTGATCGGCCTTGGCGAGGCCTCGAGCCGTGTCCACGTCATCCGCGCCGTCGACGAGATCGAGGACGTCAACCGGCGGCTGCGTCAGGGAGATGAGCAGCACGCGATGGCCGCGCGCCCGCGCCCGCCCGACGGCTTGCCAGAGCGGGTCGCAGGCGCCGCGGAGGCCGAGAAAATCGGACAGCAGCACGATCACAAATGGCCCCTTGCGCGCCGCCATGGCGACCGCCAAGCCGGAGACCAAGCCCTGCACTCGGGCGTCGGCTGGCAACGCTTCGCGGTAGGGCAGGGACAGGTCCGCGGCGCGACAATAGCGGCGCAGAATCGACAGATCGGCGCGCGGGCTGGGCTCAGGCCCACGGAGCGCGGGCAGCCGCTCTCGCTCCGGTAGACGCGCGAGGGCCGCCATGACCGTTCGTTGCCTCAGGCGCACGTAGCCCTCAGGCGTCGTCGCCGCGGGGAGGTCGACACCTTCGACGGCCCGCAGGTAGCTCGCGACCACCTCGAGCAGGTGATCGTCATCGACGGGCGACAGGTGCGCGGCGACCGCGCGTCGGACGTCGAGCAGCGCGCGATCGCACGCTTGCACCGCCGCGAGCCCTTCTCGAACGGACTGGCGCGCGACGACCTCGCCATCGACCAAGCTCATGCCGTAGGGCAGGTTCTGGCGCGAGCTGGCCTCAGCGAGCGAATGCGCGAGGTCGAGGCCTGCGTCCAGCGAGGTCCGGCCGGGCTGGCCGTGGCGCATGGTCGCGCCGGTATCCAGCACCGCATAGAGCGAGCGCGCCCGCTCGTGTTCGAAGACCCGACTCATCAGACGACCGCGGCGCGCAGACGCCTTCCAGGCGATGTGTTTGAAGGGATCGCCCGCGACGTGCTCCCGCAATTCGCGCAGCTCATCACCCTGGCCGGGGGCGCGGTCCGGGCGATTGCCGCCGACGGCGCGGCGCGCGTTTCGCCGGGTCTCGGGCAGACGGCGCAGGTCGAGCGGCAACGATCGCGGCAGCACCGCGACTTCGTATGGACACGGCAGAAAGAGCTGCGCGCGCACCAGCCCGAGCGCGTCCACCGCGGAGACGCGGACGCCGTGAAGCCGGTGCACCGCGGCGGTGTCCGCGCGCGCCGTCAGCTCGATCTCCTGTTGGCGATAGAGCCGCAGACTCGGCGTCCGGGCCTCCACCACGATGCCACCTGTGGACTCAAAACCGTCTATCCGAAGCCACGCGCCGTCAAAATCCGGGGGCACCGAAAACATGAGGCGCAAGTGCAGCCGCTGTCCAACCTGGTGAGAGCGGCGCTGGCGCGTCGTGGCGACCACGCGCGGTGACGCGACACGCGCCTGCAGTCCCCACGGTCGGTACGCCCACACCAGCCCGCCACGCAGACGTCGAATCTCGCGCGCCAGCATGCCGCCGAGGACCGCCGCGACCAACACGGCGGCTGGGACGCCCAAAACGAGGCCGCCCGCCGCGAGCGCCGCGATGAGCACGGTGAGCAGCTGGCCTCGCTCGTCAAGCATCGATGTCTGCCCACCCCGGGGCGATCGGCAGGGGCCGATCGCTGGCTTTTGCGTCGACGACGGGCGTTCGTCGCAACACGTCGCTCAGGACGTGTCCCGCAGTGGCGCCCTCGATGGCGGCGTCGGTGGTGACC
Source organism: uncultured Myxococcales bacterium (assembly GCA_937910235.1). Taxonomy (GTDB): domain Bacteria; phylum Myxococcota_A; class UBA9042; order UBA9042; family UBA9042; genus UBA9042. Next base: position 20,399 of record CALENB010000055.1, on the reverse strand, counting down.
ATGACGCGATGCTCCAGGACATAGGGCAGCAGCGCGATCAGGTCGTCTGGCGTGGCGTAATCACGGCCGGACAGCAGCGCGCGGGCCTTGGCCAATCGCACCAAGCCAAGGGACGCACGAGGAGAGGCCCCCAACGCCACCCGACCATGCTCCCGCGTGGCGCGCACAAGCCGCAGGGCGTACGACAGCACGCGGTCCTCGACGTGGACGTCTTCCACGAGCGCCGCCAAGCGCAACAGCTCATCGATGGACGACACCGGCTGCGTCGGCGGCGGCGCGCGGTCATAGGTGCGCAGCATCTGCATCTCGTTCGCCGCCGTCGGGTAGTCCAGCCGAATCCGGATCAGAAATCGGTCAATCTGGGCCTCTGGCAACAGATAGACGCCCTCCTGCTCCACCGGATTCTGCGTCGCGAGCACGAGAAATGGCCGCGGTAGCCGCAGCGTCTCGCCCTCGATCGTCACCTGCCGCTCCTGCATCGCCTCGAGCAGCGCAGACTGCGTTTTTGCGGGGGCGCGGTTGATCTCATCGGCTAGCACGACCTGCGCGAAGAGCGGCCCGCGGCGCAGCTCAAAAGCCTGAGTCCGCTGGTTGAACACGTACGTGCCAGTGATGTCCGCCGGCAGCAGGTCGGGGGTAAACTGGATGCGGCGAAACGCGCACCCCACAGCTTGGGCGATGGCGTTGGCGAGCGTGGTCTTGGCCAGCCCGGGGACCCCCTCGAGCAGAACGTGACCGCCGGCGAGCATGGCCGACAAGATCAGCGGGACCGTCTCGCCACCGCCGATGTACGATCGTCCGACCTCCGCGCTGACCCGGTCGCGCCAACCAACGGCCTCCGCGAGCGTGTCGTGATCTAGGGGCGTTGAGGCGGCTTCGTTCATGAGTTCTTCCTGCCGAGTGTCGTGTGGCTGAGCACCTGCTCGGCCCAGTCTACCTCTGCCGCGAGCTGCGTGAACCGATCGCGGTCGACCGGCTCGGCGAGACGATCCGCGACCTCTTCAAGCACGCCGACGAGGTCCAGAATCCTGCGGCCAGAGCCGGGGGCGAGGTTGCCACGCGCGACGAGGCGGGCGATCGCTTCGGACAGCGTCGCGCGCGTTTGCGGCGCGTCCAGCGGGGCACCGTAGCTCTGGATCTCCTGATCGGCCAGCGTCACGGTGCGGGAGAGATGGTTGGCGAGCTGGCGTGCGGGTCGGCGATAGTCGGCGTCTGGTCGCGCCAACCAAGCGCGAACGGTGTGCCGCAGACGCCCCTGGTCGTCACGCCCAGGGGCTGGCGGTGGCAGTCGCGGGGTCGGCAGGCGCGCGCTGCGCAGAATGGGCGTGACGAACGCGAACACCACCAGCAACCACCACAGCGGACGCAGCTCGCGCCGCGCCAAGAACGTGTCGACCGACGCCATGACCCGCTGAAGACGGCGACGCACGTCGAGGTCGAGGCCGTGCTGGGGTGCCCGCGGCTGGAAGCTTCCGTGCACTTGGTGCAGGTTCGCCAGCAGCCTGACACGACACGGCTCGCCCTCGAAACAGAAGTACCGCAGCAAGTTCGCGCCGACCTGTTTGTTGCCATAGAATCGTCGGACCATAGCGTTGATCAGCAGACTCGGATCGGACACGCCGAGCACGCGCCCTTGCTCGCCCGGGCGCCAAGCCTCCATCGCCCAGGAGCGGACGCCGTCCCCGAACCGCCCCAGCGCGCGGTGCTGCCATCCGTGGGCAGCGGTCGCGATCAGCGCCGCGGGGTGATTGAGCACGACCTGCGCCACGTGGTAGCCCAGAAAATCACCCAACTCGGCGCCGCCCTGCAGCTCGGGGAGATGACGCACGCCGGCGGCGTAGCGCGCGGAAGGGCCGGGCTGCTGCAGCACTTGGATGCCAAAGGATCGCAGCCAGCGTTCGCCAGCGCGGAAGTCGTCGGCGATGACGATGCGACCGCCGGCCCGAACGAAGCGTCTCAATTCTGCGCCATGGCGGCCTGGCCCGACGTGCGGCGCGACCACGAACAGCACCTCGTCGGCGGAGATCTCGCTCCAATCGAGGGACGAGCTCACCTCCAGCTGCACCTGCGCTTCGCGTGCCGTCTCGAGGAGGTAGCCGAGACCGTTCCAGGCGTCGCTGGCCGGGTCGAAGTCCCCGCCGCGGGCTCCGGCCTCAACGGCAGCCGGCGACATCGCGACGCCGACGGCGATCAGCGCGGAGAGCCCGACAAGTCGGGGCGAAAGCTGGCGAGGGCGCCCGATCACAGCTCCGTCTCCGAGAGCGCGCGGTGCACCTGCTCGGCGTCGGCCGGCTCCGTCACGCGGCCGTACAGCGCCGCGTCCGTGATGTTGACCGCCACCCGAATCGCGCCGTGGCCACGGCGCCGCGCGCGCATCCAGCGCGCCTCAACCTGCGCAGGGGTCTCCTCCCGCCAGTCGACCGCGCGTCCGGTGTGCTGCGCGACGGTCAGCGAGAATCGACCTCGCACAACGGCGCGGCAGCTCCGCGGCAGCAGCTCACAGCCGTCGTACATGCCGTCGTGCGGCACGCTGAGCTCAAGCACAAGCGGCTCGTGCTCTGCGGCGTGAACGGTCACGCGCCAGAGGCCGGTCTGCAGATCGGTGAGATGAAAGCGCCCCTCGACCGCGACGGCGATCTGCGGCGTCGGTCCGTCGAGGGCAAGGGTCGCCGCCATGGGACGCCCAGTTTCGCCATGAAGGACCTGCCCACGCAGCGCACGCGAGGGCTCGCCGTTCAGCGAGCCATCGCCGATATAGCGGACTTGGCTCATAGGCAGACCGGCCGCCGCCGCCTCCAACTCCTCAGCAAGATCCCGTTCGCGGCGCCGATCTCGCCAGCGACGCCAGCCGAAACCGGCCACGATGACCGCCAGGAACGCGGCGTAGAGCCACTCCGAAGGCGAGGATGGCGGCGGCACATCGATCGCGACGACGGGGCTCCATCCGACCTCGTAGTACGGCTGCGGCACGTGCACCTCTGCCACCACGCCGACCGCGCCCGGCGCAAAAAGCTCAGCCAACACGTCCGCACGCAGGCGCGCCGCGAATCGACCATCTCGGGCCGCTCGGAGCGCGCCCAGGCGGCGACGTTGGGCGTGAAGCGTGATCGACGCGTTTGGCACCGGGCGCGTGCGACCACCGCCGATGTGCGCCCGCACCTCTCCTTCGATGCACGTGCCGCCGTCGGCGCAGCCCCTCGGTGCGAGCCGAAGCGCGACGTCGACGGCGTGGCGCACGTCAACCGACACCCGCACGGTCGCCCCATTCACGTGCGCCGTGTCTGGGGTCGTCACGCCCAGCGTGCGGACACCAGCCGGTAGCAGCCGCGCGACGGGGAGCGACGTCTCGGCCCACCCGTCGGCCTCTGTCTGTAGCGTCGTCAGCGGCACGCCGTCCAGCGTGACGTGCACGGCGCGGCCGCGCTGTGGCACGCCGACGAGACCGACAAAGACGGACAGCTTCACCTGCGTCAGATCGGTCGTGACCCGCGCCGGGTGCACCTCCACGTCGAGGTCAGCGACCGGTCGACCCGCGTGCGCGACGAAGTCGTGCAGCGCCGCGCCGTGGCTCGGGGAGCCCGCAAATGCGGCCCGCACGCGCACGCGGTCGTCCCGCAAGGGGACCGCCGCGCGCGGCCAGACCACCTCAAAGTTGCCTTGGCCCTGGCTGACGGCGCGGCCGTGCGCGCCCACACCAACGGGACCAACGGTGGGCGGCGTGAGCGAGACCGTCACCGCCGCGCCGACGATGCCGCGGCCTCGCTTGTCGCGAACGTGACCACGCACCACGACCTCGTCGCCCCGACTAAAGACCTGCGCCACCAGCTGCGCCCGCGCGCGCACCTGCAGCCGGAGCGCGCTGGCCTGTGTCGGCGTCAGCCACGCGGCGCACGCGACCAACGCGACCGCGATCGACCTGTGGGCCGGCTGCGCGGCGCGCCGACGACGCGGCGAGGTGGCGAGCCGCCGCGGTGGAGCGTTCCGCCGCCCGGCTGAACGGGGTCGCGACGAATGAACTTCCATGCTGGCGACCGTTGCGTACAAACACCCTCCGGGAGCTCGAATCATGCAGCACGCCCGCCATCGGTGCCACTGGCGCCGTCGCCTCCGACCGTCCCAGCGTGCCGCTCGAAGCGCCGCCGGTGGGTTTGCGGGGGCCCGATCGCCGTGGTAGCCTCGACGGCGATTCTATGGCTAGTCATTTCGTGACCACGTGGCACCCAACGCCTCGATACTATGCGGACCACCAATATGAAAACGCGGACGCCCAGGACGGGCCTGACCACAGCCAATACGAGCGGCGCAGTGACGAATACAGCGAGCGTGATCGTCCAGCCCGACGCCGTGCAGAAGGCCATCAGCGCCACAGCGACGGCGCTCATGGTTGGCGCCTTGGTCTTGGGCAACCTTACAGGCTGCGCCGAGCTCCAGCCTCCGGACGCCGAAGCCAGCGCACGCCTCGCTGACTTGCGCGCCGAGCTCAACGAAGAGAGCGTCCTGGTCGAGTACCAGAAGATGCGGAAGAAGCAGGCGGTGCGCCGCGGCGAGAATCCGGACCAGTACGACAACAGCGACAAGCTGCGTGCGGAGCCCCAGTTCAAGGCGATCTGGGCGCAGAAGCGCGACCAGTACTTCGAGCTCTTCAACTCGCGCTACAAGGTCCTCGCGGGCGACGTGATCAACCGTTGCATCATGGAGGCCAACCGCGACGCGAAGGCCTGGAAGATCGACAAGTGCGTCGGCGCGCAGCCAGAGGCCGTGTACGACCCGCTCAAGACCGCTGGGGTGACGCTGGCAGCGCTGCTCTTGAGTCTGGCGGGCCTGGGCCTCTATCGCCAGGGTCGGCGCAGCATCGACGTGGTCGCGCAGGCGGCCAACGACCTCGGTTTGACGGCGACTCAAGGGCGGCAGACCACCACCCTGGCTGGCAAGTACAAGGGCTTTGACATTGCGGTGGAGTCCAGTAGCCCGGAGACGGGCAGCGGCGACCGATTCGTTCGTGTGCACGTGCAGGACGGCGTCGACGAGTCCGCCGTCGTGCGTTTTGGCCCGTTGGCGCCGCCGACCGGGCTGGAGATGCCCGACCTCGACGCGCCAGAGGTCAACGATAATCGCGTCCCGCCGGGCTACAAGCTGCGCATCAGCGCTGGCTCCTCGGCTGAGCAGCTGCTCACGGGCGACGTCGGTTTTCAGATTCGCGAGTTCGATCCGGTCGACGTCCGGGTGCATGACGGCGAGCTGACGGTCACGACTTGGTTTCTGATGACGGACAAGTCGCAGGTTGTGGAGTTGGTTGACCTGACGTTGGCGGTCGCTGAGCTCTACCCATCGCGCGCCTGATCGACGACACGTCGCGCGCCACAGGCGGCGCCGCAGCTGCTGCGTCCCGAGCCACCACGTTCCGAGTGACCCTGATCCGCGCCTCGGCGTTTCTGGGCTGCGCGCTTGCGGGCGGGACCGTGCTCGGGCTGCTGACGGCCGTTGCGAGCGACTCGCTCTTCTTGCTCGGTCTCTGGCCGCTCGCGGCGGCGCTCGCGGGCGCGTTCGGCTTAGTCAGCGCGGCGCACCTCCTTCGTCAGCGCGGCGCGACCGTGCACCTCGCCGCCGCGGCGCTGTTGGCCATGGCGTGGGTGACGGCCGATCGCGCGGGCGAGGCGTGGCTGTTTCGTCTCCACCAGATTGACCAAGTCGCGCGCTCCGGGTTGCTGCTCGCCGATCACGCGGTGCTTCACGACTCCGACAACCCGGACGAGTTGGTGGACGCAGCGCTGCTCGCGGAGACCGGTGCCGCCGGGGTGCTGGGCGCCGCGCGTGTGCAGCTGCGAGGTGGTGTGCCAGTGCTGCGTGTCCTGCGGTCGACGCGGGTGATTCACGCGCCGCTGTGGGGACATGTGCTGTGGTTGGCGCTCCGGGCTACGCTCGTCGCGTTGGTCGCCGCGCGGGCGCTTGAGCAGCTCCGACACGATCCGGTCTGCGCGATGTGTGGGGCGTGGCTGCGCCGCGAGGAGCTCGGCTGGGTCACCGAGACGGCGGCGCTCGGGCTTCAATCTGCGTGGCGGGCGGGTGAACGCACGGCGCCGCTTCACGCGGGCGTCAGCGGTGATGTACAGGTGCTGCAAGATCGCTGCCCGCACGGCCACAGCACGCACGCTGGCTACGAGCTGCGCCGACCGCGCGGTCGCGCGCTAGCACGCCGCACTCCCGGCCCCGTAGCGCGACTGCCGCCTCTCACATGAGCGGAGATTCGTCGACGGTCTGAATGCCGGCCGCGCGGAGAATCTCCTCGCTCAGGCGCCGCACCTCATCGCGCCGAGCGGCGACATCGTCGGCCGCGACCCACGGCAGCGGCCGGGCGGAGGACTCGAAGCGGACGCGGTCGCCCGTACCAAAAAACACGCGCCGGTTGTTGCCGTCGATATAGAGCACGCCTTTGGGGATCTGGCTCTCAAACTCGAGGCCATCCGAGACGAGGCCTCGGACCATGGGCACCTCGTCGCGCACCGACAGTGGGAACAGCTCGCGCACACGGTACTGCAGTCGCCGATCCGCCAACGGCAAGATCGTGCCACCGGCCGACCGGATCGCGCCGGTGGAGCCGGCCGCGGTGGCGACCCACACGCCAGACGACATCTGGCGTTGGCGCGATCGTCCTGCACAGAGCGTGTAACGCGTCGTCGCGGCCGGCACGCTGTGGGCCACGAGGACGTCGTTGAGGGCGAGATCACGCAGCGGTTTGTCGTTGATGGAGATCTGCATCCGCCACAACCCGGCGCTGCGCACCTCGCCCGCTCGCAACCGATCGAAGACGTCAGCGAAGTTGTTCCGGTTCGCGGCGCAGAAGAAGCCGACCGATGTTCCAGGCGCGCTGTTGACGCCCAACATCGGCGTCCCATCGTCGCCCGAGGGGCTCTCCACGCAATGCGACGCCCGCAGAAACGTACCGTCGCCACCGACGGTGACGATCAAGTTGGCCCAGCGCGCGTCGCGCCGTCGGAGCGTATCGACGATGCGCAGGCGGACACCATGGCCGCGCAGCGCCGCGGTCACAGCCTCCAACGTCTGCATATGCTCTTCATGGGCGCTGCGGATACGAGACGCCTGTCCGCCGTGAGCAGCGAGGAGGGCTCCAAGCTTGGGATCAGGGCGGCGGCGGTGGCGCTGCAACGTCGACGTTTTGGCGACCAACACAACCCGGTCCACACCGATCACATCACCAACGAGGTGGCGCCGCGCAGCGGCTCTCAATGCCATGACGGGATCACGAGCCCGAGGGACCAAAGGAGAACTCCAGGTCATCCGCTTCCTGCACCGAGGGCATCACGATGCGAAACGTGGTTCCGCCGTCTTCGTTGCTGTCAAAAGACAGCGTCCCATGGTGGGCACGCACGATTTTGCGGGAAATATCGAGCCCCAGCCCGAGCCCCTTCTCTCCTTTGGTCGTGAAGAAAGGCTCGAACAAGCGCTCCGCAGCGTCCGGCGCGATGCCGCGACCATTGTCCGTGAACTCGATGATGACCTGCTCACCCTGTTCGCGCAGCCGAATATCGATGATGCCAGCGTTGTGGTCGATCGCGTCCGCTGCGTTGCGGATGAGGTTGATGAAGACCTGCCGCATGCGCCCAGCGTCCATGTCTACGAGCGGGCGCTCAGTCGGCTCAAAGACCACGTTCATCGCCTTCACGCGGGCGTCGCACTTCACGAAGCGAATCACACCGCGCAGGACCCGGCACAGATCGTGCGGCACGATCTCGTACGCGGCCGTGGCGCCGCTGGCGAAGTGCCTGATCTCGTCGATCAAGCTCAAGATCCGGCGCTGCGCCTCCAGCATCAGCTCCGCGCTCTCCTGAACATCGGCGTCTTCAGGATACTGCCGGGCCAACATGTCGGCGAGCATGAACGGCGCGAGGTGATTCTTGACCTCGTGGGCGATACCGCTCGCGAATCGACCGATGGCCGCCAGGGATTCGCTGCGCACAAGCTGATCTTGGGCGTGGAGCAGCTGGGCCTGGGCCTTCACCAGCTCCGCGATGGTCCGCTCCCGCTGCTGTGCGAGGTCCAAGTTCTCAAGCGCGACGCCCACCATGGAGGCGACCACGCTCAGCAAGTCGAGGTCGTTCTCCGAGAAGCTCGTCACGAGTTGATTGTTCTCGAGCTCGATCAGGCCGATGACGCGGTCGCCAACCACCATCGGCACTGCGAGCAGGCTGTGAATATCGTTGAGCACGACCGACTCTGAGCCGGAGAAGCGCGTATCGCTCATCGCGTCCGACGTGATCACACCGCAGCGCTCCTTGATCACCTGTTCAGCGACGGTCTCGCTCATCTTCAGCGCGCTGGGCGTGACGCCGTCTTTGTCGCCCCGATCGAAGACGGCCAGCGGCACCAGGGATTCGCCTTCGTCCTCCGAGTTGCGCAGCCGCACCATGAACCCGCGATCCGCCCGCGTGACCTTCAGCATCAACCCGAGCACGACCTCGCACATGCCGACCGGATCTGACCCCGTCTGAATCACCTTGGAGATCTCGTGAAGCACCGCGAAGTTCCGCGTCTGCTGCGCAAGGAACTGGAACTGCTCAGGCGTCGTCGCCGCCGCCGTCCCGATACCACCGTCGCCACCCATGCCACCGATGCCGATCGCGTCGAAATACTCCTCGGCCAGCATCTGCGTGAGGCTCGGGTGTGTGTTCGGGCTGACCGGCTTTACGAGCTGCGCGTGCAGCGTCGCGTTGTCGCCGACCAGCTGCACGGAGGCGCTATTGGCCAAGCTCGGCCGCATCTCCACTTCAAACTGCGAGGTCCCAACCCGGACGACATCCGAGCCAAACAGCTGCATCCGCGCGACCCGTTTGCCGTTGACGTAGGTACCGTTGTGGCTCTCCAGGTCCTCGACGAAGAGGTTGCGTCCCTCGGCATAGAAGCGCGCGTGGCGGCGGCTCATGCGGCGATCGGGGATGAAGACGTCACAGCTCGTCGAGCGCCCAATCACCAGCTCACCTGTCACCGTGTGCACCTGTCCCTGCAGGTCGCCACTCAGGATGTGCAGCTGATGTTTGAAGCCCGATGTCACGTGTCCTCCGCAGCCGCTGCAGCCCTAGGGACTTCGGCCCTCGCATTATGAGCGGCGCCCCCCGGTGCGTCCACCTCTCCGCGCGAAATCCCGGCTTGAGAGTGCACCGAGGCGATTTCTTGCGCGCCGCGGCCAAGGGTTGATCATGCGGGTCGGGGCGGTGCCTCGTCGTCGGCTTTTCCGGTGGGAGAGAGGAACGCACGTGTCTGAGACGCCGCCAATTCTAGAGGTCGTGAACCTCCACAAAGCCTTTGGTCCGAAGGCCGTGCTGCGGGGAATCGACCTGACGATCGAGACAGGACTCACGACGGTCATCATCGGCGGCTCTGGGTCGGGCAAGAGCGTGCTGCTCAAACACCTCATCGGCTTGCTTGAGCCGGATGAGGGCGACGTCCTGTTCTATGGCCAAGCGGTGCGCACGATGGAGGCGCAGGAGCTCATCAAGATGCGGGCGAAGTTCGGGATGTTGTTTCAGCAGGGCGCGCTGTTCGACTCGATGTCGGTGCTCGACAACGTCGCCTTTCCGCTGCGCGAACATCGCCGTGGCATGGCCGCTGACGAGGTGCGCCGGCTCGTGACCGAATCGCTCAATACGCTCGACCTGTACGACGTGGAGCACCTGTTTCCGGCGGAGTTGTCTGGCGGGATGAAAAAACGCGTCGGACTCGCGCGCGCGACGATTTTGCTGCCGGAGATCATCCTCTATGACGAGCCAACCACGGGGCTGGATCCGATCATGATCACACAGGTGGACGACATGATCGCGGCGACGCAACGACGCCTCAAGGTCACCTCTGTCGTCATCTCGCACGACATGTCGAGCACCTTCCGCATCGGGCAGCGCATCGCCATGCTCCACGAAGGCAAGATCATCTGCTATGGCACCCCTGACGAGGTCCGTCGCTCGGAAGATCCGGTCGTGCAGCGCTTCATAACCGTGAGCGGCACCGGGCCATTGCAGCCACTGGAGGCCCACCCATGAAGGAGCTCCGCGCCACCGTGCTCGTCGGGCTGCTCGCGGTCGTCAGCGCCGCGCTCGTGCTCATTGGGGTCCTCAACACGAGCAAGGGCATCGGTGGTGACGACGACACGTACATGGTGTTTGCGATGTTCGATGACGTCACTGGCATCGCCGCTGGCACCAAGGTCACGATCGCAGGCTTTCCAGTCGGCGAGGTGAAAGACATCAAGCTGCAGGGCGAGCGCGTCCGCGTGACGATCCGACTCAAGAATCAGGTGCAGCTCTTCACGGGTGTGCGCGCAGGGCCGAAGGCGCCGCTGCTGTCCGCTGCGATGGTGCAGCGATTGCAGGCCTCGCTCCTGGGCGACGCGTATCTGGAGCTCAAGCCGGGCGCCAAGGGCACGATCATCCCGCCGGGCGGCGAGATCGAGCTCGTCGTGCTGGAGACGGGGATCGCCGCTGCGATGAAACGGTTGGAGGGGGTGGCTGCGAAAGTCGATGACGCGGCTGAGATCATCCCAAAAATCAAGGAAATCGCGGCGGACATCGGCAAGATCACCAACAACGCGGCGAAGGTTTTTGGCTCAGATGATGGGGCGAAGCGGTTCGATGAGATCGCGAACAACTTCGTCAAAGTCAGCCGCGATCTGGCGTCGACGACCGGCACCGTGAAGCAGCGGTTGACGCACGGACCGCTGGCGGCGGGCGGGGAGCTGGATCGGACCGTGAAGCAGTTCAACACCTTCGCCGGGCAGGCCAACCAGCTTGTGAGCAAAGCCAACGGGCTGGTGGACGTGGGCGGCGGCAGCGCCAAACGCAGCCTCGCCAACTTGGAGAGCGTGACGGCGAACCTGCGACGACTCGTAGGTCAGAACGAGAAGGGGGTCGCGTCGACCGTTGGCGGCTTGGACGCGACGCTGAAGAAGGCCGTCGAGACCCTCGCGCGCATCGACCGTGTGGTCGCGAATCTCGAGACGGTGACGGGCAAAGCGGCGAAGGGCGAAGGCAGCATCGGCCGGCTGCTGACGAACGACAAGCTCGTGAAAGACACGGAAGTCATGGTCTCGCAGGTCAAAGACTTCGTGACGCGGTTCGTCGGGTTGAAGACCGCTATCGACTTTCAGACGAACGCCTACGCGCGGCGGCTCGGCACCGATCGGGACGCCTGGCGCTCCCAGGTGAGCTTTCGAATCCAACCCAGCGCGGGCAAATACTACATGTTCGGCGTCTCGAGCGACGTGAATCCGCAGTACGACACAGTCGAGGTCGTCACGACCGACGTCGACGGCAACGTGAGCGTCACGAACCGGCGCAGCAATACGATCAGCGACACCATCAAGATTCAGGCGCAGTACGTGCGGCGATGGGGGGCGGTCGCGCTGCGCGGCGGGCTGATCGAGTCCCGCGCAGGTGTCGGCTTCGATGTGTTCGCGTGGAACGACCGCGTGCAGCTGTCGAGCAGCCTGTTTCGGCTGACAGACGACGTACCGCGCCTGCGAGCCAGCTTGCGATGGGCGTTCCTGAAGTGGGCGTACGTGCAGGTCGGCGGCGATGACCTGCTGACCCCGCAGCGCGACGGCTTCTTTGGCCTCGGCATCGCGTTCGACGACAACGACCTCATCTTGCTCTTCGCGTCAGCGCCGTCCATCAGCCCCTAACGTCGGGCCGCTAGCGCGGGCGCGACGCTCAGGCCTCGGCCCGATCCGGCCGCGACCACCGCAACAGCGAGATGGCGCAGAGCTTCGCCCGCGTGATCAAGCTGTGCAGTAAGATGCGCTCGTCGTGCGTGTGGGCGCCCTGCCCGACCGGCCCGAGCCCGTCGATCGTCGGGATGCCGAGGCTGCCGGCGAAGTTGGTGTCAGCGCCACCGCCCGTGTCCTCGGCCTCCAGCGTCACACCGAGGTCTTTGGCGACGTCCTGAAAGTGTCGAACCAGGGCGTCACTCGCGGCCGTTCGACGCCACGGCGGCCGACTCATGCGGCCAAACACGTCGGCGCTTGTGCCCGCAACGTGTACGTCCGCGCAGATCGCGCGCAGCCCAGCTTCGACCCGCTCCGCTTCGGCCGCGCTGCGCGCGCGAACGTCGATCTCGAGGCGACAGGATTCCGCGACGATGTTCCGCCGCGTCCCGCCGGTGATCTTGCCGATGTTGACGGAGGTGTTGAGTGTCGCGTCCGCGAGCGCCGCGATTCGGGTCGCGAGGTCCGCCGCGCAGAGGATCGCGCTGGCGCCCAGGTGCGGATCCATGCCGGCATGCGCAGCGCGACCGCGCACCGTCACAAAGAAGACGCCCACGCCCGCGCGACTGCGGACCACCGCGCCAGAGGGTCGCCCGATCTCAAAACCCAGGCACACGTCTCGGTCCGCGGCGAGTCGTTCGATGATCTCGTGGGACGTGGGCGAGCCGATCTCTTCGTCGCTGTTGTGCACCACCACCCAATCGAACGCGTCGAGACGACCGACGTGCGCCAAGCCGCCGAGCATGGCCTGCGCCACCACGAGGCCGCCTTTCATGCCGCCGACGCCAGGGCCCGACGCCCACTCGCCTTCGCGCTGAAACGTGAGAAACGTAGAGTCCGAGTCGAACACCGTGTCGACGTGGCCGAGCACCAGCACCCGCGTGGCGTCGGCCGTTTTGCCTGGCCGCGCGGCGACCAAGTGCACAAAGCCCTGGTCGTGACGCAGCCGTCGACACGTAAATCCGAGCTTCTCGTAGCGGCGCTGCAACACATCGAGCGTCTTGCCGCGGCCTTCGGGGTTGTCGAGGCCGGAGTTGATGTCCACCAGCTCGCGCAGTTCGGCGATCAGCCCGTCTTCGCGCTCATCGAGCCAGGAGATGATGCGGCTCCCCTCGATCCGCTCCGCCTGTGTGGGTTGACCGTCAGGTGTGGGTGGATCGACGTCGTTCGGCATGATCGAGCTCGCTAGTCAGGGGTTGTGGTGTCCATCCTACTAGAATTACAACACGCGCGCGCGACGTCATGGGACCGGAACAAGCCCGCCCTCCAGCACCGTGCCATCGCAATCGAGGTACAGCAGCTTCTCGTTGATGGTCGCCGTCCACGCCATGCTGCGGCTGCCAATCGCTTCCAAGCCCGCCATCAGCGCGGGCGACACCCGGTAGATCTCAAGGCGCTCCACGTTGCGGGCCCGAGACGACGCCAGCTCCTTCTTGAGGAGAGACGCGTCGTCGTCGGTGAGCAGGACGATGATGATGCGCGCGTCTTTGTAGCGGCCGAGCGCTTTGACTAGGCGCTTGATCTTCTGGGGCATGCCGCATTCGATGACCAGACTGACGTCGCCCACCAAGTCGTCTGCGATGAGGTCAGGCTCGGCGATGTGGGTCCAGCCGCCGGCGTCGCGCAGGCGCTCATCGTAGAAGAACACGAAGCTCAGAAAACGCAGCAGGATGTGCTCGTCGGGTTCGTCCGGCTCCTGGGCGATGGAGATGACGCGATCGGCATAGATGCCGCGGTCGATGTCGCTCAGGGCCAGGCGGACCTGACAGCGGAAGGCGCGTTGGGGCATGGGGGTGTGCTGTCAGCGGGCTAGCGCCCCGACAGGCTCGCCTTGATGTAGTCACGGTTCATGTGGGCGATCGCTTGCACGCTGATGCCCTTCGGACAGGCTGCCTCGCACTCGAACTGGTTGGTGCAGGCGCCGAACCCCTCGAGATCCATCTGCGCGACCATCGACAACGTGCGCTCGTAGCGCTCGGCCTGCCCCTGGGGAAGCAGCGCGAGATGGCTAAGCTTTGCGCCTGTAAACAGGCTCGCAGAGGCGTTTTTACAGGCCGCGACACACGCGCCGCAGCCGATGCACGTGGCGTAGTCAAACGCCTCGTCCGAGTCCGCCTTGTTGATCGGCGTGGCGTTGGCCTCGATCGGTCCGCCGGTCGCCACCGAGATGTAGCCGCCCGCCTCGATGATGCGGTCAAACGCCGAGCGGTCGACGACCAGGTCCTTCACCACCGGAAAGGCGGTCGCGCGCCAGGGCTCGATCGTGATGGTGTCGCCGTCCTTGAAGGTGCGCATGTGGAGCTGACACGTCGTGATGCCCGTATCGGGCCCGTGCGGCACTCCGTCGATCTGCATCGAGCACATGCCACAGATGCCCTCACGGCAGTCGTGGTCAAACGCGATCGGATCGGTACCTGCAGCCTCAAGCTGCTCGTTGACGACATCGATCATCTCAAGGAACGACATGTGGTCGCTGATGTCCGACGCGGCGTAGGTCTCGAGACGACCCGCGCTGTTTGGACCCTCTTGCCGCCAGACTTTCAAAGTCACGTTCATGGCTAGCTCCTGCCTCCCCGATTTTCGGGCTCGTTTGCTGCGCGATGCGCGCCAGATCTCTGCACGACGGCTACTTGTAGCTCCGCTGCGTCAGCTTCACGTACTCAAAGGAGAGCTCCTCGGTGTGGCGTACCGGCTCGCTGTCCTCACCCGTGTACTCCCACGCCGCGACATGGGAGAACCCGTCGTCGATACGCAACGCCTCGCCCTCGGCGGTCTGGCTCTCCTCACGGAAGTGCCCGCCGCAAGACTCTCGGCGCTCCAGCGCGTCCCGGCACATCAGCTCGCCCAGCTCCAGGAAGTCGGCGACCCGGCCGGCCCGCTCCAGCACCGAGTTGAAGGTGCCGTTGGAGCCCGTGACCGAGCAGTTCTCCCAGAACTCGACGCGCAGCGCGGCGATCTCCGCGATGGCCGTGCGCAGCCCTTCGTCGGTGCGGGACATGCCACAGTGGGTCCACATAATGCGGCCCAAGCGGCGGTGATAGCTGTCGACCGTGGCCGAGCCCTGGTTGTTGAGCAGCTTGTTGATGCGCCCCGTCACCGCCGCCTCTGCTGCCGCAAACTCGGGGTGATCGGTGGTCACCTCGCCTTGCTTGGCCGTGGCGAGGTAGTTGCCCAAGGTGTATGGAATGACGAAGTAGCCGTCGGCCAAGCCCTGCATGAGCGCCGAAGCGCCCAAGCGATTCGAGCCATGGTCAGAGAAGTTCGCCTCGCCGAGCACGTGCAGCCCGGGCACGGTGCTCATCAAGTTGTAGTCCACCCAGAGCCCACCCATGGTGTAGTGCGGCGCCGGGAAGATCCGCATGGGCACCGTGTACGGGTCCTCGTCGGTGATCTTCTGGTACATGTGGAACAAGTTGCCGTACTTCGCCTCGATGCTCGCCTTGCCATCACGTGCGATGACGTCGCGAAAGTCGAGGTACACCGCCTGCCCGCCGCCCACGCCGCGGCCTTCGTCGCAGACGATCTTGGCGTTGCGCGAGGCGACGTCGCGGGGCACCAAGTTGCCGAAGCTGGGGTAGCGACGCTCGAGGTAGTAGTCACGCTCGTCGTCCGGGATCGCGCTCGCCGGGCGCATGTCCCCCACCTTCTTCGACACCCAGACGCGACCGTCGTTGCGCAACGACTCGCTCATCAACGTGAGCTTGCTCTGGTAGTCGCCTGTGACGGGAATGCAGGTCGGATGGATCTGCGTGTAGCAAGGGTTGGCAAACGCGGCACCCTTCTTATAGGCCCGAAAAGCAGCCGTTACGTTGCAGCCCATGGCGTTGGTTGAGAGGAAGAACACGTTGCTGTAGCCACCCGTCGCTAGCACCACCGCGTCCGCTGCGTGGCGCGTGATGGTGCCGTCGATCAGGTTGCGCGTGATGATGCCGCGGGCGTGACCGTCCACCACCACGAGATCGAGCATCTCGGTGCGGTTGTGCATCGTGACGCTACCCGCGTGGATCTGGCGCGCGAGGGCCTGGTAGGCGCCGAGCAGCAGCTGCTGACCGGTTTGACCGCGAGCATAGAACGTCCGGCTCACCTGGGCGCCGCCAAACGAGCGGTTGGCGAGCAAGCCGCCGTACTCACGGGCGAACGGAACGCCCTGCCCGACAGCCTGATCGATGATGTTCAAGCTGACCTGCGACAGGCGGTAGACGTTCGACTCCCGCGAGCGGTAGTCGCCGCCTTTGACGGTGTCGTAGAACAGGCGAAAGACGCTGTCGCCATCGTTCGGGTAGTTCTTCGCCGAGTTGATGCCACCCTGCGCCGCGATGCTGTGGGCGCGGCGCGGGCTGTCTTGGTAGCAAAAGCAGTCGACGTTGTAGCCGAGCTCGCCGAGCGTCGCCGCGGCGCTGCCGCCCGCGAGACCGGAGCCGACGACGATGACCTTGAACTTCCGCTTGTTGGCCGGGTTGACCAGCTTCATCGCGAAGCGGTGCTTGTCCCAGCGGTCCTCGATAGGCCCTGTGGGCTCATTGGAATCGAGTTTCATGGTCGGCTCCTGCCGGGAAGAGGCTGCGGCGCGCTGGTAGCTGCGGCGCGATAGGGGCGGCGGCGTGGCGACAAAGGCCAGGCCGCGGCGGGGCGGATTCGGACGACTACGACCCGGGTACAGAGCCGCCGATGAGGCCAAGCAGCACGCTGAGGGGCATCAGGACGTTGCCGACGATCACGATGGCCGAGATCGCCGGACCCGCAAAATCAACGTATGCGCGGTATTTCGGCGTGCGCAGGCCCAGGGTCTGGAACATGCTGGAGACCGCGTGCTGTAGATGCAGGCCAACCAGCACGTTCGACACGATGTAGAGCCCGGCGTAGATCGGGTTACGAAAGCCGAGGATGAACATCGTGTACACGTCATGCATACCGTTGGAGAGGTAATGCCCGGCTGCCTCGGGCTGCACGAGTCCGAGCGTGAAGTGGGCGAGGTGGAAGATGATGAAGCCGAGGATCGCCAGGCCGCTGACGAGCATGTAGTAGCTCGACGGCTTGGCCTGGATGTTGGTGTGAACCGCGTAGGTGGTCGCCCGAGCCGCCTTGTTGCGCCCGCTCAGGGTGATGGCAGACCACACGTGCGCCGCGAAGGCCGCGAGCAAGCCGAATCGCACCACCCACAGCACGCCGCCAGTGGCCTTCAACGCCGCGGCGTACTTGTTGATGGCGTGCGGGCCGTCTGCCGGCATGGGCAGCAGAATCTGCAGGTTGCCCACCATGTGGCCCAGTACAAAACCGACCCAGATGAAGCCGGTGACGGCCATCAGGACCTTCAGGCCGATGGTGGAGCTCAACAGACGGCCGATGGCGCTGCCGCTCGCGTTGGCTGCGGTGCTCATGGCGCTCTCCTTCAGGGCCCGTTGGTGCCCCGTTTGCCCCGGAATCAAGTCCGGGTAGATCGCCCGCAGCGTCGCGCCGCGTGGCTTGTCGGGCCGTGGAAATCCCGCGGCCTGCGTCGAGTTGGGGTCAGCTGGGTCGACAGCGCGTCCAAGCCGGCCGGTCGGTCACCCAAGCAGATGACCCACCACTTCACGCTCTTCCTGCAGCTCCGCCACGGTGGCGGCGAGCTTGGCCTTCGCCCAATCCGACATCTCGAGACCCTGCACGATGCTGAAGCCGCCCTTGCCGTCACTGCTGACAGGGAACGAGCAGATGAGCCCGGCTGGCACGCCATAGCTGCCGTCCGAGACGACCGCGGCGCTAAACCACTGGCCCGGCGCGGTCGCTGCTTCGAACGACTTCACATGATCGATCGCCGCGTTGGCCGCCGAAGCCGCGCTTGACTTGCCGCGCGCGTCGATGATGGCTTTGCCCCGCTGCTGCACGGTCGAGATGAAGGCATTCTGGAGCCAATCGAGGTCGGTGATGACCTCGGTGACCGGCTTGCCGCCGATGCGGGCGTTCTCAAAGTCAGGGTACTGCGTTGCGCTGTGGTTGCCCCAGATGGTGACGCCGGTGACATCTGCGTTCGGCACGCCGGCTTTCATGGCGAGCTGCGCGACCGCGCGGTTCTGATCGAGGCGTGTCATCGCTGTGAAGCGCTCATTCGGCACGCCCGTGCAGTTGCTGGCCGCGATGAGGGCGTTGGTATTGCAGGGGTTGCCGACCACGAGCACGCGCACGTCCGCCGCGCCGCGGGCGATGGCCTGACCCTGCGCCGTGAAGATCGGGCCGTTCTCGAGGATAAGGTCCTTGCGCAACATGCCCGCCCCGCGCGGCTTCGCGCCGACGAGCAGGGCCCAATTGATGCCGTCAAAGGCCTCGAACGGGTCGCTGTGAACCGTGACGCTGGCGAGCGTCGCGTAGCCGCAATCGCGCAGCTCCATCGCCACACCCTCGCAGGCCTGCTGCACCGCGGCAATCGGCAAGTCGAGCAGCCTGAGATGGACGGGACGATCGCCGAAGGTCTCGCCGGACGCCAAGCGGAACAGGAGGCTGTAGCAGATCTGACCGGCGGCTCCGGTGATGGCAACGGTAACGGGCTTCGTCATGAGTACGTCTTCCTGTGTGCGCTAACTTCGCTCGGAGACGGGCGCGGCCTGCTGGAGGCCAACTATCGCGGGTGGGCGGGCGAAGTGTTCTGGTTTACGGGCCAAAGTGTCGGTTGAAAGCGACCCCAAGGGGCCAACGAGCGGCGAGAGAACACACCCGCGGCGTCTTGAAGTCAAGGTGCGGACGCGGTCCACGCGGCGGCTTTTGGGGCCCTCAAAGCCCGCGTCGCCGGGGTGGTAGCGCTGCGCGCGGCGTGATGTGGCCGTGGGCGGCGTCGACACGCCCCAGCCCCGAGCGCTCAGGCCGGTTCTTCGGACTCATCTGCGGCAGCGACCACGCTGGCCACCTGCAAGGCGTCGGCGACGAGCAGCGCGCTGGCCTCGACCTCGGCGACGTGATGCCGCTCCTGGCCGCGGACGAACACAGCCACACCGTTCATGTCGACCTCCTCCCATTTCGGCCCGGTGAAGGGGGCGCGGCCCGCGCTCAGGTAGAGACTGAAGAAGTGACCCAGCAAATCGAGCAGCACGTCTTTCGCCTGCGCCGTGCGCATCCCAAGATGGTCGGCGTGCAGCCGCGCCTCGACCGGGTAGCTGCGGAGCGCGTCGGTGAGGAGAAAACCAACGGTCACCCAGCCGTCATCCCGCCAGCCGGTGACCTCAAAACGCTCCCCAGACGCCAGCGCGCCGAGGTGAAGCTGGTGCAGCATCCGCGCGATGCGCCGACCCTCGTAGGGCCCAATAATGTCGATTCGCGCCATCTCACCGTCCTAGTAGCGCCACCACGCGTCAACACCCGGCCACACCGGCAGCTCCGCCACTGGCCCGCCACGCAGCGGGAAGGAGCCGTAGCTCACCGACAACACTAGGTGCATGTTGAAGATCACGCGGAGCTGTTGGATCCAGGCGAGCGTCACGAGCGGCCGATCGATGCCCACCAGGGTCCCCGGCTCAGCGCCGCGCACACCGCGCAAGTAGGCCGTCAGCATCACGAGATTCCTCGGCGTCGCCAGCATGTGGACCGCGCCATACAGCGCCAGTCCACCCTGGAACCCCAGGTTCTTCTCGACGGAGAAGCGCTGCGCGATCAGCAACCCACCAGTCAGGGCCCAGCTGTCATTTATATACAGTGTGCCCATGCCCCCCGCGTCGAGCTCGCCGGGCTGTGTGTCCGACAGAAACGCCTGTTTGTAGCTCAGCGTCGCAGCCAGCACGACCCGGTCTGTGCGCACGAACCGGTAGCGCGCGCCTACGTTTGGGATGAGCAACAGGTCGAAGATCGGGCTCGACTGCACCGTGATCGAGTCCGTCACGCCGTACGCAATCGGCGCGAAGATCCCGAACGTGAGCTCGCCTTTCTCCAGCACCTGGGCCGTGCCCCGGGAGACATCACGGACGTTGCGCCAAGTCGCGGACGCGGGCCGAGGCGCCACGAAGAGCCAGGCGGCCACGAAGAGCGCCGCCAGCCATCGCGACGATCGGCGGCGGGAACGGACGATGGACAAAACTGCCGACACGAAGGCTCCGAAGGTGAGTGGCCGGTGCCGAGGGTAGGCGATCACCGTGGCAAGGCAACCATGCGACAGCAGCACGACCGCGCTGCGGCTGCGCCTCGGCAAGTTCCACATCTCCGATTCGCCAGATCCTCTGCGATTCTAGCGTAATTCCAACGCATTGCCCGTCCAAACCAGCTTGACGCAGGGGCTCGATCAGACTACGAGGACAGGACGGTCGTTGCCAATCGCGCCGACGCCAGTCGACCGCGCCGTGCCGTAAGCGCCCGCGCGCACCTTGCCAACTCTGGCACAGCGCCGGCACAGCGCGAGCACTATCGCACGCGATGCGCTGTCGACGGCGGCGTGGTTCCGATTTCAAGCGGAAGTGATTGACATCGTCCGCCAAAGCTCCTAAACAGCCTGCTCCCTGGCGGGTGCACGCCGTGCACAGTCAAACAGAACCGGTCGAAAGTGCTGGACTGCAGACGAGAATCAGGGGTGCGAGGCAACCAATGCTAACGTGGTAGTCAGCGTTGGCAGCCAAGCAAGATAGGCGCGTAGCTCAGTTGGTTAGAGCACCACGTTGACATCGTGGGGGTCAGCGGT
>CALENB010000054.1 GCA_937910235.1 uncultured Myxococcales bacterium | reverse complement strand
GCCACTGTCGCCGGCGCCACTGTCGCTGGCGCCACTGTCGCCGGCGCCACTGTCCGGAGCGCCACTGTCCGGAGCGCCACTGTCCGGAGCGCCACTGTCCGAGACACCACTGTCCGAGACACCACTGTCTGCGATCCCCGCGTCGGTCCCGGCGACGGGACACTGGCTCACCATGTTGCCGCCGCTCGCGCCGCCGCTGCACTTGCCTTGGCTGCAGCCAGCCGCACAGCTGCTCCACTGCCGGGCCAAGCAGCCGCCGACCTTGGCGCATGTCCAGGCGTGGGTGCCCTTGCTGCTGCAGCCTTGTTCGCCGATCGCGCTGCATTCATTCACGCAGGTGGTACACGCGCTACCCGTCAGGCAGTTGTAGAAGCTGCTCGACGCGTCCCACCCGCAGCAGCCCTGGCACGCCTGCTTCTTCAGGGTTCCGTCGCAATAGGACAGCGCGTTGGCGCTGCACATCCCCTCATAGCTGACCCCACCGCAGGGGTCGCTGCCGCCGCCACCGCCACCGGCGCCACAGCTCTGCTTTGGGTTGATGTTGCAGGCGCCGAGCACCACGGCGCCGCCGCCGCTGCAGTCCACGTCGTGCGTGCAGGTCGCGCCAGTCCCGGCGCAGGTGCCTTGGCAAATCTGGCAGTTGCACACCCAGCTTGGGCCGGTGCATTGGGCGTGGTCGGTACAGGAGCGATTGGCGCCACCCGCCGCGCAACCACAGCTGCCCTGCACACACAGGCCATCTGCGACGGTCTTGGTGATTGGGCCCTTCGGAATGGTCCTCGTGATGCAATGGATCGCGCCAGACCACAGCGCGATGCTGTCTGCGCGGAGGCCGACGTGTTTCATGGCCGGCATAGCGGTCTGCCACTGCTGCTGTGCGCGCGCGGTGATCGCGACCTTGAAGGGGTCAGCCACACACACCTCGCCGGAGTCGCAGCCGAGCAGCTCATCGCAGCCGCGGGCTGTGGGACCCGTCGTGCAGCCGCCGGCCGCACAGTGTTGACCGGTGCCGCACGCTGCGTCGGTCATGCAGCCCTTACCTGAGGTCGCCCTGCAGCTCTTTGTGGTGTAGCTGGGGTACACGTTGACGCCGTTCGTGAAGGTGGAGTTGATGAACGTCCGCGGCACGTCGCCGTATTGGTCCTTGAACCGCGTCATCATGGTGAGCCGGCTGACCTTGAAGCTGCCGCCAGCGCTGGTCTTTGCGGTCTGAAACAACGCGGCGTTGTCCTCCATCCGCTGCTGATTGCTCGCCCAGGTCGCCTTGTAGTCGTTGGCCACCTTGCCAGGGAGCGCCAGCGTCTCCGTCGAGCCGTTGCCGTCATAGTCGAGCGTCAGGCTGTCTTCATACCGACCGATGAGGACGTGTTCGGGCGACAGCCACTTGAAGAACATGTCGAGGTGGCCAGTGCCATCGTCGGTGATGTCTTTGAGCAGGTAGGTGTGCTGGCACGCCGCCCACTGGCTGAGGATGTCGCGCACCTTCGCCGCGCTGTAGCCCGTATTTTTCAGCGCGCGAAGCGTCGTCGCGCACTGTCCCGCGCCGTCGGCCTGGATATTTCCGCCCTCAAACGGGAACGGCACCCGGTAGACCGTCCCGCTGTGGAAGTCGGCGCCCACCCGCGTTCCCAACGCATCGTCCAGCTGCCTCGGCTGGTAGTAGATCCAGTCGGCGAACGCCACCTGCCCGGTGACTTTGTCGACCAGTGGAAAACCGCTGTAGTCCATCAACCAAATCGTCTGGTTTGGCATCGTGACGGTCTTGACCTGCTGCTTCTCCGCCGCGGAGATGCCGTATTCATCGAGCGCTTTGAAGAAATCGGCGCCGACCGACGCGTTGTTGACGATGGCGTAGGCGACGATAGGCGTCTTGCTGTACCGCACGAAGTTGATGGTCTGCTCGGCCATCATCCGTCGCACAGCTTTCGAGCTGGGCATGCCGTTGGAGTACGTCGTCCACACCGACTGCATCGTCTCCCACTCGCCATAGGGGCGGAACCGGCCAGCTGCGGGTGGGCGGGTCTGCGCGAACCACTCCGGGTGCGCAGCGCGGTAGTCATCGGCGGCGTCCCCCTTGGCGAGCGACGCGGCTTCAGCGGCCGTCTCAAATGCGGGGAGGAGCTGCGATGGGATGAGCGCGAGCTCACTTGCGGAGGGCGGTGCAAAAGCGACGTGGCGTCCGGCTGCTCCCGCCGTCGTCGGCGTTCGCGTGCTGGCCGGATCGTCCTGCGTGATGTGGGCGCCACCGGACTCAAACGTGGCCGCACCAACGCCGCCCAGCGCCTGCTGGCCGCCCGGCGCGTCACACGCCGGGATGGTCGCCGCCGCCAGCCCTACCAGCGCCGCCAGCCCAAACCGCCACGCCAGACGCCGCGACCGCGCGAACCCCGGGCCGCCGCCGATCCTCACACGTTCTCGCGGCGCCGATAGGCGACCAACGCCATGGCCGCGAGCAACACCACGAGCCAGCCCGCCGAGCGACCTGTGCCCGTCGTCGTCCGTGCGGCCGTGCAGCCGCCCGAATCGCCACCGCCGCCGGTCTTGACGTCAGAACCGGTCGTCGTCGAGCCACTGTCGATGGCCGTCGTGCCCGTATCCGTCGTGACCATGGGGCCAGCGTCCGCCGTCGGCGAACCAGCGTCAGGCGCCGTCGAGCCAGCGTCCTGCTCTTCCGTCGGGCAGACCTTGGGCGCCACCGCGCTGCACACGCCGTCAGCGCACGTCCCGTTGGCGCCGCAGAACGACCACTTGCGCTTGAGGCAGTCGCCTTCGTCCACGCAGACCCAGCTGTGAAGCCCTTGGATGCCACAGCCCGTCTCGCCGACCTTGCTGCACTCGGGGACGCACTTGCCGCACTGGCCGCTGTTGAGGCAGTCGAACGAGCCGCTGTCTTTGCTCCAGCCGCAGCAGCTGGGGCAGCTGAGCTGCTTCGCGCCGCCGCCGCTGGTGCTGCAGAACTTCAGCGTCTTACCGTCGCAATACCCCTCGTAGCTCAGCGTCCCGCAGGTCGCGCTAGCGCCGGTCGCCGTCTGACCGGGGCACGTCTGCTTCGGGTCGATCTCGCAGCTGCCGACCTCGATCTTGGTCACATCGCTGGCCGATGAGCAGTCCGCGTCATCCGTGCAGCCCTTCTTCGAGCCCTTGCAGGTGCCCTTGCAGATCTGGCAATCGCAGACCCACGCCGGTCCAAAGCAGTCGGCGTCGGCGGCGCAGGTGCTCGCCATGCCGTTGTCCGAACAGCCGCACGTGCCGCTCTGGCAGATGCCGTCGGCCACGGTCTTCACGAAGTTGCCCTTGGGGATCGTGCGTGTGATGCAGTGGATCGCGCCGGACCACAGCGCGATCGTGTCGGCCCGTAAGCCCACGTGTTTCCACGTCGGCATCGCCTTCTCCCACTGGCCCTGCACGTTCGCGATGATCGCCTTCTTGAGCGGGTCGTCCACACACTTGGTGCCGCTGCTGCAGGTCAGGATCTCGTCGCAGCCCACCAGCACGGGACCCGCGGTGCATCGGCCGGCGCCGCAGTGCATCTTGTCGCCGCAGTCGGCGTCTTTCATGCAGACCGCACCCGCCGGATCTTGGCAGGTTTGGGGTGCGTAGCTCGGGTAGACGTTGACGCCGTTCGTGAACGTCGAGTTGATGAACGTGCGGGGTAGATTGCCGTAGTCGTCCTTGAATCGCGTCATCATCGAGAGGCGATGCACCGTGTACTTCTTGCCATTCGAGGCCGTCTCCGCCGCAAACATCGCAGCGTTGTCATCCATGTACTTCTGGTTCAGCGCAAATGTGGCTTTGTAGTCAGCGGCGACCGAGCCCGGCAGCGGCAACGTCTCTTCCTTGCCATCGCCGTCGTAGTCGAGCGTGATCTCGTTCTCGTATTTGCCGAACATCACCACATCGGTGTCGATCCACTTGAAGAACATGTCGATGTGGCCGGTGCCGTCGTCGGTGATGTCCTGCACGATGAGCGTCTTGTCGCACGCCATGTAATTCTTCAGCATATTACGGACTTTCAATTCGGAGAAACCGGTGTTCTTTAGCGCGCGGAACGAGGTCAGGCACGTGCCTTTGCCGTCTGCTTGGATGTTGCCGCCCTCGAAGGGGAAGGGCATGCGGTAGACGGTGACGTCCTTGTAGTAGTCGCGGCCAATTCGCGTCGGGATCGCGTCGTCGATCTGGCGCGGGTGGTAGTAGATGAAGTCGGTGAACGCGACGTTGCCGGTCTTCTTCTCGATCATTGGGAAGGGGCCGTAGTCGATGTGCCAGATGGTCTGATTGGGCATCGTGACGATGATGACGTACTCCTTCTCGTCCGCTTTGATGCCGTATTCGTCGAGCGCTTTCATGAAGTCTGCGCCAACGGTCGCGTTGTTGACGATCACGTGTGCCGTCAGGCGTGGCTTGGAGTGACGCACGAAGTTGATGGTCTGCTCGGCGAACATCCGACGGACGGCCTTGCTGCTCGGCATACCATTGGAGTACGTCGTCCAGACCGACTGCATCTCCTCCCACTCGCCAAATGGCCGGAACTCGCCGGCTTTGAGGCCCTGTGTCTGCGCAAACCAGCCCTTGTTCGAGGCGCGGTAGTCGTCGGCGGAGTCATTCTTGGCCGGATCGAGCCGCTCGGCCGCGGTCTCAAACGCCGGCAAGTTGACCTGTGGCACGCCGATGACGGAGGCCGCGCCCTCTTCGATCATCACCTGCTGAATCGCAGGGCGATGCACCGGAAGGTGTCCCACGGCGGCCGCCTCGGTGAAGCTCGCCTTGGGCTGAGGGTTGCAGGCGACCAGCGCGGTCATCAGCAGGCTCGTCGTGACGAGGCCGAGGATGTGGCTGGGGTTGTGGCGAAAATCGGGCCGGCTCATGGGGCCTCCGGTGGAGCAAGATGTCGGACGGGCGCAGCGTTCACTCTCATACGCGACAAGTTTGAGGCGCGCCAGCCTTAGCGCGATGCACGAGTGCAACGCTACTTGAGGGTGCCACGCATGTAGGTGTAGCCGCCGAGGGTCTCAATCACCTGAATCGCCAACGCGATCGACGTTCCCGCTGGGATGTCTTTCGAGAGCGTCGACAAGTCGATGGCCGGCAACGGGAAGCTGCCGAGGCCGCTGCCCAATCCGTCCATGAGCTTCGGCAGCATGACGGTCTTGATCAGCGTGATGAACAGGTCCTGCATGTCCTTGGCCTCATCGTTGAGCTTCGTGACCTGCAGCTCCAAGAAGTCGATGCCCTTGAGCGAGAAGCCCAGCTCGGACTCCCCAGTCTTCGGGTTCAACACGGCCTTGAGCTCGGCGGTCGCCTGCAGCGCGGTGTAGAGGTAGATGTCGATCTGCTTGCCAGCGAGCTTCAACTTGGCGTGCATCTGGAGGTCGCCAATCTGGAGCTTCGTGCCTTCCTTACCCATGCAGGTGTTCACGATGGGCGGGAGCAGGAAGTCCAGATCGACGGTGAGGTCGGTCACACCGTAGGCGCTCAGATCGACGCTGCCGAGGGCCGCAGCCCCGATCGACATGTTCAGCCCGTTTGCGTGCCACATGGCGAACAGCAGCTGGTTGACGAAGTCGTCTGCGAGGCCGATTTCCAGGGGAAATTTGAGGCCCGGGTTGAACACGTCCTTCGCGCCCGGCTCCATGCACCCGGTGCGCCCGATCGGTCCGAGCGTGGCGTGCGCGGTCTTCTTCTCTGACGTCATCGACGCGTCCAGACCCACGATGATGCCGCCGTTCTGGGCCTTGGTCGGCTTGAACGTGAGCTGACCGATGTTGGACGCGAGCGTCATCTTGGTGGACGGGCCATCGCCGATGAACGCGGGCAGCTCAATGTCCTGGTTGATGGCGAGCGACTCAAACGCCGTGCTCAGCGCGTCGCCGAGGGTCGTCTGCAGCGCAGCCTTGAGCACCTGCTCTAGCGTCGCCTCAACCGCCGGTCCAATCGCCGTCAGCAGCCAGTTCGCGACCGCGCCGATCAGGCCGTTGAGCGAGATCTTCATCGAGGTGAAGTTAACGTCCACGTTCTTGGTCTCGGCGACGATCTTGCCGGTCTTCGGGTCGAGCTTCATGAGCAGATCGAAGTTCATCTCGATCGCCTTGGCGGCCAACGTCGCGGACTGATTCAGCGGCGCCGGCGGCAGCGGCTTGATGCCCCACTTCGCTTCGATGGCGAGATCCGCGGAGAAGTTGTGGATCTTGCCGACGAGGTTCAATCCGCCGTCGATGACCGTGATCGTGAACTCCGGGTAGCCGTTGTTCTTGCCCTTGTCGCCCATCTTCACGTTCTTCACCACGGCCTTGCCGTCGAAGAAGAGCGCGCCTGTGTTGCTCACGAGCGGAATGGCCGCGGCGCCGAGCAGGGCGTTGAAGTCGAGCGTGCCCAGCACCACCTCGGCGATGGTCGCGAGGTCCTTGGGGTTCTTGTGGTCGTGTTTGCCCGAGTCGATGACCTGCTGGCTCAGCCACATGCCGATGCCGTCATTCACCGCGGCGAGCGCTGGCTTCTTCGCGTCAGGCGAGTACCACTTCGTCGAGTAGTAGTACGTCTGCACGCCCTCGCTGACGTTGTCCCACTCGTCCGTCGCCTTCCACTTCAGCGTGTTCATGCCCCACACCGACGTGCGGTCGACCTCGAAGCTGCCGTCGCCAGCGACCGTCACCGCCTCGCCGTTGATCTCAAAGCTCTTGAAGGCCGACAGCTCGTCGAGCACGGTTCCCTTGATTTTCAGGGTGATCTTGTCTTTGAGCGACGCGCCGCGCGCCGGCGTGGAGATCAGCACCATCGGCCCGGTGGAGTCGCACTTCAGCTTGAGCGACTTCGGCCCGAGCGCCGCGCTCGTCGCCTTGCTGTACTCCTCTTCCGAGAGGCTCGCCGTGAAGGTGTAGTTGCCGTCGTCCTCCAACGTGTAGCTCTTGGTGACGCCGTCGGCCTGGTTCTCGTGGATCCCCTTCTTCGGGTCGTAGGCCGCTGGCGGCTGGATCTTCATCAGGATCAGCTCGTTGCCGTGCTTGTCTTTGCCGATGCCGACCAGCACAGCGACATCGCCGACCGCCCAGACCTTCTTGTCTTTCTTCGTGGTCAGCTCCCACGACACCGGTACGTCGCCCTTGACCAACAGCTTCGCAGGCTCTTCCGTGAGCGTGCTCCCTGGGATCGTGCACGTGATCTCGTACTTGCCAGCCACGGTGGTGGTGACGCTGTCGCCGCTGACGGTGAGGTCGGCCGGCGCCTTGATGGTGAGGCCCTTCGCGTCGGCGATCGGGTTGCCCGCGGCGTCCGTCACGGCGCACGTCACTTTGGCGCTGCCGCCGGCCACGAACTCCACGGGATCGACGGTGGCGATCGACTTTGCCGCGCCGCCCACCGTCACTTCCACCGACGCGGGTGTGCTGACGGCGTCTTTCGCACCGTCGAGGCGGCAGTCCAGGGCGGCCTTGCCGACTTTCTTGCCTTCCGCGCTCATGCCGTCGATCGCCGCCACATCTTCGTCCGCTGACGTGACAGTCCAGGCGGTCGTCGTCGCGTCGACGCTGTTGCCAAACGCGTCCTTCGCCGAGCACGTCACAGTGGCCTTCGCGCCCGACGCGATCTTGGTCGGGGCGACGACGGCGAGCGTCGTGACGGCCGTCGCAGGCTTGATCTTCAGGGTTTCAGGGGTGTCGTCCTTCACCTTGCCGTCGTGGATGGTGCAGGTGACCTGCACGGTCCCAGCCCGCTCTACGGTCAACTTATTGCCGTCGCTCTTGCTGCCTTCGCTCGGCGTGACGTCGAACGCCGGCTCGGGGATGAGCACATCACCCGGCTGACCCACGCACGCGACCGTCACGGCCACGCCAGCTGTCGTCTCAAGCGCGCTCAGAGACGTGTTCACCGACGTCAGGGTCGCGAGCACGCTGCTCGGGAGGCCGTACGTCTGCTTCGCAGAGTCCGCTTTCTTGCCGGATGGATCGCTACCGCAGGCGGTGACGATGAGAGCGAGTCCGACGACGAGGGCGAGAGAGGCGACGCGTTTCATGGAGGGCTCCGCGAGCGGGGAGAAGGGACACAGCTGGACGGGGCGCGAAGGTTAGCAGAACCGTTGGCCCGTCGCCACGACGAGTTCGCGCGCCGGGGTTGGCAGGCCTCAGCAAATGGCGTCGCTTGTCGCCGTCGGCAGCCCGCTGGCGAGCCAGCCGACCGCCGTCACACGACCCCAGCTGTCGGTGCCACCGGCCCAGCCGCCCGGAAAGTGCGCCAAGCCTGCGATCGCGCTGGCACGCAGGACTTGGAGCGCCAACCCGGACCGCGCGCCGGTGCGGCATCCAACGACGATGACGCAGGTCGGGGGCAGGGTCGCTCGCAGGGCCCGAACATGCGCGACGAACTCGGGTTGCAGGCGTCGACCGGCGGCCCCGTCTTCATACAGCGCGACGTGTGCCGCGCCAGCTGGATGCCCAGCAATGAACTCCGCGCTCGTGCGCACGTCGAGGTAACACGCCTGCCCGAGCTGCATGGCGCGCCACAGCTGCAGCGGCTCGAGCCACTCGGCGGGTGCGGGTGTGTTCATCAGCTCAGGGTGATGACGGCCATACAGCCAAACACCACGGCGTTCCACAGGCCGTGCAAGATGATCGAGGCCCACAGAGACCCGGTCCACTCGAACACGAGCGCGAACGCGATGCCGAGCGTCATGTAGGGCAGAAACGCAGCCGGTGACATGTGGACAAGCGAGAAGATCACGCCGGAGATCACCGCGGCGACGAGCACGCGGGTGTGCTGCTTCAGCGCCCGATAGAGAAATGCCCGAAAGATCAGCTCCTCACCCAGGGGCGCTCCGATCACGACGGCTACGGCCAGCGCGCCAAGCTGCATGGGGTCACCGTCTTCCAGCAGCATCCCCACGACCGGGTGCGGCGCTGCGTCAGACAGCCCGACCAGCTCGGCGATGAGCATGTTCACAAAAGCCAGCACCAACATCGGCGGCAGCACCGCACAATACGTCCAGAGCGCCGCCGTGCTGGCACGCCACGGCGAGACCCCACTGGCCGCGGGACGTAGACGCGCCGCGTCCAAGGGCAGGGCCGTGCGGCTGAACGAGGAGACGACCCACGCCGCAAACACAGCGCCGGAGAGGGACTGGAACAGGACGTGAAAGCCGACCGCATCTCGCGGACCCGGCAGCGTCCGGATGAGCGCACCGGCCAGCAGATAGACCATGAGCCAGGCGCCAAACCCGAGCAGCGGCACGAGCCGGTCGTCTATATACGGCCGTTCGTCGCCCAGGCCGACATGCCGCGCCCGCAGCCAGTTGAGCGGCGCGGCGCCCTGCTTGCGCGCCGCCGACACGCGCAGCGCGCCGAAAAACCAGATCCCCGTTCCGAAGACGCCGGCCATCAGCAGGCCTTGCAGCAGCGTGTAGAGCAGCGGCAGGAGGGTCTCATCCGACCACGACAACGCCGCATTCGCGCGTCGTGCGCCGCTGCGGTCGCCTGCCAGCGCGTGGACCCGAGCGCGCACCCGCTCCCGGATGAATGGTCCCCAGCCGTCGCCGAAGTCGCTTCGACTGACGACCGCGTGCGCTGGTGTCACCGCCATGGCGAGCGGCGATGGCGGTGACTCGCCTCGGTTCGCGGCCGTCGCGGCGAGCGCGGCGCGGATCGCGTCCGATGGACTTTGGAGTCGCGACGCCAGCCGCGTCGCCGTCGCCCCAGCGTCGACCGCGATCGCGTGGGCAACGACCAGCTCCTGACCTGCGGCGGTCGTCGTGTGATCGAAGAGCGTGACGATCGCCTTCTCCATGACCTCACGTCCGGCCGCTAGGCGTTGCAGCGTCGCCGGCGTCTCCCGCAGCCGCGGTCGCCGCTCGTCGTCCGCCTCGGCGTTGGTGTTGGCCTCTGCCTTCGGAGCGTCTGTCTTCGGAGCGTCTGTCTTCGGCAGGCTCGTCGCGTCGCCGGCCAACTTCTGGGCTGGTTTCGCGGCGGATTCGGAGGTGCCGGCCACGTCGTCATCAGCCGGCTCGGCGCGCGCGCCCCCCCCGCGGCGGTCGTGCTCGCGAAGCGCCACCTCGCCGATCTGGGTCATCCGCCACATGACGTTTCGCAGCCGTACCTGAAAGCGCAGCGTCCCCATCGCCGTCTCGTCCGACGGCGCGCCGTGACCGATCAGCAGCCCGAACGGCAAGAGCACGGCGAGTGTCCCGAGCACCCACCAGGTCGCTCGATTCCCCGGTAGCGAGAGGCGGTCAAGTGTCACCGAATGCGCTCCCGGTCGAGCATGCGCAGCGCAGCTTCACAGGTCTCTGGGGTGACACGTTGCGTCCGCGACTCCCACTTTGCGCACTGCTCGGACTTCACGCCTCGGCTCGCGCAGAGCCGATCCGCCAGGCGTTTGCAGGGCGAGTTGCAGCCGGCGGCGACGCCAGCGAATCCCACAACCGCGAGGGCGAGGACGATCCGACGCCAGCAGCGCGGCAGAAGACGCGCTTCTCCGCTCGCCGCGCGGTGGTGTCTCGAATCGTCGATGGCTGGCATGGCGGAACCGTTCATGGCGCCATGGTCGCCCACGCGCTCCAAAATCTCCACCCACGCCGCTACGATTCAGGGATGATCGTCCGCGCCGTCTGGCACGACGGACGAGAGCGCCACCCACGCCGCCAAGCCCGCGACCAGCCCCTCGACCTGCGCCTGCGGATAGCCCGCCCACGTCGCCATCCGCGTCGCCAACGGCTCCGCGACGCTCAGCAGCCGCGCGCCCGCTGTGTAGTACAGCGGCAGCCTGCGCACGGTGAGATCGACGAGATCCAGCGGCATCTCCTCCGCCATCACCCAATCCACCTCGCCCCAACACACCGAGCAGCCACTGATGACGTGTTGATGGCCGTCTTCCGAAGCGTCGCAATACGCCAAGACCGTCCACGCGTCGCTGCCGTAGGCTTGCACCAGATGCTCCGCGAAACGCAGCGGGCAGTCGCGTTCTTCCGCGATTTGCAGGGCCAACTGCTGCAGCGGCGCCCGGTGGTTCGGCAGCTCCTGTGCACCGTGCAGCGGCAGCGTCTCCGTCACCCCAGCCAGCACGCCATCGCGGC
This sequence comes from uncultured Myxococcales bacterium, assembly GCA_937910235.1. Classification (GTDB taxonomy): domain Bacteria; phylum Myxococcota_A; class UBA9042; order UBA9042; family UBA9042; genus UBA9042. Next base: position 11,371 of record CALENB010000054.1, on the reverse strand, counting down.
GGTGCGCAGGCAGCATCGCGATCGCCGCCTCGAGCGCCTCGGCCGCCATGAGTCGATACGTCGTCAACTTGCCGCCTGCGATCAGCACCATGCCGGCCGGATCGGTGCGCACCACATGCTCGCGCGACGTGTTGTAGGTCTTGCCGTCATCGTCGCGGGTGCCGATCGCCAGCGGCCGAATGCCGGCCCAGGTGCTGACGATGTCCTCCCGCACCAGCTCGCCACCCCGCGCGTTGACGTGATCGTTGGCGACCTGCAGCAGGTAGTCTGCGTCCGATTCGGTGCACTGCGGGCGGCTCAGGTCGCCGGTGAACGGGGTGTCGGTCGTGCCGATCACGCTGACTTGAGGCCAGGGTAGGGCGAAGACCACGCGGCCGTCGCGGGCTGTCATCAGGATCGCCTCGCTCAGCGGCAGACGGCTACGCGGCAGCACGATGTGCACGCCCTTCGCCGGCCGGATCACCGGTCGTGGCGCCGGCTCGCCAAGCCATCGCGCCATCGCGTCGTCCGCGAACGGGCCAGCCGCAAGCACGATCGTCGTGCACGACACAGCCGCGGCTTCACCGGTGACAACGTCGCAGATTCGGGCGTTTTTGACGCTGCCGTGCTCGATCGTCGCGCCCTCAAAGCGCACGCGCGACACGCACACCCCGCCGCCGTCGTGCGCGCCGCGCAGATTGGCGATCACCAAGCGCACGTCGTTGGTCTGTGCGTCGAAGTAGCGCACGCCGCCCCTCAACGTCTCCGATCGCAGCAGGGGCTCATGCTCCAGCAGCCGCGCGCTGCGCATGGCGCGGTGGCGCATCACGCCTGAGCCCGCCGCGAGCGTGTCATAGACCGTGAGGCCCAGATCCATCACTAAAACGCTGTGTTTGCTACGTTTGTAGACCGGAACCACGAACGACTGTGGCGCCGCCAAGTGCGGCGCGAGCTTCATCAGCCGCTGTCGCTCCCGGACCGCCTCAAAGACCAAGCCGACATCGCCCTGCTCGAGGTAGCGCAGCCCGCCGTGAATGAGCTTGGACGACCGCGATGAGGTGCCGCTGGCAAAGTCACCCATCTCGACGAGGGCCACACGCAGGCCCCGCAGCGCGGCGTCTCTGGCGACGCCCGCGCCCGTGATACCACCACCCACAACCAAGACATCGAAGTGTTCTGTCGTCAAGCGCGCCCACAATTCGCGGCGCTGATGGACGGAAAACGCCATGTGGTCAGCTCCTCAGTCGCAACGGGCACTTCGGGCAGGTCGGGCTACGGGCAGGTCGAGCCCGTCAGCGCGCGCGGGGGGAGACGCGGCGCCGCAGGTTACGGCTCGCCCGTGGCCGCCGCAAGGTGCGAGGGCGTCGCAGCGCACCCGCTAGTTTCGTGCGTCAGGCGTGCGGCGGGCGCGGATGCAAGACCCGCTCCAGGGCCGCCGTCAGCTCCAGCCGGTCAACGAGATGAGACAGGTAGTCGACACGCTCGGTCTCAATGATCAGCGTCGGCCCAAGGTCGTAACGCTCAAACCAGTCCTCATAGGCGGCGTGCAGGCCTTTGAGGTAGTCGAGATCGATCGCCTGCTCCTCCATTCGGCCGCGCTTCTTGATCCGCCGCCGCAGCGTGCGCATGGAACAGCGCAGATAGATCAGCAGATCTGGCGTCGGGAGGCTGTCGCGGATCGCCCCGTACATCGCCGAGTAGGTGCTGAAATCACGGTCGCTCATGACGCCCGAGCGATGCAGCGTCGTGGCAAAGATCTCCGCGTCTTCGTAGATGGTTCGATCTTGCACAAACACGGTCTGCGGATGGTCGTCGAGCAGCTGGGCGAGCTCCAGGTGGGCGCGGAACTTGGCTGAGAGAAAGTACATCTGGCTGTGGAACGCGTACCGGCTCATGTCGCTGTAGAAGTCTGTCAGATACGGGTTGGCGTCGTTGGGCTCGTAGAACGGCCGAATCGCGAAATTGGACTCCAGAAACGACGTCAGCGTCGACTTGCCGGCGCCGATATTGCCCGCGATCGCCACGAAACGCGCGGATCTCTCGCGTCCTGGCTCCGTCTGCAGGTCGAGGCCATGCTGCGCCGGCCGAGGTTTGGGACGATTGCGCTTGACCGACACGACAGGCTCCAGGACGCGGTGGCACCAGTGACGCCTCGGGCTACCACCACACACCTGATCGGTGCAAGTCTGTCGCGGTTGGTCGCGCGCGCCTCAGCTAGCTAGCCCTTGTCGCCCGACCGCTTGATGCCCGAACCCTTGACGCCGTGTCGTCGCCGTGACACGCAGACGAGTATGTTCTCGCTTCGCCCCCAGCTCCTTGCGCTCCTGATTGCCGCGGCGACGCTAGCTGGCGGCTGTCGCGAGAACCCCGAGATCGTGCTGCAGCAGGCCCGCGATGCCCTCCAGAACAGGGACGACGCTGGCTTCATCGCCTTGGTTGACCCGCCATCGCGCCGCTTCTTGAGGCGCGCGCAGGATGTGGTGCGCCTCTCTGGCCAAACGTACGAGGTGCTCGGCGCGACCGGCTTCGCGACCAGCTTGCTGCCGACGGGAGCGCTGGTGGAAGATACGGAGGACGGTGACTACTGCATGGTCGCCACCGGGCACCTGTGTATGGTCGAAGTGAAGAAAGGCCGCACGTCTCAGCGTGTTCCGATGCGATTGGTGCGCGGCCAGTGGCGCATCGCCATGCTTGAGATGGACTCCTTTCTCAACACGGTGTTACCGCGGTGACGTTGGTTTGTAGCGGGACGATTCACGGCCATCCCGCCGTGCGGTCAGCGTCGCATCCGGATGCACCACAGCGGGGCGAGGGGCTCACCAGATGAAGAAGCTGCTGATCGTCTTGCTGCTCGTTGTCCTGATCGCCGCTGGCGTCTGGGCCTACTTTCGTTTCCTGCACGTTGAGGACGTCGGCAAGGTCTACCTGCGCGTTGTGTCGTCGGCGATGCTGGGCGATGAGGAGGCGTTTCTCGATGGGTTCACCAAAGAATCTAGGCCGATTATTGGCGCCCTCATGCGGCTGTCGCGCACGCACGATCCACGGCTGTCACAGAGCCACCCGTACTACTTCCTCGTCACGGAGCAGATTGAAGCGGTTGAGGTCGATGGCGACGTGGCTTGGCTCAAGCTCAAGCGCGCTGGGGATCGCGGGGTCGGCACCGCGTACAGCGTCCGCATGCTCAAGCGCGAGGGCACATGGAAGGTCGACGCGCTCAGCTTCACGGGCCGTGAGCGGGTCATCGACAAAGCGTACTGAGACGCCGCCCCAACTGGAGACGTGATGAGCGGCGGCGACGAGCACCACACGCGAATCGAACTCTGTGAGATCGCCCGGGACATCTGGCAGCGAGGGCTGGGCGCCGCGGCGGACGGCAACCTGTCGGTTCGCGTCGGGCCCAATCGTGTGCTCACGACGCCGAGCGCACGGCACAAGGGTCGCCTCAAGCCCTCGGACATCGTCGCCGTCGATCTGCACGGTCGCCCGCTCGGCTCCGGTCGACCTTCAAGTGAGATCGCTTTGCACATCGCCGCGTACCGCGCTCGCGAAGACGTGGGCGCGGTGATTCACGCCCACCCGCCCATGGCGACGGCCTATCAGCTGGCCGGTGGCAGCTTGTCTGAGCTCTACGTGTCCGAGGTGATCTTCGCTTTTGGGCAGGTCGCGACCGCGCCCTACACCACGCCGACCACCGCCAGCGTCGCCGACATCCTGGCGCCCTACTTGCGGTGCTACGACGTCGTGATGATGCCGCGCCATGGCTCGGTGACGCTGGGCGCGGACCTCACCGAGGCGTTCATGCGCCTGGACGCCATGGAACACACGGCGCATGTCTGCGCGACGGCCCACCTGCTCAGCGCCCGCTTTGGCGCAGCGCCGCTACCGCTAGCCGACGCCGAGGTCGACCGGTTGTACACGGCAGCGCGACCGGACGGTGGACCGGCGTGGCGCCGCGCCGGCAGCGCTTGCCCGCCGCTCGAGACTGAAGGCCGCAGCTCGCTCGACGCGGACAGTGAGCGACTCATCACCGCCGTTCTCGCGGCGCTGACCGCCGGGAGTTCTGCGTGACCGCGCCGGGCGAGCGGCTCCTCGCCGCATGGCCTTGGGGGCGAGTTGCGTCCTCTGAGGGAGCCGAGCCTGGCAGCGCCGTCGTCGTCACCACGATCGTGGCGCTGCCCGGCGCCGACCTCGAAGGTGCGTTGGGATTGGTGCGGCGTTGGCAGGGGCACGTCGACCCCGTCGTTCCGGCGCTGATCAGCGGCGCGGTGAGCGCGGATTCGTTGACCGTCCGCCACGCCGCGCTCTCCGGCTCGACCGTGAGTGAGCTCGTCGGGGCGTTCGGCGCGCTGACCGAGGCCCAGTGCGCGGCGCTCTTTTTTGACCTGATCGCGGGCCTCCGGCGCTGCCACGCCGCCAGGCTCGTCGTGGGCAGGCTCGACGCAAGCGCGCTGTTTGTGTGTCCACCAGGCCTCGACGGCGTCGCGGCGCTGCGCTGCCAGGGGGCCGGGATGCCGCTGCTGGTCGCAGCCTGCCGTGGCGGCGTGGGGCGATCCGGCTCGGAGGGCCAGCGCGCGTTGCTCGGCCCAGCCGACGCCGTCGCACCCGAAGTCAGCGCCGGCAGACTGCCGGCGATGACCAGTGACGTCTGGTCTCTCGCCGCGACGATGATCCACACGCTACTCGGCGCCCCGCCGTTCGCCGCGGACGATGGCGAGCTGCTGCTACACGCCCAGCGGCAGGGCCTCGCGCCGGCGATCGCCCGCCAGCTTGAGCGCGTCGCGCCGAGCCTCGCGCCGCTCCTGGGCCAAGCGCTGTCACCGACGCCACTGCTGCGCGCCGGCGCGCTGGCGTCGTTGGAGCAGGCTTGTCGCGACCTTGGCGGCGACCGCGTCTCTGTGCTGGGCGACCGCGGCCCGTGGGTGGTCGGCAGTCCGCTGATGGCCCTGGGCGCCTACGCGACCGCCACGCCCTACGGCGACCGCTTCGCCCTGCGGCCAGCCTTCGCGGTCGCCGCCACTGCCGACGCGTTGCCCGACGGCGTCGTCGATCGCGCCCGCCTCGACGCGGCGCTGCGCCAACTCGATGTGCAGCGCGCCCTCTCCCAGCGCGCCAACGTCCGCAAGGAACGCACGGGCCTCAAGGCGGCGGTGGTTGTGCTGACCGCGGCGATCGCCGCCGCGATCGTCTGGTTTGGCACACGCCCGCGACCTGAATCACGGACCGCCCCCGGCGTGGCGCCCGCGGCGCTTCGGCTCAAACGCGCGGCGCGGCCGCGGCCGGTGCGGTCCATTCCGCTGTTTCGCAAAGGCGACGGTCCCGCGAACCCATGACGCAGGATGCAGCGCTCACGCCTAGCTTGTCGTCCGAAGCGACGCCGCTGCGTGTCAGCTACGTGTCGGTTGTCTAACACTGTCGGTCAGCGCCGCCATCCGCATTGCGCGGCGCTGCGATCCGTGAGACCTGGGGGCTAGCGCGCACTTTCACTGCGTTGAGGCGACATCGTGAACGGCAGCACAGAACAAGCGGCGGTAGGCAGCAGCGCACCGCGTCGGGCCAGCGGTCAGGACCACTGGCAACTCCTCTGGAGTCTCATCAAGGTCGCCGTACTACTCTATATTTTCCTCGTCGGCGTCGGGTGCCTGTCCTCCGGCATCAAGGGCCTTGGCAAGGGCGCAATGGACGCCTACATGAGCGCCGACATGAACCCGCTCGTCGGGCTCATCGTCGGTATCCTCGCCACCACGTTGGTCCAGAGCTCATCGGTCACCACCAGCCTCATCGTTGGGCTTGTGGCGTCTGGACAGGTTGGCGTCGCCCAAGCCATCCCGATGGTCATGGGCGCCAACATCGGAACCACCGTCACCAATACGATCGCGAGCCTCGCCCACGCCGGTCGCGGCGAGGAGTTTCGACGCGCCTTCGCCGCCGCGACCTGCCACGATTTTTTCAACTTCCTCGCCGTGCTCACCTTGTTACCACTGGAGCTTCTAGGCCGGGTCGTGGCGGGGATCGGACCGCTGGAGTACCTCAGCCACGGCCTCGCGCAGCGCTTGGCCGGCATCGGTGGCACGAGCTACAAAAGCCCGCTCAAGGTGATGTTCAAGGCCGGCGTGAAGTCCGTCGAGTGGCTCCTGAGTTGGCTCGATGGCCACACCGCCAACATCGCGCTCGCCGTCGTCGGTTGTGTCCTCATCTTCGTGACCCTGGCGCTCGTCGTGAAGGTCATGCGAGGGGTCATGATGTCGCGCGTGGAACGCTTCGTGAACCGCTTTCTCGGCTCTGGTGGCCTCGTCGCCATGTTCGTCGGTATCGTCGTCACCGCCGCTGTGCAGTCCAGCTCCATCACCACGTCGATCTTGGTGCCCCTCGCCGGCGCGGGCATCGTCACGCTCACCCAGGTCTACCCCATCACCCTCGGTGCGAACATCGGCACCACCGTGACGGCGCTGCTGGCCGCGACCGCGGTGTCGGGAGATCAGGGCGCCGCGGCGGTGCAAGTCGCGCTGGTCCACCTGTTTTTCAACCTCGCCGGGATCCTCATCTGGTACGTCCCACCCTTCACGCGGCGGCTGCCGCTCTTCGCTGCGCGGCGTCTCGCCGACGTCGCTGTGCGCTCGAAGAAAGTCGCGATCGCCTACGTGGCAGGTATGTTTTACGGCCTGCCAGCGGCACTCTTCCTCTTGAGCCGAGCCCTATCCTAGGTTCGAGGCTGTAACGGCGGCGTGTGCGGCACGTCCGGCGCCATGGAGCACGTCATGTGGATGGAACTGATTGATATCTTTCGTGGTGGTGACGAGCTTGAGGAGGCTGGAAACGACCTCTTTGAGATGTTGCGCATCGTGCGTGAGATGGCAGCGATCGTGCGGCCACACGTCTTTGAGCACCGCATCAGCCTTGAGGATCGCAACCGCGTGTATGAGCTCGACATTCAGGTCAACGAGCTCGAGCGCAAGGTCCGCAAGCGGGTGGTGGCCCATCTCAGCTTGAATCCGACGCAGGTCCCCTACTGCCTGCTGCTGATGACCCTTGTGAAGGACGTCGAGCGTGTCGGCGACTACATCAAGAACGTCACAGAGGTCTCGGATCTCGGTGGCGGCCCGGTTCCGGGCGGACCCTTGCGCGATGAACTTGAGCAGCTGATCGAGATCGCGTCGAAGCTGATGGCGGAAGTCGGAGATGTGCTCAAGGGCCAGGATCGCGAGCGGGCGACCGATCTCATCCAGCGCGGACGCGCGGCGGGTAAGCGCTGTGACCGGCTGCTGGTGGCGATCTCTCACAGCGAGTTTGGCGCTGGCGAGGTCACGTCCATGGTCTTGCTGACACGCTTCTACAAGCGCCTTGGCGCGCACCTCGTCAACATCTTGTCGTCCGTGGTGATGCCGTTGCACAAGGTCGACTTCTTCGACGAGAAAGAGCTCAAGTAGCGCCCGGCTGCGGGCAGGCCGCCCACCGAAGCCCGGTAGATCCAGCAAAATCGCTTAAAAGCACGAAAGGGACCTGCTTTGCAGCAGGTCCCCTTCGGTTCGTCGATATGGCGGGATATCGACGTGGTGGAGATGAAGGGAATCGAACCCTTGACCTCTTGAATGCCATTCAAGCGCTCTCCCAACTGAGCTACACCCCCGTTAGTGCCAGTTTGCTGGTGTTGCCGCATCACGTGCGGATTATCACCGGCATCCCAGCCGAGCCGGCTCGCAGCCGACTCCTACAACCCTGTTCAGGGAAGCGGGCGGGTGTGTACCGTGCCGCGAAGAGGGTGACAACCCCCTCCTGCGATCTTTCTCGCGTGCATCCGTGGCTTCCCGTGCGATCGACGATGAGCACCTCCCAAGACGCAGCCGCCCCCGAGGCAGCATGAGGTCAGCGGAAAAGTGCGACAGCACGACGACAGACAGTGATCTCGCCCCAGACGGCCGGCGTGCCTCACAGCGTGTCGCCGCCGGCACGCGCTACGTGGTCGGCGACACCCAGCGGTCATCGTCCGAGTTTGACGAACAATGGGCGCCTTCGCCGCGGGCCGCGCGGCTGTTCGGCACGCGGACGCCTGCTACACATCGCCCTGGTCCTCGTAGTGACGGTGCCCTAGACCGCCGCGAAGCGAGAGCTTCAAGGTTGACTCTGCCGTCAGACACCGCTCTCAAGCTCAAGCCCTCCAACGACGGTCGCTGGGAGGGCTGTTTTCAGGCGGTTCAGCGCTGTTGAAAGCATCGAACCACCCTTTGCAGGCCGTCCCGGTGGCCAACGGTGAGACGCTTTGGGCCATGGGGTTCTTGCGGGAGGGTCAAGCTTCGCGAAACGTCTGGCACTTCAACGACCGTTGGCGAAGGGGTTGCTCTACGTCGCTGCGCAGTTTCTCGCCGCGTATGCGTACGCCAACGTTGCGCGCTGGACCGACGCGCTCTCGACGCGTCCTGGCGCTTTCTGTAGCGCGTGGCGGTGGCGTGTATTGACGACCAATCTAGTCCTCGCTGTACGCACTTCGCTTCTCAGTTTTCTTCAGTGTTCTGTTTTTCGATGCCGCTCACGCGCTTCGGCTACAGGGTAACGAGCATCGATCAACCAGAGTTTCGACAGCGCACGGCGCAGCGCGCCATGCATGAGGTCAATCGACGATGACTACTCGCACATACGCGGCGACCAGCGACGAGCGCTCGGCAGACGGACGCGGCCGGCAGAAGTGGGGCGTTCTCGCCTTCGTGCTTCTACTCGCCGCCCAGCCAGCGTGCAGCGCCGACGAAGGCACAAGCGATAAGGATGGAGCCACGGCGACCGACATCGCCGCGGTGGACAGCGCAGTGAGCGACGGCGGAGCTGTCGATTCAGGCTCTGCCGACATCGCACAGCAGGACGGCGCCGGCGCAGACGCCACGGTCTCGAAGGACACGGGCGGCGGCGACGCTGCTGCGGACGTGGTCGATCCTGACGCCATCACACCTGACGTCGTCGATCCTGACGTCATCACACCTGACGCGGTTGACCCCGACGGCGCCGTGCCAGACGCGACTGGTCCGGAGACCTGCGGTGACGGCATCCTCGAAGGCCTGGAAGAGTGCGACGACAAGAACGGTACCGACGGCGACGGCTGCAGCAAAGCCTGCAAGATCGAGACTGGCTATACGTGCACCAACACGGTCGACATCAACACCGGCACCGACGGAGGCGGCGGTCAGCTGCCGCCCGGCGAGGTGGACGTGCGGTGGGACTGGGCGCCAGGTCCAGACTGGATGAAGGAAGGCGCCGCGGGCGACAACAAGGCCCTCGACAAGACCCCCACGACGGCGCCAACCGGCCTGGCCTGGCAACCAGCGATGTCGGTTCAGAAGTGCGTCGGCGCCTGGCACACGGTCGACGCGTCGCAGGCCGCGCAGTGGATCAACGCAGAGGGCTGGGATCAGGTCAAAAACGCCTGCGCAGACGTCAATCCCTGTCAGGGCTCGCGCCTCTACTACTACCGCGTCAAGTTCGACGTCGCCTCGGCCGCGGCCGCCAAGGGCATGAGTCTCCAGGGCAAGCTCTGGGCCGACAACCAAATCACCCGCATCTGGATCAACGGCAAGCAGGTCAGCCACTACGCTGACCCGGTCCCGGGTTCGTCACACTTCACCGGTAACGGCATCGATTTCGCGGGCTGGACGGGCTACTTCAAGGCTGGGGAGAACGAGATGATCGTCGCCCTGGCCAACTTCACGTCGCCGGCCTGCCCGAACCCGCAAGGGCTCGTGGTCGCTGTCGACCTCTCAAAGAGCAGCGTCTGCGTCAAGCAGACGGTCTGCGGCGACGGCAAAGTGGAAGGCAAAGAAGCCTGTGATGATGGCAACACCAACACGGGCGACGGCTGCAACCTCGTCTGCACCGTCGAGACGGGCTTCAAGTGCACCACCACGGCCGGCAAGAGCAACTGTAGCGAGATGTGCGCCGCCGACAAAGACTGCGCCGCCGCCAACGTGTTCTGGAACGACCTCACCGGCCTCAAGAACAAGGGACCGAAGCTCGATCTGTCCGTCAACGACGCCACCTCGACTTTCGCTTTCCCGATCCCGATGGCAATTGACGGAAAGAGCGTCGCGGCCAACGTGAAAGCGTCGTTCATCGATACGACTGGCAAGAAGTCGACCCAGTCGATCCGCTATTTCACGCCGCCGTCCACCAAGAACGGCAGCTTCACGTCGACCCTGCAGAGCCTCGTGTTCGGCTGGAAGGGTGACATGCCCTACCTCGACCTGCTCTTCTCGGCCCCACCTGCGGTTTCGCTGCGACTCGACTTCGGTGAGCCTGCGACGAAGCACTGCGACGAGTGTGTCTACGTGCTCGGCGTCGCCGGCACCGGCCCTGGCGGTCCAACGACCATCGCTTCGACGGTGGCTATGTCGAATTTTGGTGAGTTCGATGCCTTCGCTTCAAAGAGCTACCCCACGTTGAAGGACAGCAAGACCATCCTGGGCAGCGCCACCAACACCGACGGCTACCGTTTCGTGCTGCTGGCCAAAGACGCAAAGTCCATCGACCTCGCCATCTCCGGACCCAAGGTCGACCCGCACGGCTACATCGTTGGCGTCGCGCGCATCCGCAAGCGCAAATGCGACAAGGGTGTCTGCGTCGCTGACGTGGCCTTTGAGTGTGGCAATGGCAAGATTGAGCCTGGCGAGGGCTGCGACGACGGCAACGCCAAGGACGCCGACGGTTGCAGCGTCAAATGTGCGGTGGAGACCGGCTTCACCTGCACCGAGACGGCTGGCAAAAGCGCCTGCGTGGCGGACTGCAAGCCCACGTGCGGCGGCAAGACCTGCGGCGCTGACGGCTGCGGCGGCACCTGTGGCACCTGCGACGACAAGAACGGCTGCACGGCCGACAGCTGCACCGCCGCTGGCACCTGCTCAAACGTCTCGTGCGCGACCGGCTCGGTGTCGTGGAACAGCTTGACGCCACCCCCGGGTGGCAAAGCCACGCAGGCGGCGCCGTATACGTTCCAGATCAACGGCTGGAGCCAGAACATCTCGATGTATCGCACCGGCAACAGCAGCCTGGTCAAGCTCTACACCGCCCCGGCAACCAACAATGGCAGCTTCAACTCAACCATTATCCCGAACCTCAAGTTCGCTTGGCAGGGCACCTTCCCCTACATCGACATCTTGTCGGAGAAGTACGCCACTGGCGGCCCCATGGTTGAGGGCATCGTGACCTTCGACTTCGGCAAAGCAGCCAAGACGCGCGGCCCGAGCTGGCGCTACGTGCTGGTGGTTGGCGGCCTCGCTGGTCCCGGCGACGAAGGTCCGACGCGCGTGTCGTGTGACGTGCCGCTCGCATTTATCGGCGAGCACAACGCGTTCGCTACCGGTCAGTACTCGGTCTTTAAGGCGCCATCCACGCTGGAAACCGGAAAATCCGGGAAGAC
>CALENB010000053.1 GCA_937910235.1 uncultured Myxococcales bacterium | reverse complement strand
GAGTGCTTGCGGACCTCGCTCCAGTGCCTACCATCGTGATTGGCCACAGCTTGGGTTGCCGCGTGATCCATCGAGCTCTTCGTTGTCACGAGACTCCCAATCTTCGCCACGTGCAAGCCGTTATCCTCTTGGCCGGAGCGCTCCCGAGAAAGCTATCTTGGTGGCGTGCCCTTGACTCGATACACCCCGACGCATGTGTGCTAAACGCCGCCACCGCTCACGACAGTGCCCTATTCTGGTTCCGCATGCTCCAAGCAGAGGGCGGGGTAATCGGCCACGTTGCTCGACCACGTGTTCATGGTATTTCCACGAGGCTTCGCCGGGTACGAAGCTCGGATGTCTCTAATCTCGTCCGCCATCACATGGACCACCTACGGAGATTTCCGGAGGTGCTGAAATCCCTCGGGCCTCTGTCGATGGATCCACCACCGCGAGAGTTTGGCGATTGGCGTGATGAGTTCAGGTGGGCACCGCAACCACGATTTCACATACATGGTGTACAGAATGTGCGAGGTGCAAAGGCTGAGATCGTGCAGCGGGCTCTCTCGGCTCCGATTGACGGTCAGAAGCCACTGCTCAAGACAAGTGAGATTGACGGCATCCCAGGGGCCGTGACGGCTGGAGCCGTACAGGCTTTTCAGCAGCGACATGGGTTGACGGTGGATCGGGTCGTCGGGCCCAGGACTTGGAGCCAACTTGTCGGCACTTCAGTTGACTGGATATGACCGAACATTGAAAATCTGGTGAGGCCGGCATAGCGGACTTTCAGGCATGGCCACATAGAGCAACAGAAATGGTCACCGTCGATCAAAACATACAACCATGGTGCTGTAGTTCCACGTTTCGGTTCGTGTGCGATGGTGTCAGCCTGTTGTCCGTCTGGCGCGCTTCACGCGTTACTACATGATTTCGAGGTGTTCATGGCACTCAAACTCTCCAATGCTTTCGGGGCGTGGGAACGTGACCGACCTTTGGCGCCGGGATGGGAAGGCGTCGAGCCATTTCGGTGTCGATCCCACGACGAGCAGCCTGTGGCCGGCTGGGCCCGTGCATCGCCGGACGCACTGGGCACGGTGTTCATCGGTCACGGCTTCACAGACCATTGTATGAAGCCCGGGGTCGTCGCCACGGCCCGTGCTATTGCCGCTCGCCACCGTGTTTCCGTGGTTGCAATCGACTTTCGTTCGCACGGCCTCAGCTCGGACAGATGGCCGACGTTCGGCACAGCTGAAATGTGGGACTATCAAGCGGCAATGACATGGGCAGAAGAACAACAAGGCTACCCCAAGCCATTCTTTTTGCACGGGGCATCGTTGGGAGCGATGGGCGCTCAACGAACTGCGGTTTCTGACGGTCGCGTTCGCGGGGTATTCCTGCAGTCACCGCCAGCTTGGCCATGGCATGCCCTCGGTGTGGCGACGAAAATAGCATCGCCGCTTGTCGGGAGTGCGATCAACCTTTCGTACGGCTGGGATATTCTGAGCGACGGTGACATTCGCCGTCACTCCGCAAGCCCGGCTCACAAACCGCTCATATGCTGCGTTATCGGCGGACGAGACCACTACGGCGTCGGCGCCACTCGCAAGGTGTTCGAGCACTGGTATCGCAACGAATTGAATCAGCTTGAAATTCTCCCTAGAGAAGACGCCATGCAAACAAAGTGGTTCTTGACGGTAGAGCCCGCGGACCACTTCTGGAGTACGGAGGCCGAGTGCGAACCGCTGGACCAAATCATGCACACCTACTTCGCGCATGCACTCAGCCGGTAGCTCTAGTTGACGCAAGACGCGAGATTCCGAAGCTCACACAGATTCCTGCTGCGGTAGACTCGGGACCGCGCCGGCTTGCTTGGCGAAAGATGATGGGGTGTCTTCGATTGTTGCAACAGTGTCCCCCACAATCCAAGACGGGCCGACGAGTTGGGGAGGGGCGCTCGCGTGCCGTGGTTTCAGCCGATGACGAGGCCTGTGCCGGCGTCCATGACGAGGCCCAAGACGAGGCCCATGACGGGGTCCATGACGGGGTCCATGATCAAGTGATCGTCGCTCATCCGACAGAAGTACCCTCCCGATTATCAGCCGGATTCCCTCACGCTCAGCTAGCCCCGGAGGGCTAAAACGTCTACCCTGCCGCCGCGGCAACAAGCGCAATAGCGCCGCGCACAGCCATGGCCGCAGCCACACCGGGAGCAAAGCAGCGAATGGAGCGGATCTACGAGCCAAACCCCAAGCACAAACTGGGCGCGAGCGGCGATGGTCCACCGCGTTGGTTCCCTGATTCAGCCACGCTGTGTCCGTCTGAAATCGACATGCAACTCGCCCAGACACTGCTCAGCAACGCCATCGAAGGCAAAGATGACGCCCATCCTGATAAAAAGGCGCTCTATACCATCCACGAAGGAGCGTTCTTCAAGGCGTACAAGCACAACGATGACGGCGACGAAAGCGAAGACGGCGACGAGACCTGGCACGGATATCCGGTGCTCCCCTGCGACGTCCCGCAGCAGATTCCGAGTCGTATTCTCCGTCAATTCCGTGACGCTGGCCTCCTCACAAACGCGAGCTACAAGAAGCTCCTCGGGAGCGCGCGATGATTGTCTTTGGTCGAAAACAGGACTTTGCCTTTAGCATCTTGCCCCTCCAGGGCGGTCCAGCTGACGGTGACATAGCCGCAGCCGCCACATGGGTCAGCCTTGAGCTGTGGGCCAATGGTAGGAACCTTACCGCCCACACCCACGCCGCCGACCAGACTGTGCACACCGGCTTGCATTGGCCAGCCATCTATCTCGCACGCTGGCTGGTGCGGAGCTGGTCGTCGTTCTTTGAGGTGAGCGCTTGGCCCGTGGTTTCAAGAAAAAACGCGCGTCATCCGCGGGCGCTGCTGCGTGAGATGAATGGCGTGCTGATCGGCGGAGATGACACGGAAGAAGCGCTCGACACCTACGCTGACCTTCGTGATGACTTCCTTCGCGGCCACGCGCTCACATCGGCTGCTGCCGGCGGCTTGATGCCGAGTGTCATGCTGTATCGCGAAGCTGGTCGTGTGCTGGTCGAGTGGGATAATCAGCACCGCGACGACGACGTCTCCTTCCATGCCATGAAGGGGGAGGTTTGGGTCACGGCAACGGCCGTAGAGGTGGCCTGTCACAAATTCGTGGAGTGGGTCCTCGACCAAGTACAATCAGCTGGTCCCGACGCTTGTCGAGCTGACGTCGCTGAACTCGATGCTTGGGTCGTCGCCCGTGAAGACCGCAGCGCGTCTGCTCGAGACGTACTGAGGGGCTGCATGAGGTTACCCGAGACGACGCTGCGCGAGGTCATGCGCGGCGCCGGGGCTTCCTCGATGGAAGAACTCGCCGGTATTCCGGTCGATCAGCGCCTGAGTTGGCTACGGCGCGGCGGTGGTGCAGATCCGTCTGAAGGTCCAATCGCCGTGGTGTTCCGCTGCGTTAATCCGTTGCTGTCGGCTGCTGACTTGCTGTCGCTTCGAGCGCTGGTCAATCAAGCGCTCGATCAGGTTGACAGTTCTCCTCCCCTTTCGTCATTCGTGCGTTCGCTCTCCATGCCTTCGCTATCGTTGCGGGACTATGAACAAGGCTACGAGCTGGCTGAGTGGTTTCGCGAGCGT
>CALENB010000052.1 GCA_937910235.1 uncultured Myxococcales bacterium | reverse complement strand
CAGCCGGACACGACGCAGCCCGACACGACGCAGCCCGACACCACACCGGCCACATCGACCATCGCCCAGCTCAACAGCCTCCCCGGCGCGAAGAACTGCACGGCGGATGGCTCGATCAGCCTGCTCAAAGGCGTCAAGCTGTCGGGCGTCGTCATCGCCTCTCCGCTCGATCCCATCAAGGGCTACGAGGCCTTCTACATCCAAGATAAGGGCGGCGGCCCGTATTCCGGCATCTATGCGCTGCGTGCGGGCGCCACCGGATCGACGCCATTCGGCCAACTTAAGATGGGCGACGTCGTCGATCTGGTCGGCAACCTCGAGACCTACTACTGCCTCACCGAGTTCAAGGTCACGAGCTGGAACGTGGTCGGCGCGGTGCCCGACATCGCCGTGCAGGTCATCCCGGTCGCCATGATCGGAGAGACCGCCTCGGCGCAGAACAACGAGGTGTGGGAGGGCAGCGTGGTGCGGGTTGACGCGGTCGTCGTCTCCAGCACCGTTGTGCTCGGCGATGATGGGAAGGGCCACGGCGAGATCATGGTGGGGCAAACGAGCGCCGACAAATCGCTCATCGTCACGCCTCACCTCGGCTGGGGTACGACGTTCTCGAGCAACACCGGCCCGGGCACGTGGTTAGTCTCTGTGCCCGTCGGGACGGCCTATAAGTCCATCACCGGCGTGATGCGCTGGTCCTTTGGGCACGCGCGTCTCCTCCCCTTTGGCGACGCGTCCATGGTGAAGCCGTAACGCGTCCAGCCGCCATCCGCTAGGTGTCGTCGTCGTCGCCGTCGTCCCGCTGCCGGGCGACATCGGTCGCGCTGTCGTCCAGACCTAGCGGCCGGCCGCCCGTGCTCTGCTTTGAGGCAAACACCCGCAACACCGCACCTAGACCGTTGGTGGTCTTGGACTGCGAATGGACCCAGTTCGCCTCGGCGCTCGGCGGCGGTGGCGCCATGCCCATGATCACCAAGTCCGCGTGTTTGGACCGCCGACGCAACAACTCCAGCGCGTTGTCGGTCTCGACGCTGCTGTCCATCACCAACACATCCGCGCGCACCCGGCCGGCGCTCAGCAACCGCTTCAACGCCTTGCGTCTCGGCTCTACCTCGCTCGGATCACTGACGATCGTCGCCACCCGCACGCGCGCACGTGCCCACGCTGCGTTCTGCTGGATGTAGTGGGCCACGAGCAACATCAACCCGCCGTTGTCTTGGTTGTAGCCCCACCACACATCCAACTTCAGGCGGCGGCCAAATCCGCGGTCGGGGTCGGTCGCCAGCAGCAGGACGTTGACGTCGCGCTTGGTGAGATCCCGTACCATCTCTTGAAAATCCGCGTGTTTCAGGGATCGCCGCGGCCAACCGAGCATGACGCCGTTCGGATCCATGCCCACGACCCCGTACCAATCCGTGGCGAGGCGCACCCCCTCAGGCACCGTGGTGCAGGTCCGGGTGGCGTGAAAGACGCTGTGGAAGTTGAAGTCTTCCGGGTTCACGGCCTGCGGCAGCAGCTTGCTCGGATCCGTGTGACCCCCATCCGGCTCACTGCCCGCCACACTCGGCCGCTGGGTCGGCATCAGCGTGAAGTTGGTGAGCAGGCCATGCTCACGCACGATCCACTGCGCGAGGTTGAGCAGGTGAGGTCGCTGCTCCGGGTGGCCACCGAAGAGCAGCATAATGGGTCGCCACGTGCCCTTTTCATCGCTGGCGAGGCGCAGGCGGTAGAGCCCAGACCGGACTAAGCTCTGCCAGATTCCGGCCCAGATGTTGCCGCTGTCGAGCTCGAGTTGGCGTTGTTTGATGGCGAGATAGAACAGACCTAGCGCGATGAGGGCGCCGGTCATGGCGGCGGCGTCGACCTTGAACATCGTCCCGAAACACACGACGGCGCCAATCCACGGCACCACGCTGGGGCTGCGAAAACGGGGCCGAAAGTCGGGGTTGGCCCAACGCTCCAGCCCGCTGGCGAGGTTGAGTGTGCCGTAGGTGGTCAGAAACAGCATCGTCAGCACACGCGCGACGAGATCGAGATCACCGATGAGAATGCCGGCCTCAGCGATGAGGAACGTCGCAAACATCGCCGCCCGCGGTTCGTTGGCGGGACCCGAGCCGCGCGCCAGGAAGTTGGGGCC
>CALENB010000051.1 GCA_937910235.1 uncultured Myxococcales bacterium | reverse complement strand
CCAGCAGGGAATCGCCGGCGGCGCTGTCTCCTGCGGCGGCGCTGTCTCCTGCGGCCGTGTCGAGGGACGCGCTGTCAGCCGATCCGGTGTCGGATGCACCGGAATCCTTGGACCCGGCATCGGTCGGCCCGCAGGCGGTCACGAGCAGAACGAGGCACATCAGCGGTGAGAGGTGAACGACTCGCATGAGACTGCGCTCCCGCCTTCGCGGCGGGTCGCGACCACCGGTCGCACGCACGCCTACAAGGCTGAGTTCGTCGCGCAGGCGCGGCAACACGGGGTTTTGGCTGCAGTCTGCGACTGTATCGAAGCCCGAATCTGTCCGCAATCCCGCCGCTGCCTCCCACCGTGTCAGCCCAGCTGCGCCAACAGCGACACCCGCACCGCCTGCCCATCGGCGCGGCCCTGCAGCGCGCGCATGCTCTCGCCCATGAAGAAACCCATCAGCCGGCCGTCACCGCCGCGCAGGCGCGCCAACTCATCGGGATGCGCCGCTAGAATCTGCGCCACCACCTCGTCCACGACGTCGCTGTCGTCGTCGCGGCCAACCCCGAGCTCATCGACCAACACCGCTGGATCGCGTCCGGTCTGCACTAGGTGGCCGAGCACCTCGCGTCCGGCCGACTTTGACAAGCCACCCGTCGTCACCAAGCTCACGAGCTGACCGAACTGCGTGCCGGTGCAGGGCAGGGCGGTGACCGCGGTGTCCTTGAGCACACCGAGCAGCTGGTTCACCGCCCACGTCGCCACCGTCTTCGCGTCGCCGTGGCTCGCCACCGCAGCTTCCACGAACGCGACGAGCGCCGCGTCCGCCGTCAGCAGGTCGGCGTCTTCTTCCGACAGGCCCCAATCGGCCTGAAAGCGCGCAAAAGCAGCCGCCAAGTTCAGATCCGCCGCCCGCGCCGCCGCCCGCACGTCGGCCCGGCTGCGCTTGTGGCTCGGCTTGGCCTCCCGCTTGCGCTTGGCCGTCATCGCTGGCGGCGCGGCCCGCTCGGGGCGACCGTCATCCTTGTCGACCTTCGCCCAGGAGTCGCGCAGGCCGATGATGCGGTTGAACACGGGCGCGCCAGCGGCGCTGTCCTCCGTATCGGCGATGAAGTAGCCCTGCCACACGAACTGAAAGCGCTGTCCCGGCGCGCATCCGCCCAGCGCCGGCTCACAACGCGCGCCCGTCGTGGTCACCAAGCTGGCAGGGTTCAGCAGCGTCAGAAAGTCCACATCCGGGTCAGCTTCTGGCGCAGCCACGGCGAAGAGGCGGTCATACGCCCGCACCGATGCTGCGACGCTCTGCGACGCCTCCACCCAATGCAGCGTACCTGACACTTTGCGTCCATCGGGCGCCTGCCCGCCCTTCGAGTCTAGGTCGACGCTGCCACGCAACCCAACCACAGCGCCGGCCTCGTCGTGAATGACCGCCTCGCAGCGGATCAGGTACGCCCCCATCAGCCGCACCTCGCCGCCCGGCGCCAGCCGTCGCCAGCCCGTGGGTGGTGTCTCCGCGAAGTCGTCGCGCTCGATGAACAGATGCCGACCAAAAGGCACCTCCCGGCCGCCTTCCTGATCGGCGCGCCACGGCAGGTGCAGCTGGGAGACCTGATTCTCGGGCCAATTCGTCAGCTCGATGGGGAGCGGATCGAGCACCGCCATCGCGCGCGGCGTGCGTGTCTCGAGATCCTGGCGAACGCAGTACTCCAACTTGCCGTAGTCCACCACGGTGTTGTTCTTGGCGACGCCGACCATGTCCGTGAACGCGCGGATCGCCTCCGGCGTCACCCCGCGGCGCCGCAACCCAGCGACCGTTGGCATGCGCGGGTCATCCCAACCCGCCACATGACCGTCCTCCACCAAGCGCAGCAGCTTACGCTTGCTCATCACCGTATAATCGAGCTTCAGCCGCGCAAACTCGTATTGGCGCGGTCTCGGCCGCCAGCCACCCACGGTGTCGAGCACCCAGTCGTACAGCTCGCGGCTGCTCTCAAACTCCAGCGTGCAGATCGAGTGGGTGATGCCCTCGATCGCGTCTTCCAGGCAATGCGCGAAATCGTACATGGGGTAGATGCACCACGCGTCTCCCGTGCGGTGGTGATGCACATGCCGAATCCGATAGATCAGCGGATCGCGCATGATCATGTTCGGATGCGCCATGTCGATCTTGGCCCGCAGCACGTGGCTGCCGTCCGCAAACGCGCCTGCGCGCATGCGGGTTAGCAGGTCGCGGTTCTCAGCGACGGTGCGCGTTCGAAACGGGCTGTCCGTCCCGATGGCGCCAAATCCACCGCGATTCGCCCGGATTTCCTCGACGGACTGGCTGTCAACGTAGGCCAAGCCGCGCGCCACCAGGTCCATCGCGACGTCGTACATGCGCTCGAAGTAGTCCGACGCGAAGTAGAGGTGCGCACCCCAGTCAAAACCGAGCCAGCGGATGTCGTTCTGGATCGACTCGACGTAGGCGACGTCTTCTTTCACCGGGTTTGTGTCATCAAAACGCAAGTGGCAGCGCCCGCCATATTGCTCGGCGAGACCGAAGTTGAGGCAGATCGACTTGGCGTGACCGATGTGCAGAAAGCCATTGGGTTCCGGCGGAAAACGTGTCGCCACCTGCGCCGGGTTCAGGCCCGCCGCGATGTCCGCGTCGATGATGTCGGTGATGAAGTTGCTGCGCGCCGCTGGGCTACCGTCGGTCATGTCGCCTCCTCGCCGGTGGGTGCCGGCCGCAGCGTTGTTGCGAACGCGAGCGACTTGGTCAAGGGACGCGCCGTAAAGCCGGTCGTACACGCCCGCGCGCGGCGTGTGCGCCGTGTGCGCCCAAACCCAACGCGACCTCGCCACAGGGCCGCAAGCACCGATTAACTCAGGGTCGCAGCGCAGCTGGAACGTTCGATCAAACGCGTCGTGCTCGCCTCCGCGCTGATCTCACCCCGCGTCCGTCCAATCCTGCAGCGCAAACCGCTCGACCTTGCCAGTGCGTTGCATCAGCAGCGCTTCGATCGCCGCCTCCGCGGCCGTCAACGTCGTGAAGATCGGGATGCCGCGATCCGACGCCGCCGTCCGAATCTGCTTCTCGTCGAAGCGCGACTCCGCGCCGAGCGGCGTGTTGATCACCAGGTCGATCTTGCCGGCCTCGATGAAGTCCGACGCGTTCGGGGAGCCTTCGTTGACCTTGTAGACCATCTGCGCCGGGATGCCTGCGTCAAACAGCGCCAGCGCCGTGCCACGCGTCCCCACCAGCTCGAAACCCAAGTCCCACAGCGCCCGCGCGATCGGCAAAATCGCGGCCTTATCGCCCGCGTTCACCGACAGAAACGCGCGCCCAGAGTCCGGCAAATCGACCCCTGCACCACGCAGCGCCTTCAGATACGCCTCGCCGGGGGTGCGTCCCACGCCCATGACCTCGCCCGTCGACCGCATCTCAGGTCCGAGCAAGACGTCAGCGCCGGGGAACTTGGCAAACGGGAACACGGGCACCTTGGCGAAGTAGTGCACTGGCACGAGGTCTTCGGTCAGCCCGCAGGCCGTCAGCGTCTCGCCGACCATCAGGCGCGTCGCGATCTGCACCAGCGGCACGCCCGTCGCTTTGGCGAGGAAGGGCACGGTTCGCGAGGCGCGCGGGTTGACCTCGAGCACGTAGAGCTTGCCCGCGCGCTCCGCGAACTGGATGTTCATCAGGCCCCGCACGCCGATCGCCAACCCGAGGCGGCGGGTCACGTCGCGCATCTCTTCGGCGATGCCCGGCTTGAACTTATAGGCCGGAAAAATCGCGCTGCTGTCGCCGCTGTGCACGCCAGCTTCTTCGACGTGCTCAAGGATGCCGGCGATGACGACGCGCTCGCCGTCGCACAGCGCGTCGACGTCGTATTCGAACGCGTCCTCCAAGAACTGATCGATCAGCACCGAGTTGTCGGCGGCCGCCGCGATGGCCGTATCCAGCCAGCCCGCCAGCGCGTCATCGTCATACACGATGCGCATCTTGGTGCCGCCCAGCACGTAGCTCGGCCGCACCAGCACCGGATAGCCGATGCGCGCGGCGACCACCCGGGCCTCTTCGATGGTGCGCGCCATGCCAGCGTTCGGCTGTCGGATCTTCAGCCGGTCGAGCAGCTCGCCGAAACGACCGCGATCCTCGGCGAGATCGATGGCGTCGACCGGTGTGCCGATGATTGGGATCCCCGCCTTCTCGAGCGCGCTCGCGAGCTTCAAGGGCGTCTGGCCGCCGAGCTGCACGATGACGCCCAGCGGCTTCTCGCGCCGCGCGACCTCGATGACGTGCTCGAGCGACAGGGGCTCAAAGTAGAGCCGGTCGGCCGTGTCGTAGTCCGTGCTCACGGTCTCGGGATTGCAGTTGACCATGATGGTCTCGTAGCCCTGCTTCGTCAGCGCAAAAGCGGCGTGGCAGCAGCAGTAGTCAAACTCGATACCCTGACCGATGCGATTTGGCCCAGAGCCCAGGATCATCACTTTTTGGCGGTCCGTCGGGTTGGCCTCGCAGTGGCTCTCGTAGGTGCTGTAGAGGTAGGGCGTGTGCGACCGAAACTCGCCGGCGCAGGTGTCGACCCGCAGGTAACTCGGGAAGATCTGATGCAGCTCGCGTTTGGCCCGCACCGCGCCCTCGTCCGTGCCGAACCACTGCGACAAGGATCGGTCGGAGACCCCCTCGCGCTTGGCCGCCCGCAACGTGGAAGGCGGCAGCGTGTCGAGCGTGAACGTCTTGAGCGCGCGCTCCGTCTCGGCCATGACGTGGAACTGATGCAGAAACCAAGGGTCGATGCCGGTGAGCGCGTGCACCTCCTCCGTCGATCGGCCGGCGCGAATCGCCGCAAAAACCGCGTAAATCCGGTCTGGCGTCGGCCTGCGCATGTCGTCGTCGGACCAAGGCGTCGACAACGCCGGGGGCACCTCGTCCAAGCTGGCGATGCCTTTGCGGAACGCCTCGCGGAAGGTGCGTCCGATGGCCATGGCCTCGCCCACCGACTTCATCTGTGGCCCCAGGTCGTCCGTCGACTCCGGGAAACGCGCGAAATCAAAGCGCGGCAGCTTCACCACGACGTAGTCGATGACCGGCTCGAAACACGAGGAGGTCATCTGCGTGATGTCGTTGGGCAGCTGGTCGAGCGTGTAGCCCAGCGCCAACTTCGCGGCGATCTTGGCGATCGGAAACCCGGTCGCCTTGCTCGCCAGGGCGCTAGAACGCGACACGCGCGGGTTCATCTCGATGACGGCCAGCTCGCCATTCGCTGGGTTCACCGCGAACTGGATGTTGCTGCCGCCCGTCTCCACGCCCACACGACGGATGATCCGCAGCGCGGCGTCCCGCATCGCCTGATACTCACGGTCCGTGAGGGTCTGCGCAGGCGCGACCGTGATCGAATCGCCCGTGTGCACCCCCATCGGGTCGAGGTTCTCGATGCTGCAGACGATGACGACGTTGTCGGCCCGATCCCGCATCACCTCCAGCTCATACTCTTTCCAGCCGGCGATGCTGCGCTCGACCAGGACCTGATTTGTCGGGCTCGCGGCCAGACCTTTCTTGATCGCGCGTCGGAACTCATCCTCGGTGTCGGCCATGCCGCCGCCCGCGCCGCCCATGGTGAACGACGGCCGGACGATGGCGGGCACACCCACCTCGACGAGCGCGCGATCGATGTCATCGACGCTGCTGACGATGGTGGAGCGCGCTGTGTTGAGGCCGATCTCGTCCATCGCCGCGGCGAAGAGTTGTCGATCTTCGGCCAGATCCATCGCCTCCACGCTGGCGCCGATCAGCTCGACGCCGTACGCCTCGAGCACCCCCATGCGCGCCACGGCCATCGCCAAGTTGATCGCGGTCTGGCCCCCAACGGTCGGTAGCAAGTAGCCCGGGCGCTCAATCCGGATGATGTCGGCCACGGCCTCCGGCGTCAGCGGCTCGATGTACGTGCGATCCGCGACGGATGGATCGGTCATGATCGTCGCCGGGTTGCTGTTGATCAGGACCACCACGGCGCCCTCATCACGCAGCGCGCGGCACGCTTGGGTGCCCGAATAATCAAACTCGCAGGCCTGACCGATGACGATCGGACCGCTGCCGATCACCAGGATTTTCTTGTCGCGTCCCTTCATGACCGCTCCTCTCAGCGCCGCTCCCTCAGAAGCAGCTGTCAGCCCGCAAACGCAGTGGTTTGGCGGAGCGTTAGCGCGTACGAGCGAAGCGGATCATCTCGTCGACGAACCGCTTGAACAGGTGATGGCTATCGTGCGGTCCCGGCGAGGCTTCGGGGTGAAACTGCACCGAAAACGCCGGGTAGCGGCGGTGCTTGATGCCCGCGATGGTGTCGTCGTTTAAGTGCAGGTGCGTGATGGCGAGGCCAGTCCCCGCGAGCGAGCCAGCGTCGACAGCGAAGCCATGATTCTGCGCCGTGATCTCGACACGACCTGTGCTCAGGTCTCGCACCGGATGATTCGAGCCACGGTGGCCAAAGGGCAGCTTGTACGTGCGCGCACCGCAGGCCAGCGCGAAGAGCTGGTGGCCGAGGCAGATCCCGAAGATGGGCAGCTGGTCCAGCAGCGTCGCGATGGTCGCGATCGCGTACGTCACCGGCTCCGGATCGCCTGGCCCGTTGGTGAGCATCAGCCCGTCCGGCTGCAGCGCCATGATCTCGGCAGCGGAGGTCTGCGCCGGCACCACGGTGAGGCGACAGCCAGCCTGCAGCAGCTGTCGACCGATGTTGGTCTTCATGCCGAGGTCGAGCACGACGACGTGCCACTGCGCGTCTTCTGGGCCGATTTTTCGGGCCGTTTTGCACGTGACCTGCGCCGCGAGGTCACGTCCAGCCATGCTGGGCACCAGCCGGGCGGCGCGCGCCATGGCCTGAATCTGCCTCAGCGCCCCGAGCCGGGCGAGCCTGTCCCTGGTATCGCTTGGGTCGGCGCTGAGCGCGTCGTCTTGGTCGACCGACACCTCAGTGTCGTCAGATAGATCAGGGTCGACGTGGCCGACGTAGGGCAGGCCGTGCGCCGAGGTGAGATCCCGGACGACGCCGCGAAGGGCGCCGCGCTCCCGCAAATGCAGCACCAGCGCGCGCGTGTCGACGCCGGAGAGCCCCGGCGCGCCGACCTCGGCGAGCAGGTCATCGAGGCTCTGATCGCTGCGCCAATTGGACGGGACGGGGTGGTGGTCGCGCACGATCAGCCCCGCGACCTGGACGGCGCTGGACTCCGGGTCGGCCCGGTTGACGCCGTAGCTGCCAATGTGTGGGTAGGTGAGGGTCACGACCTGGTCGGCATACGACGGATCCGTGAGGATCTCTTGGTAGCCCGTCAGCGACGTGTTGAACACGACCTCGCCGTCGCGATCCGCGCGACCGCCGAAGCGCTGACCGCGGAAGTAGTGACCATCTTCCAGAACCAGGACGCCATCCATGGAGAACCCCCACGTCAGCCCAAGACGCGGCGGGAACCTAGGGGCGGCCTGATGCTGCGTCAAGGCGCGATCGACGCGGGGACGCCTAGAAGTTCGGGCTGCAATTGCTCGCAGTGTCGCAGATCTGAGTCTTCACCGGCAGGTCGGCGTCCGTCTTGTCGTCCGGGCTCTCAGCCGCCGGGTTCGCGGTGCCGCCGCTCGACGTGCCGCGCTGGCCGCTGTCATTTCCGTCCGCCGAGGCGGCCTCGTAGGTGTTGGTGGACTTGAAGGAAGGCGCTGGGCTGCCATTGACCACCACCGCGTACTTGCCACCGGTCACCAGCGAGCCGCTGATGATGACGTCGGGCGTACCGTCCGAGAATGTCTTGGCCTCGTGCACGACGACACCCGCGCGGGCGTTGTTGAGCAGCCGCGCGTTGCGGATGGTCGCCCGCGCGCCGCTGAAGACGCCGATCCCGTCGCCAGCCTCACGATCGTCGCCGCGCGCATCGAGCGCCTTGGCGACGGTGCCGCGAACGATGGCGCCGTCGAGCTGCAGGTCCGCGCCCTCGGTGACGGCCACGCCGAGCAGCGTGTTGCCACCAAACAGCGCGTCACCCGTCACCGTCACGACACTCGACTTGCCCGCCCAGATGCCGCACAGCGCGTTGTTGGACACGTCCCCACCGACCTGCAGCGCTGCTTTGCCCAGCATCGCCACGCCGGTGCGGGCGTTGTTCGCGATGACGCTGCGCGCGTCGATCTGAACCGCCACCTCGACACCGCTGGTCAGGCCAGCCACCAACATGACGCCGTCGGCCCACGGCCCGGCCGCGCCGACACGGGTTGCGTCAATGGCGCTGTTCACGATCCGCACCGACGCGCCCCACAGGCCGACCCCGAAGCCGCCGTTGCCGGTGACGCGGGTGCTCTCCAGCCACAGATTCGGTGATCCGGCCGGGGAGTAGATGGGTTCGATGATCGCGATGCCACCCAGCGCGTTGTCCGCGATCCGGCTGATCGGCTGATAAATGGGCTCGATAATGCCAAACTTCCCCGCCGCGCTCCGAGGTGACGGTAGGTAGATGGGTTCGATGATCGCGACCTTCCCGGTCGCTCTCGCCAGCACGCCGAGGCCCTCGCTGCCAACGACCTGCGTCTGGATCAACGTCAGCTGTGTCAGCGCCTGCACCGCGATGCCGTGTCCAGCCTGGCCGTTGCCGGTGCGGGTGCCGGCGATCACGACCTTCTCCAGCCGCAGCTGTCCGCCACTCGCGGTCACCCCGAGCCCGATCGCCTTGTCGATGCGAACGCCGCGCACGGTTACGTTGCCCGCGCCGAGCACCTCAAGCCCTGCGCCGCCCGAGAGCATGGCCGTGCCCGCCGTCGCCGCGACCAAGTTGACGCCCGCTGGCAGACGCACGCCGCCGGCGAACTGACCGTCGCCCAGCACGATCGTGTCGCCCGCTTTCGCAGCGTCGAGGCCCTGCTGAAGCTCATTGAACGGTCGCGCCAAGCTGCCGTCACCCGCTTCGCATTGCGGCGGCTGCACAAACCAGAACCGGCCAGTGTGCCCAGCGATCTGCTCCGTTGGTGTTTGACCCTCGCAGCCGCCGGCCCGCGCCCCAGCCTCGTCACTCGCGCATCCCGGAAGCTGCGGCAGGAGGACGAAGAGGCCGACCATCACCGCGGAGACCGCAATGGTTCGGGGCGTGAGGGGGCGTCGTTTGGATGCGTTGTCCATCATAGGGGCTCCGAAGCGGGCAGGGGGGCGAACCACACCCACCAAGGTAGACGCTCCCCGCGTGCAAGCCATCACCCGCGACTGTGCGCCGGTGCAAGGGAGCGGAGAGCTCGGCGCTGATGAATGCACCATGCGTGCCAGCACACGACGATGTTGCATAGGCTCCTTGCTATTGCGCACTTACGGCCGCGCGGTCCCATCCATCAACTCCGGATAGTTGATGAAATCAACATAATCGCAGCCGACACTGTGCAAAATATGAACACGGCGACAGCCATGCCGCCGACACAGCGCCACTAGCGCACTACCACACGGCTGACGGTGGCACCGCTCTTGATCGCGCGAGAGGCCGAGAAAACTCGGCTGCAATGCGCTAGCCTTCGGCCCGCTCGCCGAACTCGCCTTGTTGGAGTTGGATATGTCGTCGCTCATCCTGATCGTTGATGACGAAAAAGACCTCGTGCGTACGCTGGATTACAACCTGCGCCGTGAGGGTTTTCAGACGCGCACCGCGCTCACAGGCGCTGACGCGTTGGTGGAAGCCGCGCGGCAGCCGGTGCCTGACTTGGTGTTGCTCGACCTGATGCTGCCTGACATGAGCGGCACTGAGGTGTGCCGCCGGCTGCGCGCGGACGAGGCGACGCGGGACGCGCTCGTCGTCATGGTCACGGCCAAGGGCGAAGAGATCGATCGCGTGGTCGGGTTCGAGGTGGGCGCCGATGACTACGTGGTCAAGCCGTACTCAGTGCGCGAGCTGATGTTGCGTGTGCGGGCGATTTTGCGTCGCCGCGGCTCGGCCGACGACGTCGCGCCGGTGCACGGCGACTTCATCGAGTACGGCTGTATGCGCGTCGATCCCGCGGGCCATTCGGTGCACGTCTCGGGCGAGCAGGCCCGTTTGACGGCGCTGGAGTTCCGTCTGCTCCTGACGCTGCTCAGTCGCCGCGGCAAGGTGCAATCGCGCGAGACGTTGCTGAGCGATGTGTGGGGATATGCCCCCGAGGTCACGACGCGCACGGTCGACACCCACGTCAAACGTCTGCGCGCCAAGCTCGGCGACGCGGGCGCCTACGTCGAGACCATCCGGGGCGTCGGGTACTGCATTCGCGAGGGCGAGCCGTTGGCGACCGGCGCCGCGCCTGCGGGCGCGTAGACCGCATCCACCGAGGTCGTCGCGACGCAGCGCACAACGACGCAGGTCTGCACGACGCAGGCCCTACCGACTGGGAGAACCCCGTGAATCCGCGCTTTCAGCTGTACTGGCGGTATTTTTTCGCCGCGCTGGGGGTCGGCTACGGGACGCTGCTGCTGTCGCTGCTGCTCGACACGCGCGGCCTGGCTGGGCTCTTGGCGGCGTCGCTCGTCATCCCTGCCTTGGCTGGCGTGGCCAGCGTCGTGATCGACCGCCGTCTACGCGCTGAGCTGGCTGCCATGCAGCGTCATCTACTCAACGATCATGACGATCTCCCGGCCGTCATCGACCCCAGCCTGCGACCGCTCGGCGCCGCCGTGCAGCAAGTTTCGCGCGATCTACACGAAGCTTTGGCGCGGCATGCCGACGACCGCGGTCGACTGCTGGCCGTCTTGGAGGGGATGGACGACGCGGTCGTGGCCACCGATGAGGGCGGCTTGGTCACGCTCGCCAACAGCGCCGCGCGCCAGCTCCTCGCCGGCGACGACTCTCCTGTCGGGCGCGCCCTGCTCGATCTGATCCGCGCGCCGACGCTGCACAAGCTGGTCGACCGGGTGTGCGGCGGCCATCATGACGTCGCCGAGCTCGATCTTCCCGGCCCGCCGGAGCGGCACTTTCTGGTTCGTGGCGCGCCGCAACGTAACGGCGGCGCGGTGCTGGTCCTGCAGGACTCGACGCGCTTGCGGCAACTCGAGCAGATGCGGCGCGAGTTCGTGGCCAACGTCTCCCATGAGCTGCGCACGCCGGTGAGCGTGATTCGCGCCAACGCGGAGACGCTGCTGGACGGCGCGATCGACGACCCGGAGTTCGCCCGAGGTTTTCTCGACGCGTTGGTGCGCAACGCTGATCGCCTCGCCGCCCTAGTCTCCGACCTGCTTGATTTGTCGCGGGTAGAGTCGGGTCGATATCCGATTGAGCGACATCGCATGGCCCCCAGCGCGCCCGTGCGCACGGTCATCGCCGCCCTCGCCCAGACCGCCCGCGACGCGGGTCTGCAGCTCACGGAGGGGGCGTTTCCGCAGGTCGAGAGCTACGCCGACCCAAAGGCGGTCGAGCAGGTGCTGACCAACCTGGTGCACAACGCCATCAAGTACAGCCCGTCCGGCGGCGTGGTGCACATCAGCGCGAGCGCCGACGACGATGTGGTGCACTTCTCCGTCGCAGACAACGGCCCTGGCATCCCCCTCGCCCAGCGCGGACGAATCTTCGAGCGGTTCTACCGCGTCGACAAAGGTCGCTCCCGCGACGTCGGGGGCACGGGGTTAGGCCTCGCCATCGTCCGCTCCCTGGTCCATGAGATGGGCGGCGAGGTGGGCGTTGGCGACGCAACAGGCGCGCTCCACGGCGCCGAGTTCTGGTTCACGTTGCCGCGCTTTCGGTCGGTGTTTGACGATGAGGGCGGCCGGTCCTACGTGCGCGTGGCGGTGGCCCACGAGAGCGCACACCTGCCGGTAGAGTCGACGTTGGATCCGCGGATTCAGGAGCTGCGTCGGCGGCTCGTGCTGATGGCTGGCAAGGTCGAGGAGATGATCGCCCACTCCGTGCGCGCCGTGCAGCGCGGCGACGCCGATCTGGCCCGTCGCACCATCGCCGCGGACCGCAGCGTCAACCGCGATGAGATCGAGGCCGACGAGCTGTGCCTGCGCCTCCTGGAGCACCCGCCAGCCAACGACGCCGACCTACGCTTCATCACTCGAGCGCTCAAGATGGTCACCGATCTGGAGCGTATCGCCGATCTCGCCGTCAACATCTGCGAACGCGTCGACCGGCTGCGCGGCGCCGCGCACTTGGCGCCGAGCGATGAGATCCCCCGCATGGCCGCGATCGTGCAGCGCATGGTGCGCGACGTCATCGACGCCTTTGTCAGCCGTGACGCCCAAGGCGCGCGACAGGTCATCCTTCGCGATGACGACGTCGACAGCCTCTACCACGACGTCTCAGGGCAGCTGATGACGCTCATGGCCGCCAATCCGGAGCTCGTCGAGCCTGGTATCCACGTCCAGGCCGTGGCGAAGTTTCTGGAACGGATGGCGGACCACGCGACCAACCTTGGTGAGCAGGTGGTCTTCATGATCCACGGCGATGAGATCCGACACCCAGGCAAGCTGCTCTCGCCACCGAACGACACGCCAGCCGCCTCGCAGCGCGCGTCGTTCGCCGACCAACCGGACCCATCGTCACAGGCGGGCTTGACCCATGGGACACGTGCGCCCTAAAACGCAGCAGCTCGCGCCAGCCGCGTGGTCTCGTCCCATCGCCGCACCCGCTCGCTCAGTCATCGCCCCCGCCGACAACAATTTACAGCGCCAAAAGCTTGCAAATCCAAGGCTTTGACGAATAGATGACGATCGCTGGGCGGCTGGATCAGTTATTGCACGGTCTCCCTGCGGCGCCGCCAGTCGCGCTCGGCGCCTTTCCGCTCGGAGCGCCGTTCACCGTCGAATCCCTATGTTTTCATGTTTTCAGGCCGACCACCGGCGCGCTGAATCCCGTCGATCCCACAAGGAGTGTTCCCCATGCCACATCTACCGCACACGCCGCGCCGCCGAACGCGCGCGGTCGCACAGCTAACGCTGCTGCTGACCCCGCTGCTCTCGCTCACGAGCCTGGCGCTGCCCACCACCGCGCTCGCCCATACGCCCGTCGTTGCACCTGAGGCGCTGCGGGCGGTGGCGCTCGCCAAGGCCAGCACGGCTACGACCGGCAAGTGGGCCTATAAGCTCAACGTCGGCGGCACCGGCTCGGCGAGCTCGTCCTCTGATGTGGTTGGCGCAGTCGACGGCACGACGCTGCAGCTCGGTCTCCTGCTCGGCGGCGAGGCGCACTACACGCGCGGTAGCCACGATTGGCAGAACACGCTGAAGCTGCAGCACGCCCAGACACGCACCCCCGTCATGGACGCTTGGATCAAGTCGGCCGACAATCTTGACCTCGAGTCGACGTACCTGTTTCGCCTCCGCGCCGTGCCGTGGTTTGGCCCGTTTGCGCGTGCCAAGCTGCAGACCCAGGTGATCCGTAGCTTTGACGTGCGTCCGGTCGACACGACGATCAACTACCAGGACAACACGGGCAAAGCGACCGCCACCGAGAAGGTCGCGGCAGAGACGGAGACCGGTACGACGGGCGCCTTTGAGCCGATGCTGATCAACTTCTCGGCCGGACTGTTCGCCAATCCGGTCGAAGACAAGACGATCACGGTGAAGACCAAAGCGGGCGCCGGTTCGCAGCACATCGTCGCTCGCGACGGGTATGCTGTGACGGGCTACGACAAGGCCACGCAGACTGTGACGCTCAAGCAGATCGAGACGTCGAGTCAGGTCGGCGCAGAGGTAGAGGTCGAGGCGAACGGGGCGATCAACAGCCACCTCGCCTGGAAGGCCAAGACCCGGCTCTTCTACCCGCTCTACTCCACCGCGGAGCAGAAGCTCAGCGGCATCGACGCCCTGAACACCGAGATCGGCGGTACGCTGTCCATCAAGCTGGCGAAGTGGGCCTCGCTCGACTACGTCGTCACGGTCCGGCGCATCCCCCTCATCGTCGATCTCTGGCAGGTGCAACACGGCCTGCTCCTGACGACCGGCTTCAATCTGCTCTAGGCCGACCGAGGCCTTGCGCGCCAGACACATCCATGTGCGCGGCCGAGCCGGCCTCGCCATTCACCTCTACCCACAAGGATCGCGCTCATGTTTGGACTCTCCAGTGACACAGTCGCCATGCTCGGCTCATGGGCCGTCAAAATCGTCGGCGCGCTCGTCGGCCTCTTCGCCGCCAACATCGTCGCCTCGATCGCACGGAACGCGATCAACCGGCAGCTGTCGCGCACGAAGTTCGACCCGACCCTGACCCGGTTTTTCGCCAACATGGCGCGCTACGCCGTGCTCACGCTGGCGGTGTTGGCGGTGTTGGGCATCTTTGGCGTCGAGACGACGAGCGTCGCCGCTGTCATCGGTGGTGCGTCGCTGGCGGTTGGCCTCGCGTTTCAGGGCTCCCTCGGCAACTTCGCAGCGGGCGTGATGTTGTTGGTTTTCCGGCCTTTTAAGGTCGCTGACTTCATCAAAGTGGCCGGTGTGTCCGGTACGGTCGACACCATCAACCTGTTCTCGACCACGCTCGACACGCTGGACCATCGCCGCCTCATCGTGCCGAACGGCTCGGTGTTCGGAGCCACCATCGAGAACATGACGTTTCGGCCGGTGCGGCGAGTCGACATCAACGTGGGGGTGGCGTACGGCGCGGATATCGACGCCACCCGCGCGGTCTTGGAGAATGCGGCGGCGTCCGTGCCCGATCAGCCAGAGGGCCATGCGTGGCAGGTGTTCCTCGTCGGTCTCGGTGGCTCAAGCGTCGATTGGCAGCTGCGGATCTGGTGCCACAATCCGGGCTATTGGGATACGCACGAGGCGACCGTGCGCGCCATCAAGTACGGCCTCGACGCGGCCGAGATCGGCATTCCATACCCGACCATGGACCTCAACGTCACCAACGTCGGTTAAAACACGACCGACAGGGTGCGGTACGGCTAGCCCGGCGCAGGGATTCCGCGGTAGAGTCCAGCGGCCACGTGGCGGCGCGTTCGCCGCCTCAAGCGCTACTGGACGAACATGTCGGACACTCCAATCCAGCGAATCTGCCCGGTCTGTGGCGAGCTCACACAGGCGGCGTTTTGTCCTAAAGAGGGCGCGTCGACGGTCGTCTCCAAGGCCTTCTCGAAGCACCCGCGCAACTACGCGGTCGACGACTTGGTCGCGGAGCGCTACCGCATCACCGGCGCGCTGGGCAGCGGCGGTTATGCCGCGGTCTACTCGGCGGAGCACACGGGCACCGGTCAGCAAGTCGCCGTCAAGCTGATGGCCTTCGACCCGACCTCTGACGGCGGAGAGGTCGCCGTGCGGCGTTTCTTCCGCGAGGCCCGCATCACGGCCGGGCTGCTGCACCCCAACACCGTGCGTGTCTTCGACGTCGGTCAAGATGATGGCGGCGCCTTCTACATCGCGATGGAGCTGCTACGCGGCGAGTCCCTTGAAGAGCTGCTGAAGCGCGTGCTGCGGGCGGGGGAGGCGCTGACAGTCGACGATGCGCTGGAAATCATGATCCCCGTCCTCGACAGCTTGGCCGAGGCCCACGGGCAGCAGATGGTGCATCGCGATCTGAAGCCCGCGAACATCTTTCTGCTGACCGGCCCCAACGGCGAGCGCATTCCGAAAGTGCTGGATTTTGGCATCGCGCGGACCCATGACAGCTCTCTGACGGTGGGCAGAACGATCCCGGGCACGCCGCCGTTCATGAGCCCAGAGCAGTGTCGCGGTGAGCCGCTCGACGGACGCAGTGACCTGTACAGCCTCGCGGTGTTGCTCTTTCTGTGTGTCGTCGGTCGCCTGCCCTACCACGACACCAACGTCCTGCGACTGATGCGAATGCATGCGTTCGACCCGCCGCCGGATCCGCGCTCGAAGACCGACCGACCCCTGCCCGACGGGCTGGTCGATATCCTGATGCGCAGCCTCGCAAAATCGCCAGACGATCGCCCGGCGGACGCCGGCGCGATGCGCGAGGAGCTGCAGGCGATTCGTGATGGACACTGGCTGCCACACGAGCTCGACGGCGACACAGAAGCCGCGGTCATGGCCATCGGCGCCGACGAACCAGGTCGTGAGACTGGGCTCGCGGTCGCGGGGGCCGGCGCTGCGTCGACGCCAGCTGCGCCGGCCGAGACGGTCACCCCTGCGCCGACCCCGGCCCCTGCGGCTGCCCTGGTGACGCCAGCATCCGTGCCGGCGGCCTCGCCCGACGACGTCACGGCCGCCGCATCGGTCACGCAGGCGTCCCCGGTCCTGAGCGTTCAGGCACCCGAGCCAACCCCGCCGCGGGCGCTGTCGCGCGGGCTCCTGTGGATCGGAGTCGCTGTGCTGCTCATTGGCGGTGTCTCGGTCGGCGTCCTGCTTGGTCGCCGCGGGCCGTCGGCAGCGACGGCTGGTCAGCGCGCGGCGGCGCCCGCGGCGGTGGCTGCGCCGAGCCAGCCCGGACTACCCTCGGCGGCGATGCAGGCGAAGGTGGTGCTCAGCATGGCCGAGAAGGCCGCGGATCCGGCCCGCAAGCTCGACTACGCTCGCGACGCGCTGCGCCTCGATCCAAACAACAAGGCGGCCGCGGCCCTGGTCGCCGCGTTGCGCGCGGCCGCGGTCACGGGCAGCGACGTGAACCCAGCGCCGTCGCCTGCCGCTCCCGGCCTCGCTCCCACCGCACCGCCTGCTGCTGCTGCTGCTGCTGCTGCTGCTGTTGCAGCGCCCGCTGCTGTTGGAGCACCCGCTGCTGCGCCCGCAGCTGTTGCCGCACCCGCCGCCGCGC
>CALENB010000050.1 GCA_937910235.1 uncultured Myxococcales bacterium | reverse complement strand
AGCGGCTCGCCCGCTGGGTGCAGTTTCGCCTCCTCACGCCATGGTTCCAAGACGAACTCCGCGGGCTGAACGACACGCAGAAAAATCAGGCGCTAGCTCAGCTCTCTCGCAGCCATTTTCACGCAAACACCCCGCTATATCGGCTCGAAAGCGACGCCGGCGACGAGGTCCAGCTGCATCCAGACTGGGTCGCCTACATCCGCCGCAACCAAGTGCCGCTGCGGGATTGGACGCTGTGGCAGTTCTTGCACTACATGCAGGCCCGGAATCCAGCGGTGCCCAACGTGGCAGGCAAGCTGCGACCGCCGCAAGAACGCGCCAGTCTCCATCGCCAGCGCACGTATTGGACCAGCGTGATCGACGCCGGGAAGGTGACGTGTGTCTTCACGGGCCAGCCCCTGACCACCCTCGACGCCTTGGATCACTTTCTGCCGTGGTCGTTCGTCCTGCATGACCGGCTGTGGAACCTCGTGCCCATCACCACGGCCGTGAACTCCGCTAAGCGAGACCGGTTGCCCGATCGCAGCTTTTTACCGCGGCTGGCCTCGGTTCATGCCGACGCGCTCACCGCCGCGCAGGGGCTGATGCCATCGCGGGCCTGGCAAGCGATTGCGCTCGAGTACGTGGACGACTTGCGCCTGCCGATGGACGAGGTACGGGGCGCGGTGACGGAGCCGCAGGTGCTGCAGAAGATGATGCTGAGCGGGTACGAGCGTGTGGTTGATCCGCTGCTGCAGCTGGCTGACCACCAGGGGTTTGTGGCGGGGTGGATGCCGTAGTTTATGGTGAGGCGAGGCTAGCGCTGCTCCGCTGTAGGGTTGACCAGCATCGCTGAGAGCCAGGCGTCACGCGTCAAGGCCCGTGGAATCAGCCTGCCTGATGGTCCGGTGTCATCTGTCTGCAGCCCTCACCCTACAGTAATATGCAGGGCCGCTGGGGTCTCATCTGTGCTGGCACGTAGGTGTTTGCGGCGTGGACGGGTCAGGGCTGCGAGCGGGAGCTGACGGACTGAGCTATTGTGGGGTTGGGGCGGAGGTGGCAGGAAACTCGCACCTAAGCGTTCCCTTGGGTATGCTGCCCGTCCGGAGGCACTCGTGATGGAGTTTCAAGGCACCCCCCAGTGGAAGGACGCCGCCAAAGATCTCGTCCAAACAGCAAGAAGCGGTGAGACCGTCGCAGTGGTGATGCGGTCGGGGCGCGAGCGGCTGGCTGGCCTCTTGCATCAATTCGACGCCACGTTGCCCATTGTGAGCATCCCCAATTCCGGCGATCAGGTGGAGCATGTTTGCCTAGCGCTGGGGCACGCGATGGGTAGCTCCGTGGCTCTCGCCGTTGATGAGGCCCTCCGTCGAGATGCCGAAGATCTGGGGCCGACCCTAGACGTACTGAATCGAGCGCTGAACTCTACCCCTATCGTCATCAACGGCTGGGATACGCTGGGACACCTCGACACGGGAGACGACTTCCAGAGCGCCCTCAGAACGCAGACGAAGTGCCTGCGTGACTGGTTGGCGGAACAACCCGGTGTTCTGCTCGTACACGGTACAAAACCGGACCTAGCCCAAAAACATGCGTGGATGAGCGAGCCGCTCGTTCGCCTGAGAGGCTACGACACACCTGACGATTTGTGGCCAGCGGCTCAGCACGATCAAGGTCGTTACGCGGTCGCCCTGACGGCGCTCGCCCTTGGCGCGAATCGAGACGAAGTACGCGAGGCCGAGCGTGCAGGGCTTCATGCCTTGGTCTGGCGCTGGCTCCCCCATGCGCTTCGTGAGGTGGTTGAGCGGCTCGCTGTGCATCAGCGCCCCTTGGATTCGACTGTTGGAGGGGTACCCCAAGATACGCGTCGTTTGGGTCATACGCTGGGGCTATGGTCGCAAGTCGGCGCTGGTCTCGCGTCAGATGACGATTGGCTGGGTTGGGTTCGCGCCCGCATCTCGCCTCCACGCCAGCAGGCGCTGCATCTAAAGCTGGCGGAGGCATTTGCTGCGCGATTCCAGCTTGACGATCCTTCTGTTGGAGCCGCCGGACAACATGTGCTCGAAGCGCATCGTCATTTCGTTGGTGCAGGTGAGTTTGAACGAGCGCGGCAGTATGCGCGCTATGGCGCTGCGACGTTGATCGAAGCTGCTCGTCAATACTCCCACGACCACCAGTTCAAGACGGCGGCGCATCTGTACGAGATGTCGTTGGCTCTTGATGGCAGCACGCACCGTGTGATGCCCAGACGCGTTCGTGCGTACGCTAAGCATTACCTCCACTTCAATCGCGCCCACGGCAGACTTGAGCGCTACCGAACCACCGCAGAGGGGTACAAAGATGCCCTTGAGGACTGGAACGAAAACGCTCTCTTCTGGTCTCGCTATGTGCGCGTCCTCTGCTACGACGACAGGCTGGGAGCCGCTCTTTCGGCATTGAAGGAGGCCAAACAGGCTGTCCCAGATCAACAACTCAAAGACACTGTGCTGACCGCGCGGACGGTGCGCGGCCTTGTTAGCCATGGGCGGCTCGCCGAGGCAATCGGTGTTTGGGGGGACTACGAGCCGGTCAGTCCGCTGGGAGATGAAGCGTACAGCGCCTTGTCTGCGGCTTTGGACCGGGGTTGGATGACGCGACATCTGGTCGCTGGTCCATCATGCAGCGAGCAGCTAATCTTTCTACGCGATGTTGAGGTACGGGTTCGACGCGTGCGGCGTCGCGACCGTTGGACGGCCGAGTTCGTGATGCTGAACCTGTCCGCGCAGGGCGAGACGCCTGTGGACGCTGTGAGCAAGCTGATCGCAACGACCCGACAAACGGTACGCGAGTTGGTTCGAGCGTATACCCCGGATTTGCAGCCAGAAAGCCGCTTTCAGAAACGCAGATTGCTCGGACAGGTCGACCTTGTGCGTTCCCAACTCGGTGGCGAGCCAGCGCAAGGCGCTTGGGTCTTGGGCCAGTTGACTCGGGGAGACGACGGCTTGCTGTGGCTTCGCACTGTCGGCTCCCGTGACTTGTGGTTCGAGATTCCAACCTCTCTGCAGCAGGCGCTAGTGGTGGACCAGCTGTTGCATCTGGCCAAAGTGGACACAGACGTCAATGGTGTCGCTGTGGGGCCGGTTCTCAAGCTGGATGCCGATACGCCTCTGTCTGATGAAGAGCTTACAGCCCAATGGCAGAAAAGTGTCTTCGATGCAGGCTAACCCTTCACGACTCAAAGTGTTCTTTCTAGATGTTGGCCAAGGCGATTGCACGTTCATCGTTCCGCCTAAAGGTGAGGGCGCGCCAATCCTCTTCGACTGCAACGACGCCTACGTGGCCGAGCGTTTTGTAGCCAACCACAGCATCACGGACCTGCACGCTGTAGTGGCTTCGCATCTCGACCAAGACCACATTAGCGGTTTACTCGCGTTTTTACTTGGCCATTTCTCTGCGAATCGCCGGGTTGAGCGCCTCTACATGCTGCTCGACCGCATACCGAAGCCACCAAGAAACGCTGGCTTGCGGAAGCTCGTCGAGCACGCCATGACCTGGGAGAAGCAGTCGCCACACGAGGGCTTCGGCTGGAAGGCTGGGCACCGTGACACGGACGGACCCCTCATGATCGCCAAAGGCGCTGATTGGTCGGTGGAGTTGGTGCTGCCTTGACTGGGTGATACCACGGCGGGACTCCTCACCGGCGATCCGAATCGCAGCTCCTCGGTTCTGCGTGTCACGCGCGCGGGCAGCGCAATGTTGATCGGCGGGGATGCGCCGCTCAGTTCGTGGGAGCGACTCGACGACCAGCAGCGGCCTGCGGATGTTATTCGTACCCCTCACCACGGTGGCGCGCTCCTGCCCCATGGCCAGGACTGGCGATCATTCGCAGACTTGTATGACGCAGTGGAGGCCGACACCGCGGTGACATCGGTAGGGACCAACAATCGCCACAACCACCCGGTGCCAGCGCACCTTTGGGCCAT
The DNA here is from genome assembly GCA_937910235.1 of uncultured Myxococcales bacterium. Taxonomy (GTDB): domain Bacteria; phylum Myxococcota_A; class UBA9042; order UBA9042; family UBA9042; genus UBA9042. The sequence continues at coordinate 852 of CALENB010000050.1, read as the reverse complement.
GCGGCGCGAAGGGTCGTGTCGTGTGTTGTGCACACAGCTAACAGGCCGGTGCGATTCTGAGCCGGTGGCAATGCGAGAGGATGCCGTTCGTCGGGCGAGTGGAGTGGAGTATCCGTATCGCCATCGAGCGGAGGCTGGGCACCCGGAGAAGCGGCCGGCGGCTGAAGTGCCGTGCGCGGGCACCGTGGTTGTGTCGATTGATTCGGCTGGGCGGGTCGACGTGTTGCCGGAAGTGGGTGGGTGGCATGATCGGGAACAGCTGGCGGATGTGGAGGCCGCGTTGTGTAGGGTGGAGTTGCCTAGCGCAAAGCGACCCTCAACTACTGTAGTCTCATCTGAAACTCCGTTTAACTAGAGATGCCAGCTATTTGAGCATAGTGCCCACCATGCTCTTCCACCTCAGGCGCTGCCAGCGGCGATGGGTTGGCCGACGGCGGCGTCGCATCCGACGTTGAGTCACGCCCTGCGGGCTGTGAGCGGAGATAGCGCGGGTCGATGGGTGTGGTTCAGTCTTGACGGGCCGGTCTTTGGTACTGGCCTGATGCCGCTGTATTTGTGTGCGCTGCACATCGCGGCGGGTGAAGGTGTGGGACTTACAGCGCTGTATGAGCAGCTCGCGATGTTCGATGAGCTGCGGGTGGGAGGTACGCATGGGAGGCAACTCGCAAGGGAGTATCTGCATGCGGCGATCGCGCAGCCGGGTGAGTCGGTGGGGCTGGCGTGATCTTCCGGCTCTTCTTGGGCGAGTTGGGCCGGAGCTTCGCGGGAGGCACCGAAGATGTTGTTGTGGTCATCGACGCACTCCGACGAAGGGGGTGGTTTAGCGTGGAGGAGCGGCTGCGTGTGGTGCGG
>CALENB010000049.1 GCA_937910235.1 uncultured Myxococcales bacterium | reverse complement strand
GTGTTCGCGAGACTGCCTGGTCTACCGTCATGGACGAAACGATGATCGAGGCCTATAGTTCATGCGGCGTGGTCACGGCCGCCTTCGCCGCAAAGCCGATTATTTCGGCGCTGTAGCGCGACCCAATGCCTGTAACACCGCGCCTGGAAACTCGGTCTGCACGATGTCGCAGCCGATTGAGAACAGCTTCAAGTAGGCCGCAGACTGCGACCCCAGCACCATCTGCTGCGCGTCGACCGGAAAGCCGTTGGTGAACACCTTCGCGCCGACTTTGTGGGCTAGCGGCGCGAGCGTCTCGACCGCGGTGGACGGGATCTCCACGATTTCCGGCGGCCGCTCGGGAAACAGCTTCAGCGCGGCGGCGACGTGCTCTGGGCCCGTTGCCCGGATCTGCACGCGGATCAGCGGATTCAGCGCCCGCGCCTTCGCTGCGGAGGTCGGGTCTGGCACGGACACAAAGACCTGGTCGATGACCCCTGCGGCGACGATGGCGGCGACCACGAGGTCGATGCGGTCCGTCTTGGTGTCCAGGTCGACGAAGAGGCGATCTTTGGTCAGGGCGAACGCCTCGGCGAGCGACGGCACACGTTCGCAGCTGAAATCGCCGCCGTACACGACGTGGCTGCCGTTCTCGCCCTTGAGCTTCATCGCCGTGACGGCGCTGAGCGTCATCCCGCTGACGCTGCCGGTGCCGTCGGTGGTCCGGTCCACGCTGCCGTCGTGCATCACCACGAGCTGGTCGTCCGCGGTGTGGCGGACGTCCAGCTCGACGCCGTCTTGCCCCATCCACAACGCCGCCCGAATGGCTGCCAAGCTGTTTTCCGGGGCGATTTGCGCGAACTCCCCGCCGGCGCCGCGGTGGCCGACGACGAGGCGGGCGCTGCACCCAGGGGTCAGCACGCAGCTCAGCGGCGCGGCGGCGAGGCGGGTCTTGGGCACGCCTTTGGTGGTGCAGTCAAACAGCGTCGCGAGCGGTCCCGTCAGCGCGGCGATGTTGGGTACGGGCTGGACGGCGCTCGCGGCGCCGTCGGCTGCGTCGGAGCCGACGCCATCCGACGACGTCGCGTCCAGCGCAGCTGTGTCACCGCTGAGCGTGTCTGCCGCCGCGTCGACGTCATCGCCAACGTCGGTGGCCTCTGCGCCACAGGCGGTGAGCATGGCCGCGGCGCACAGCAGCGCCGGCCACGAGCTGGGACGATGCGAACGTGAGTCGGTGCAAAATGGGTACATGACGCCCTCCAGACGGCTGAGGGTCCAACAACGCGCGGCCATAATCAAAAGACCGGCGAACCAAACCGCGCCCGCTCAGTGCCCGTGCGCCACCGGCGCCGCTGGCCCATTGGGATCAAGCGGCGGCGCTGCGCCACGCGGTCGTTGCGCGTCGTCCTCGTCTGGCGCGTTGAGCCAGGCCATCCGCGCTCGATTGAAGTCGTCGATCGCCACGAAATAGTCGGGATCTTCCAGCACGTTGATGTCGCAGATCTTCTCAGCACGCTCGATCAGGCGGGTGCAATCTGCGCTCAAGTGCCGTAAATGCACATGTTTACCCGCCCGCTGATACCGCGCCGCGATCTTGTTGATGCTCTCGATGGCGCTCTGATCCATGATCCGCGATTCGGCAAAATCGATGATCACCTCGTCTGGATCGTTCGCGACGTCGAACTTGGAGTTGAACAGCGTCGTCGAGCCGAAAAACAGCGGTCCGAAGATCTCGTAGTGCTTGATCCCCTTCTCGTCGACGGTCTTGCGGGCCCGGATTCGCAGCGCGTTCTCCCACGCAAAGATGAGCGCAGACACGACCACGCCGGAGATGACGGCGATGGCGAGGTCGAACATGACCGTCAGGCCCGTCACCGTCAGCATGACCACGACGTCGTTGAACGGGACCTTGTTGAGGATGCGGAACGTGTTCCACGCGAACGTGCCGATCACCACCATGAACATGACACCGACCAGCGCCGCGATAGGCACCATCTCGATGTAGGTCGCGCCAAACAAGACGAAGCTGAGCAGCGCCAACGCCGCTACAATCCCGGAGAGTCGGCCTCTGCCGCCCGAGTTGATGTTGATGATGCTCTGGCCGATCATCGCGCAGCCGCCCATGCCACCGAACAATCCGTTGACGATGTTGGCCGCGCCCTGCGCCACGCATTCGCGATTGGCGTTGCCTCGGGTCTCGGTGAGCTCGTCGACCAGGTTGAGGGTCATGAGGGACTCGATCAGGCCAATAGCCGCCAAGATGAGCGCGTAGGGCAGGATAAAGGAGACGTTGGCCCACGTGAACCCGACCGTCGGCATGGCGAAGCTGGGCAGGCCGGCGCTGATGCCGTCGCCACCGCGTGCGCGGATGAAGCTCGACACCGTCTCGGTCTCAATGCCGGCGCCGATCACGAGCAGCGTCACGACGAGGATACCCGTCAGCGCGGCGGGGATCTGAGAGGTGAGCTTCGGCAACCCCCACATGATGCCCATGGTCAGGCCGGTGAGGCCGAGCATCGTCCACAGCGAGGGACCAGCCAGCCACGCGCCGCCGACCTTGAACATGCCGAGCTGCGAGAGGAAGATCACGATGGCGAGGCCGTTCACAAACCCCATCATCACGGGGCTTGGGATCATGCGCACGAACTTGCCGAGCCGCAGCGCGCCAGCGCCGATCTGAATGAACCCGGCCAGAATGAGCGTGGCGAAGAGGAACTGCAGTCCCCACGCGCCGTCGGCAGCCAAGCCGGCCTCGACGCCGCGGGCGTTGCCTTCACTGACGAGCGAGACCATGACGACGGCCATCGCGCCGGTGGCGCCCGAGATCATGCCGGGTCGGCCGCCGAAGATCGCGGTGATGATGCCCATCATGAAGGCGCCGTAGAGCCCCACGATCGGCGACACACCGGCCACAAAAGCGAACGCGACGGCTTCGGGGACCAGCGCGAGGGCCACGGTCAGGCCTGACAGGATGTCGTTCTTGACCTGTGCGGGCGTCATGGCGGGCGTGGGCTGCGCGAGGTGCGTGTCGGTGGGGCGGGAGGTTGGGTTCGTCTTCAGATCTGTCACGTGTGGGGCGCTCCGGTGCGCAAGCTCGCGCGGCATGACCCGGCTCGTGCCGAGTGACGCCTGCGTCCACCGCGCGCATGGGGGTGTTGGGAGGAGATAGGGAGCGCGCGAACTGGGCCGGCCAGGGTGAGGCGGGGCAGGGCGCGCTTGGGGTGCCGGGGGCTGTCAGGCCGGCGTCTCGGCGTCCTTGGCCGAGGTGGGCTGCGACGCCGGCGCTGTGTACAGGAACCGTTGGGCGGAGGCAAACCCCGATCGCGGAGGGTCTACGTCGCCTCTGGAGCCTCAATGGGCGCGACAACCCCGGAAACTCCGCCGTTTTGCGAAGCCGCATCGCTAGGCAGGTCGGCGCCGGCGGGCAAGCGCGCACCAAAGACGGCGTACAGCACCGGCAACACGACCAGCGTCGCGAGGGTCGACGTGATCATGCCGCCGACGACGACCGTGGCCAGCGGCCGCTGGACCTCCGCGCCGACGCCAGTGTTGAAGGCCATCGGAACGAAGCCAAGGGCTGCGACCGCCGCCGTCATCAGCACCGGTCGCAGGCGCGACTCCGCAGCACGATGGATGGCGACCAGGGGGGCGCTGCCTCGTTCGAGCAGCTGCATCACGCGCGACACCAGGACCATGTCGCCCAGCACAGCGACGCCCGACAGCGCGATGAACCCGACCGCGGCAGAGATGGAAAACGGCATGTCTCGCGCCCACAACGCGACCACGCCGCCCACGGCGCCGAAAGGCACGCCGGTGAAGACCCGGATGGCGTCGGCCGCGCGTCCGTAGGTGAGATAGAGCAACGAGAAGATGAGCAGCAGGGCGATGGGCACCACGACCAATAGCCGCTTCTGTGCGCGCTCAAGATGCTCGAATTGACCACCCAGGCGTGTGTAGTAGCTCGCCGGCAGCGCCACCTGGTGCCGCAACGCCGCGCGGATGTCCGCCACAAAAGAGCCGACATCTCGACCCCGCACGTTGGCCTGCACCGTGACCCGGCGCTTGGCCCACTCGCGTTGGATCGTCGATGGCCCTTGCACCACAGCGATGTTGACGACCGTGCCAAGCGGGATCTGGGCGCCGGAGGGCGCCCGCAGCAGGACGTGACCGATCGCTTCAGCCGACTTGCTGGCGTCGTCGGGCAGTCGCAGCACCAACTCGAAGCGCCGCTGACCTTGCACGACCTCGCCGACCTTGCGCGCGCCCAACGACGCGATGGCCTCCAGGATCTCGCCGACCGGGACGCCGTGTCGCCCAGCCGCCTCGCGGTTGATGACCATCGCGAGCGTGGCCTGCCCGGTGAGCTGCTCCACGCTGGCGTCGACCGCGCCGGGGATCCGCGTGATCACCGACCTGATCTCCTCGGCCTTGGTGCGCAAGACCTCGAAGTCATCGCCAAACAGCTTGACGCCGACGTCAGCGCGGATGCCGGCCACCATCTCATTGACGCGCATCTCGATGGGTTGGGTGAAGACGGATCGCATCCCCGGCATGCCGTCGAGGGCCGCGCTCATCGCCCGCACGAGCTGGTCTTGATCGTTGGCCCGTCGCCACTGGTCGCGCGGCTTCAGGGTGATGAACACGTCGGAGACCTCAAGCCCCATCGGGTCGGTGGCGACCTCGGCGGCGCCTGTGCGTGTCCAGATATGCGCGATTTCGGCGGGAAACTGAGCTTTCAGCAGCCGCTCGACCTGGGTGCCGTACCGGACCGACTCGGTCAGCGAGATCCCCGCGACCCGCACGGTGTTGATGACGATGGCCTGTTCGCGCAACCGGGGCACAAACTCGGCGCCAAGGCGGGTCGCAAGCCAGCCCGCCGTGGCGACGCAGCATCCAGCGAAGAACAGCACCAGCTTGCGCCGACGCAGCGCCGCGCTCAGCACCGGCCGGTAGACCGCCTGAAGGCCCCGCACCATGCGATTCTCGCCACCGCCCGATCCCTTCCGCAGCACATAGCTCGCCAGCACGGGCATCAGCGTCAGCGACAGGATCATGGAGCCGATCAAGGCGAAGATCACCGTCAACGCCATGGGCTGAAACAGCTTCCCTTCCACGCCCTCGAGCGCCAGGATGGGCAGGTAGACGATGGCGATGATCAGCTCGCCAAAGAGCGTCGGTCTGCGCACCTCGACCGCCGCATCACGAACGATCTCTTGCACGCTTTTGCCGGTCGTGTCCGCTTCGAGTCGCCGAGCAGCGTTCTCGACGAGGATGACCGAGCTGTCGACCACCAGGCCGAAGTCGATGGCGCCGAGGCTCATGAGGCTGCCCGCGATGCCGAACTTCAACATCGCGCTGAAGGCGAAGAGCATGGACAAGGGGATGGCCGCGGCGACGATGAACCCGGCGCGGAAGTTGCCGAGGAAGGCGAACAACACGGCGATGACGAGCAACGCGCCCTCCAACAGGTTGGTGCGAACGCTGTGCAGCACCTTGTCGACGAGCTCGGTCCGGCTGTAGACCGGCGTCAGCGCCACGCCCGGCGGTAAGCTTGATTTGACGGCCTCTAGGCGGGCCTCGAGGCGCTGTGTCAACGCTCGGCTGTTCTCTCCCTTAAGCATGAAACCGAGCCCGAGGACGGCCTCGCCCTGACCATCGGCGGTGACCGCGCCGCGGCGAATCTCGTGTCCGACCCGGACGTCGGCGACATCGCGCAGGTGGATCGGCGTACCGTCGACCGTGGCGACGACCACGCCTTTGAGGTCGGCCACGCTGGTCAGCAGCCCTTGGCCCTGAATGAACTGCGACTCGCCAGCGACCGCGAGCAGCCCGCCGCTGCTGTTGCGATTGCCCTGACGTAGCACACGGGCCACGTCGTCCAGCGACAGGTCGTATTGGATGAGACGCTCGGGTTGGACCACTACGTGCAGCTGTTTCTTGAAGCCGCCCCACGTGTTGATCTCTGCGACGCCCGGGACCTGGACCATCTGCGGTCGGATCACCCAATCGTGCAGCGTGCGCAGCTCTTGCGCGGAGAGGGTCTCGCTCTGAATGAGGTACTGGAACACTTCGCCCAGCCCTGTCGCGACCGGGCCAAGCGCTGGTCGCCGCACACCATCAGGCAGCTCGACGGTGGCAATGCGCTCGCTGACGACCTGCCGGGCGCGGTAGATGTCGACCGTGTCGTCGAAGATGGCGGTGACTTGGGAGAACCCGAACTTCGAGATCGACCGCACCTCCTGCAATCCCGGCAACCCTGAGATGGCCTGCTCGACTGGGAAGGTGACCTGGCGCTCCACCTCAAGCGGCGACAAAGCGGACGCGACAGTGTTGACCTGCACTTGAATGGGCGTTGTGTCGGGGAAGGCGTCAAAGGGCAGCTGCTGAAAGCTGGCGACCCCCACGACCGCTAGGAGCGCCGTCGCCAGCAGCACGATGGGGCGGTGGCGCAGGCAGAGATCGATGAGTCGTGTGAGCATCACTTGCCTCCAGGCGCATCGGAGGCGCAGCAGCCAGCGCCGATGCTGCCCGGCAACATCTCAGTGCGCAGGAGGATGGCGCCGGTTGTGACCACGGCGTCGCCTTCCCGTACGTCACCTTGGACGCGGGCCATCTCGCCGCCGCCTAGTCGGCGCACGACGCGTCGCTCGTAGATGCCTTGGGACTTGCGGACAAAGACCACGTCGGTGTCGTCTATCCGCTGGATCGCGACCCGCGGGACAAGGATGGCGGACGCCGGTGCGCCGGTCTCGATGCGCGCGCGTGCGAACTGGTTGGCGCGCAGGGATCCAGTCGGGTTCGGGACGTCGGCTCGCGCGGTGACGGTGCGGGTACGCGGATCGACCTCAGCGGCGATCCACGTGATCTTGCCGTCGACGGCGCCGGTGTCGATGCCGGCGACTGTGACCCGCATCTTCTGGCCCAATGCCAGCTGTGAGGCCGCAGATTCGGGCACCTGGCAGCGGACCTGGACCACGCTGGTGTCGGCTACGGTCGCCAGCGAGCGGCCGGCGGCGGCCAGCGCGCCGATCACCCCGGGTCGCCGAACCACCGTCCCCGCTAGTGGCGCGGCGAGCGTGTAGCGACCCGAAGGTTGTGAGCCGACGGCGCCCGCCATGCGCAGGCTCGCCTCCGCGACCCGCACGCGCGCCTTCGCGGAGGCCAACTCCTGCAGCGCCACCTCCAGACGCCGTGTCGATGTGGCGCCCCAAACGCGGAGCGTCCTGTGGCGGCCCACGTTGGCTACCGCGGCACGGACCAGACCGCGGGCCGTCTGCAGCTCGCCTTGAATCTCACTGACGCGCAGGCTCTCGATCTCGAAGAGCGGGGTCCCCACAACCACGGACGCGCCCAACTCGACGAGGACACGCCGGATGATGCCGGGAACGATGGCTTGGACGTCGGCCACACGGTCGATGTGAAAGGCGATTTTTGCCGTACAGTCGACGAACGTCGCCGCTTCGGCCCGCCGCGCGGCGACCGTCTCGATGCCCGCCGCCGCCTCGATGGCCGGTGTGCGGAGACGGACCAACGCCGGAGAACCGCCAGTCTTCGTGGAGCCGGCAGGCTCAGGCGTGCCGACATCGGGGAACGTCGCGCCCGGCTTGCAGATTGGACAGAACGACTCGGGAAATCCGTGTTCGCTGCACCAATCGCCGCGCGCCTTGAACACGGGCACGAGCGCCGGGTTGCATTTGGTGCACAGCGCCTCTGGAACGCCGTGTTCCCGGCACATCAGCGGCTCTCCGGTAGCTTTGGCCGCGACCACCTGCCGCGCGCCAGGCGCCTTTCCCGCGCTGCCGCTGGCGTCGTGACAGGCCGAGGACGGCCACAACAGCAGCACCGCAACCAGCCTAATCTGCGGTGTCATGGCTAGTTGCCTCCAGCTCGCGGTGGACGCTCAAGCTTGAGGTTTGGATTGCACAGCAGACACTGCGACTCGGGCAGTCCGTGCTCCTTGCACCAGTCGCCGGTGGCCTTGAACGCGGCCGTGAGCGAGGGGTTGCAGCGCGTGCACAAGGACTCAGCGACCTGATGTTCGCCGCACCAGTCCGCGTGGGACCCAGGCACGGCGTGCGCTGAGCCGTGGTCGGCGGCCGGTTCGGCGCGCTGGCGGCAACCGGTGGCTGTAAAAATAACGATCGCGACAAAAAAGATTGGGTGTACCCGCATGGGTCGTGCTCCTGTGTCATGAACTGGGAGTTGGTGCAGCCAATGGCCGATCAACGAACGCAGCTGCGGAGCCCACACGCGACAAAACGTCGCGCGGAGCTCATAAGGTCGACGCGTCGCGATGGACGCGTCGACCTCACTTCGCTGCGTTGATATCGACCGTGTGGATATCGACTGCGTGGATCCGATTCAGCTCAAGAGACGCGGCGGTCGGAAGACGCTGGACATGCTGCCGCTGGCGGGTGCGTCCACGGCGGCGAAGCGCTTGGTCACCGATAGAGATCGGGTCATCCCCAGCACGGTGAAAGACGCCACATTCGCGACGAGGCTGGTGCTGCAGCTGCAGTCGGGGCAGTTGTCCTTGCACGGGGCCTCATCGTTGCACGGGGCCTCATTATTCGGACCAGCCTCAGCGTCTCGACGGGCTACGCCCCCATGATCGCAGCCGTCGTGCGCTTCCGACTCAGCGTGGGCCTTGGATTCGTCGCCATCGCAGACGCACCGCGCGCCGCAGCGCTGTTTCGCAAGCGACGCGATCGGACCGCCGATCCCCAGTTGCCCAAGCAACAACACCGCCATCACCAACGAGAGGCCGGCGCTGCAAAGGGGCTGGGAGATGTGCCGGGTCCATGCCATTGGGCTGCCTGTGGGAGCTCAGTCGGAGCCTACGCCAGCACGACCTTACCACGGGTCGCGTCGCCGCTGACTACCAGGTCAGAAACGTCAGCCCGATATCAAAGCTCGGGTTCTTCGTGGAATCGCGCCACGCCACTCCGATCACACAGCCGGCGTCGACCGTGATGGCCGGGTTCATCTCATCGCCCTGCAGGTCTTTCGCCACAGCCTCGTTCTTGCCCCACGTCAGCCCGCCGTCGGTCGACCGCGCGGCGTAGACGTCGTAGCTCTTCTTGTTGCGAAAGTCCTGCCACACCGCGTAGATCGCGCCTTTGCACTTCGCGCCGGTGCCCACCGCCATCGACGGATCCTCCTGGTAGCGCGCGTCGTCGTCGTTGACCTGAACGTCCTTGCCCCAGGTCAGCCCGTCCGCGCTGGAGTCCGAGAATACGTCGTTTTCGTTGCCGGACTTCTGCTTGCGCTTGTCGGACCACATCACGACCACCCGGTCGTTGGGGGTGACGACCAGAAACGTCGCCTTGCCAACGTTGGCCTTGCCGGTCACGTCGTTGACCTGCAACGGCTTGGTCCAGGTTTTGCCGCCATTGGTCGACTTCGCCGCGAAGATGTCGCCGTCGAAGCTCTGCCAGGCGTAGTAGAGGTGGCCCTTGCTGTCCGCCGCGATGGCGACCTGATCATCCTGCGCGGCGTCGTCTTGCACCGGGACGCCCTTGCTGAAGCTCTTGGTGTTGAACAGATCGGAGGCCGTGGCGAAGTAGGGATCGTACTGCTTCTTGGTCGGGTGATGACCGCGCCACGCCGCATGGACGACGCCAGGGCTGACGACCAACAACGCCGGATCTTGGCCGTTTGTGCTGGTGCTCACGACCTCAAGCGGTGCGCTGAAGTCCTTGCCGGTCGTCGACCACGCGATGGAGATCTCCGCGTTCTTGGTCTGTGATTCCCACACCGCATAGAAGTTGCCGGCGGAGTCCGAGACGACCCCGATGCCGCCCCAGTAGTACACATCGCCAGCGGTCTTGTTGACCTGCAGCGGCCCTTTCACCGTCGCGCAGCTGCTCGGCGCCTCCCAGTTCATCATCAAGTTGCCGCCCTTCTGCACCCAGCTGACGTAGAACTGATTGTTGCGCGCTGGGCTGATGAACGGGTTGACCGTGCCATCCGTGTTCTTGTTGACGAACTTCTTGCAACTCAGCGGCGTGAACGCCCCGAAGGTTGGTCCGGTCGCATCGGCTGTGCCGGCGTCTGGGGTTCCGGCGTCTGGGGTTCCGGCGTCTGGGGTTCCGGCGTCTGGGGTCCCGGCGTCAGGAGCGGCTGTGTCAGGAGCTGCCGTGTCCGAACCCACATCTGGCACCGAGACGTCTGCGCTGTCGGCGTCTGTGGCGCTGTTTGTGTCAGCGACCGCGGCATCCGCTGCGCCCGAATCGACCGCTGCCGTGTCCGCAGCGCCCGAATCCGTTGTGCCCGAATCCGTTGTGCTCGTGTCGACTGTGCTCGTGTCGACTGTGCCGGCGTCAAAGATCGCAGCGTCCGCGGCGCTGCCGCTGTCGGTAGGAAACGTGCCGCCATTCGAACCGGTATCGCTACAGGCGCCGAGGCTCAACGCAGCCGCGAGGCCGGCGATGAGGGCGCTAAGCGCGGTCGACCGGGACAACGAGCGCCACCGGGACGCAGAAGAGGGCAGGGTGGTCATATCGGCTCCGATTCAGATGGTCGGTGTCGCGGTCGCGCCAGGATTGCATAAGAATACGGCCCCTTGGTATCTGGGTAAAGCTACCGGCCGCGGTCCGCCCGAATTGACCGGATGATGTCGTCAAGCGGGCCTCGATCATCGTTTCGTCCATGACGGTAGACCAGGCAGTCTCGCGAAC
>CALENB010000048.1 GCA_937910235.1 uncultured Myxococcales bacterium | reverse complement strand
CTACACTTAACACTTGCAAGCAAGTGTTAAGTGTAGTCATCAGACCCCGCCCGCTCCCCGCCCGCTCCCCGGCCGCGGTGAACCGCTGCGCCGTGCCGCGTGATGGATCACGCCCCCGTAGATCGACCCAGAGGCGACGCGGCCAACCTCACAGCTGCACCTCCACGGCGAGGATCCCGCGCAGCGACGGTCGCCCGCTCGTCACCTCCACGACGCCCCTAGTCACAACCACGGGTCGCGGCAGCAGCGCCGACATCTCGGCGTCAAAGCGCAGCGACAGCGGCCCAAAGAGCCGCACCGCCGCCGTCGCGCCCAACCAGCCCGATGCGGACCAGGTTGTCGTCTTCACGTCGGCGAATCCCGGCGGTCGGCGGCCTCGCACCACCGTCTGTGTCGCGCCGCCGCCGCCAGCTAGCCAGAGCGAGAGGGCATCCCAGCGCAGGGCGCGCCACCGCAGCGTCAGCGCCGCCGTCGTGGTCGAGACGTCGGTGCGCCCGCTCGCGGTCAGCGCGCTGCGGTCGAACACCGGAAGGTAGATGCGCACGCCAAGCCCAAACGTTGGCGCGCCCGGCCAAGCGCGGACCACGCCGATGCGCACCAGACCACCCACGCCTAGTCCACCCGCGTCGCCGCCCGCGCCCGCGCCCGCGTGTACCGCCCACCAGGTTGCAGCGGCGTCGTCACGAGCCGGCGTCGCCGCGCGTGGGAGCGTCTTTGGAGCCGGCGTCGTCGGTCCGGCCGGCGTCGTCGGTCCGGCCGGCGTTGATGGCTGCCGCTGGGGCGCGGTCGGTGACGTCACCCACGCGTGGACCCACTCGGCGGTCCGCAAAGCTAGCGCGCCGACCGACTCGTTGCTGCCGCGTGCGAGGGTGGTGTGGCGGCTGCGATTCACCAACAGCGACGCCCAGAGCTCCACCGTCCGCGTGTCTTCGGCGACGCGCACGACGATCCTCACGCCGCGCGCCTTGGCCAGCTGTGACAGGTCTGCCAGCGACCGCGCCGGCTCCGCGGCTAGGGTGCTGAAACCCACGCCCGACAGCTCCGCCGCGAAGCGCAACTGGACTGGACCCTGTGCCGCGAGCAGGACCGGCTCCGAGGCCATGGCCTCTGAACCGAGCGCCAACCCCATCATCGCGAGGGCGCCGGCCAGCCACAGCCGGCGGCGGCGCCGCGCCGCGTGACTGTGCTGCCGCGGGCCCGGTTTTCCGGGCTGGCAGCGCAGCGGTCGTTGCGCGCGCGCGTCTCGGCGAGGTTGGGCGGGGTGTTGACGGGAGAGCGGCGCGGCCATCGACGTCGTCTGCCACGCTTAGCGCGCACGCGCAACTTCAACCCCAGTCGTCGCCACGGCGCGCGTCCTCACCGCCCCTCAGCGTGGCACCGCAGGCGCGTCTTCAGCGCCAAGCTCGCGCGCGGACCCTTGGGGTGATGCGCGATGTAGGCGACGGCGGCGCCGCAGGCAGCGACGTCGTCGCCGAGTTTGGCGCGGCAGGCCATCGCGCGGCCGCGCGCTTGCTCCGCCAGACTGCCCTGCGGGCGCTCCGCCACATAGCGCTCGAACCATCGCGCAGCGTCGGACCATCGGCCCTGTCGGAACCTGAGCCGACCCAGGGAGAACGCCGCCTGCGCCGCGGCGCCGGTGCCAGGGTGTCGGCCGCGCACCAATTCGTAGGCCTTGGTGGCCGCGGTCGTCGCGTGGCTCAGCCGCGCCGCGTCGGCCACCAGCAGCAGCTCCTGCGCGGTGGCTGTGGCGGCGACACGCGACCAGCCCATCCGCTCGGCCGCGTCGACGGCGGCGTGCCACTTGCCCTGCTCGGCTAAACGCCACGGCGGCGGCGCGGTCTCCGGCGTAGCGCGAACGCTGGGCGTCGGGGTCAACGGCGCGGCCTCGCCACCACCAGCGACGGTCGGCGTCGTCGGTGCCGTCGCCGCGCCAGTCGGGATCGTGGGCGCGGTGACCGCAGCGCGGGGCATGCGAGGTGCCTTGGTGTGGGTGGGCCGCCCTGCGGTCGGTCGGCGTCGAGTCTGGCGGTGACGCGATGGCGCGGTGGCGGCAGACGGCGTGTTCGGCGGCGCCTCGTCGATCGGTTTCGCGCCAAGCCTGTCGTCGTCGGCGCTGTGGTCGACGCCGTGGTCGGCGCCGTCGACTTTGGGCAGCTTGGCGGCGGTCGCCCGGCCAACGGTCTGATCGCCGCGCGGCCGCGTCGGCGGCAGCGCGGCGAGCCCGGTTTTGTCGGCGTGCGCGACGATCTGAGGGTGGGCCGATCCGACCCGAGCCGCAGGCGCCTGGAGTGCCTCCAGCACAAACTTCTGGTCGACGGTGCTGACGCTGATCTGTTGACCCGCGTTGAGCACATGCGACCCGATCACCGGCCCCTCAATCCGCACACGTCCGCGACGCAGCGCCAGCGCGAACCCCCGGTTGCTCGGGTCCCAGCTCACGTCGAACGCCGTGCCCAAGACGTGCACAACAAAGGGCCCGGCATGGATGCGCCACTGATTGCCAGCTCTCGGCACGACGTTCACGGCGATCTGGCCCTTGGTCAGCTCAATGTCCGCGCCGCTGGCGCGCAACGCCGCGACGCGATACCGGGCCGCGGTCGTCGCCCGCGCGGTCGATCCATCACTGAAGCGCACCGCTGGCCCGACGCCCAGCAGCCAGCCGCCGGCCGCGACCTGCGACCCGCGCGGCTGTGCGCTCGCGACGGATCGATCGAGGTCCGCGCCGCCTGTCGTCGTCTGCGCCACAACCGCCACGGTGAGCGGCGACCGCGCCGCCGGGGGGGCCAAAACCACAAACGCCAGCGCCGCCGCCGCCGCCAGCGCGCCGGTGCCGCCTAGCAGCCACGCCCAGGGCGGGTCGCGGTGTCTGGACGGCCGCAGCAGCCGACCGCGGACGTCTTGCAGCGAGTTCGAGAGCGACAGCGCGTTGTCGTTGGAGCGCGCCACCGCCTGACCGAGCTGGTGCAGCGCCTCCGGTCCTTTCACGGTCGCCAACGCGCCCGCGCGCGCCCGCTCCAGCCACGCCTCGCCCAGGTCGTTCTGATCCAGGGCGACGCGGTGATCGGCGTCAACACGCTCCCCAAGCGCGCGCAGCTTGCGCTGCAGGTCTGGGTCTACTGGCCGGCCCATCTCGAGCCCCCTTCAAGCCAGTGTTGCAGCGTCGGGTCGTTTGACGCCAACACGACGAAGCGCTTGTCCGCCTTCGCCAGATGGCGCTTGATCGTCGCGAGCGAGACGTCGCAGGCCGCGGCGATCTCCTTGAGCTCCATGCCCTGGATGTAGCGCAGCGCGAAGGGCACCCGGAGGTCCGGCGACATCGCGTCGAGCGCAGCGTACGTCGCGCGAACAGCGGCGCGATCTTCGGTCGATGCCGTCGGCGCGGTCGACTCGGGCATGGCCTCCGGCGAGAAGTAGCGTAGCCAGCGTCTCCGGCCTCGGCTCCGGATACAGCCGCGCGCCGTGAAGACGGCGATGCGGGTCAACCACGCCTTCAACCGGGCGCCATCCTCAAGCTGACCGGCGTTCTTGAACGCCCGCGCAAACGTCTCCTGCAGCAGATCGGGCAGCTCCTGGTCCACCCCCATCACGTTGACGAGCACGCGCTGAATGTGATTGCCGTATCGGTCGAACAGCTCCGCTGGCGCGCCGGGGTGGCCTCCCTTCAGGGCGTCTGCGAGCGCGGCGTCGTCGCCGACAAAACCCAGCCGATGCAGGTTGCGTCGTGGCGCCTCGGGCGCGCTATTGGCTTGATTTGGCGGGCGATGGCTCACGAAGACTCCGGCGCAGCGACGGCTTGCACCCCTACAGTGTCCGCTGCTCTCAAAGACGGCTCACCGATCTCTCACCGATCTCTCGGCGAGCCGAACGGGGGGACGCCGTGCCTGCCGGTAGCAGGTGTCCTGCCCCGCTGCCGTCACTCGCCGAGGTAGCGCTCCAGCAGCGCCCGCGCGCCGGTCTTGTCCTTGGTGGCGCCGAGGTGCGTCGCCACCAGAGCGCCGCCGCCGCGGGCCAGGAGCACGATCGTCGTCCGCAGCCGGTCGGTCATCGCCCAGCTGCCGTCTGCCTGGATTTTGGACTTGGCGTAGTCGTGGCGCATGGCGACGCGCCGGTTGTCGGCCTTGCGAAACGTCACGGCGATCTGGACCACCCGCTTCGCCTCAAGGCGAACCTGGTACGTGGCGCCTTCGTCCTGCACCGGCCCGGTCAGCGTCACCGGTCCGTCGGCGGGGATGGTCTGCGCCCCGCTCCAGCCAGGCTGCTGTAGCAGCGCTTGCACCTCGTCGGACGTCATCAACAGGCGCAGGCTGCCAAACGTCAGGCGTGGCTGCGCGGCGGGATTATCGACGACGATCACCGATGTGCCCGCGCTCGTGGCCTGGCTGGCCGGCTTCACGGCTGGCGTCGCTGGCGCGGCGCGATGTGCGCCGCCACAGCCGCCCAGCAGCGTTGTGGCCAGCAGCAGCGTTGTGGCCAGCAGCAGCGTTGTCGCCAGCAACGGCGGTGTCGCCAGCAGCGGGCCGCGCACCCACCGCGCGCTCTGCCATCGTCGCTTGTCCATGTCGGTCTCCAGAGGGGGCTGTCGGTCGCCCGCATTTCGCACCATTCTGTGACCGACGCAGGGTGCGAGGATCAGGTCACCCTCACGATCGATCCCCCCTCGCGGCGCTCAGGTCAGATCTCGGCGCTCAAAAACCAGCAACCCCAGCACCAGAAAGACCGCCGCGTAGCTCAGTCCGTAGCCCACCGCAGGCAGCAGGTAGCTCGTCGGCACGGCCCACCCGGCGAGCAGCTCATCGCTGACGTTAAACGTCGATAGATCCGGCACCACAGCGACGATCACCCGCCCCAACGTCCGCATCGCCGGCACCTCGGCGAACACCCCTTTGCTGGCGCCCATCAGGTCAACCACCACGTAGGAGACGCGCCCGATCAGAAACATCCCAGTCGTGAACACACCCGAGAGCAGCGGGGTCGACAGCGCCGAGAAGAACGTCGCGATCGCCGTCACCAGCACCACCTCGATGAAGCTGAGCAGCAGCGCGCTCACGATCGCCGGGGTCACCGTGCCGCCGCGCAGGTAGAGCACCGCGAACCAGGCCAGTGACAGCAGCGCCATCTCCATCGCTAGCAGCGTGCATAGGCCGAAATACTTGCCCAACAGGAACTCGCCGCGGCGGATCGGCTTGGGCAAAATCGCGTACAGCGTCTTCTTCTCGATCTCCTTCTGCAGCAGCGTGACGCCCAAGATCACGGCCGTCAGGATCGTCAGCAGCGGGATCGTGAA
>CALENB010000047.1 GCA_937910235.1 uncultured Myxococcales bacterium | reverse complement strand
AGACCGAGGGCCTCAGCTTCTTCACGTTGCCGGCAGGTACCACCAAGGTGAGCTGCACCATCAAGTCGCTGGGCGGCACCATGCCCGATCAGCACGGCTACGCGGTTGGCATGGTCGACATGAACGTGTCGCAGTGCGAAGGCACCGGCGCGACGGCAAAATGCGCGGCTAACGTCTGCGGCGATGGCCTGATCATGGGCGCTGAGGCCTGCGACGACGGCAATTCCGCAGACAATGACGGCTGCACCAAGTGCAAGGTCGACGCGAACTTCACCTGCACGGGCGACCTCAAGAGCGTCTGCAAGAAGAACGCTGTGTGCGGCAACGCGGTCCTCGAGGGCCAAGAAGAGTGCGACGACCTCAACACCAAGGACGGCGACGGCTGCAGCAAAGACTGCAAGATCGAGGACGGCTACGAGTGCGCGAGCTCGGTCGACATCAACACTGGGTCGGATGGCGCAGGCAAGCAGGCTCAACTGGGAGGCGACGATATCCGTTGGCACGTCGCGCTGGGCACATCGTGGCCCAACACGACGCAGCAGGGCAATTTGGACGCCGTCAAGTCCACGCCTGCAACTCCACCAGCTACACTCACGTGGCAGCCGTCAAAGGTCGTGCAGAAGTGCGTCGGCAGCTGGCACACCGTCGACGCGAGCAAGGCCGCGCAATGGGTCACAGCTGAGGGCTGGAACGCGACGAGTAAGACCTGCGTTGATCCGAAGGTGTGCGCCAACGGTCAGATCTACTACTACCGCGTGAAGTTCAATCTCATTAACGCGGCGACGGCGGCGGCGACGAGCCTGCAGGGCAAGCTCTGGGCCGACAACGTGATCACGAAGATTTGGATCAACAACAAGGAGGTCACCCAGTTCAAGAGTTCCTTCCCGAACTCAAGCTTCACCGGTAACGGCATCGATTTCGCTGGCTGGAAGGGCTACTACAAGGCAGGTGAGAACGAGCTTGTTGTGGCCGTCGTCAACTTCAGCAACGCTGGCTGTCCGAATCCGGAAGGCCTCGTGCTCTCGGTCGATCTGGCCAAGGGCAGCGTCTGCACCAAGAAGTGCGGCGCGTTCGGCGAGGGCTGCTGCCCGACGACCGGTGGCGCGAGCGCTTGTGCAGCGCCGTTCGCGTGTGACGCGGCGAGCAGCTCGTGTAAGTGCAGCACGGGCGGCGCGGTGTGCGGCGGCGCTTGCTGCAAGGCCGGCGAGTTCTGCAAGGAAGGCAAATGCGCAGATCCCTCGACGGAGAAGTGCTTGGAGATCTTCAAGCCTGGCGCGACGGTCTTGAACGCTGGTTGTGTCGCGTCGAAGAACTGCCCGGTCAGCTGCAAGGCTGAGCTGGACAGCAACGCTGCGGCCAAGAGCGGCCGGTATTTGGTGCAGCCGGACGCTATCAAGCCGGCGTTCGAGGTGCAGTGCGACATGCTCATCGACGGCGGCGGATGGACACTCGTGGGCTTTGAGCCCGCCGGTGCACCCAACCCGAAGAACAGCACCGGCATCATGGCGCAGATGGCCAAGGAGAGCGCCAGCGTGGACACGACGAAGCTGGCTCAGGCCACAGCCGCCGGGTTCATCGGGCCGCGCTTCGCATTCAAGACGCAGTACAACGACGCGCGCCTGACCTGGTGCACGGCTGCGACGGCCTACCGCTACCAGAAGTTCACCGCGACCGCGGACTTGTTCGCCGACGCTGTCGCCAATCAGCCTGTCACCGCCGCCGGCGCCGCGGGAGAGATGGTCCCGCTGAAGAACTTCTCTTCCAACGACGCCGACTTGAATAAGCAGCTCGCCAACCCGAATGACGCGGCGTTCTGTCGCGCCTACGCCGGCGCGAAAGTCCCGGGCGACACGAGCTGGGGCGTGAAGCAGAAGGGCGAGACATCGAACGTCTGCGGCTGCAACAGCAAGGGCTGGCAAGGCACGGGGTCGTACTATGGCGGCAAGGGCGGCGGCGGCAACAACGACGGCTGCTCATCCTGGGGCGGTGGTTGGTCCGGCACCGCTGGCAACGGCGTCGCCAAGGGAAGTGTGAACGTCAACACGACGTACTTCTGGGTTCGCTAGTCCCGCTGAACTAGCTCGGGCCACCGCGGGCGTCGCTTCGGCGTCGCCTGCGGTGGTCTTTGCCGTTCAGGTGTCACTCGCTGCCGGCTCACCTCTTCAGCTGCTGCGCCCGCGTCTCCGCCTTCCCCCACATCCGGGAGGCTAGCCTGCATGGGGACCAATCCAAACCCGGTCAATCCTGCACAACTCGGCTGCCCGGGCTTGCGAGAAACGCCCAAGCCCGTACGCGGTGGGAGAGCTCAGCTTGCTGGGCTTGGGCGCGCGCCCCGCGCTCGGTCTCGCGGCGGCCGCGGCGCGAGACGCAGGCGAGTACAGACGAAGACGTTGACCCTGGGCCGACCCTTCCCGTATCCTCCCGCCCCCCTCAGAAGACTCAGCCGCCACAAGGCCGCACGAGGTGAGTGCATGAGCGACGCCAAGACGACTGACAGCGATCTCGCCCCAGAAGACCGGCGCTCCGCGCAGCGTGTCGCCGTCGAGATGTTCGTCCGCGAACACGACGGAGACCGCATGTGGGTGCACCCAGCCACCAACCTGTCGGCGAGCGGGCTCTTCATCGAGAGCCACTCTTACTCCCAGAGAAGCGCCATCGATCGTGAGCACATGGTGCTTGAGTTTGAGCTTCCGGAGCTCGAGGCGCCCATCCAGGTGCGCGGCGAGGTCGTGGCGATGCGCCGGGTGAACGGCTACGCCCACGGCCTAGCTGTCGCCTTTGTCGACCTCTCCAACGCGCAGCACGACGCCATCGCGGCCTTTGTGGCGCAGCGACTTGAAGACGGCGACGACGAGGGTCCGACGGACGAAGCCGCACCCACGTCGGACTAGCTGTCCCACGTCCGACCGGAGATCCGGCGTCCGACTGGCGAGCCCATCTCGGACGGACAACCAACCCCACGCCGGACCAGCACCCCAAGTCGGGCAGGACTGCGCCGGCGCTCGAATCGACGACGGCTAAGACTGAGGAGTCTTCAATGAGCGAGGCCGTGATCGGCGTTATTGGTGGAAGCGGGCTGTACGACATCGACGGCGTCGACATCGTCGGCGAACACGCGATCGAGACGCCATTCGGCGCGCCATCCGACGTGCTACTCGAAGCGCGGGTCGATGAGACCACGCTCTTCTTCCTGCCACGGCATGGTCGCGGACATCGACTGTCTCCCTCCGAGATCAACTACCGCGCGAATCTCTGGGCGCTACGCAAGCTCGGTTGCACGGATGTGCTCTCGATCTCCGCGGTAGGCTCCATGCGGGAGCACATCGCACCTGGCCACGTCGTGCTGCCGACCCAGTTCATCGACCGCACGGTTGGCCGGGCACGCACGTTCTTCGACGACGGCATCGTCGCCCACGTCGGTTTTGCCGACCCCATCAGCGAGCGTGTTCGTTCGGCGGCGCTCGCCGCGTGTGAGCAGGTCGGGGCGACGGTTCACTCCGGCGGCGCCTACGTTTGCATTGAAGGGCCCCAGTTCTCGACGCGCGCCGAGTCGTCCCTGTTTCGTACGTGGCCAGACGTCGCCGTCATCGGCATGACCAACATGCCCGAGGCCCGCTTGGCACGTGAGGCGGAGCTGGCGTACGCGACGCTCGCGCTGGTCACGGATTTCGACTGCTGGCATGAAGACGAGGCCGACGTCACCGTCGAGGCTGTGGTCGCGACCATGCACAAGAATGTGCGCGTGGCGAAGCAGGTCATCGTCGCGCTGGCCCAAACGCCGCCGTCAGCGCCCTGTGCAAGCCACACCGCGCTTCGTCATGCGGTCATGACACGTTCGGATGCGATCACCCCGGATGCGCGCGCTCGAGTGGCGCTTTTTCTCTCCAAATACGCGCTTTGAGCGCGGGCGGCGCCAAACCGCTAGCCGGCGCCGCTACTTCCGCCCCCGCCGCCCGCCGCACGTGGCGCGCCGCGTCCATGAGGTTTGTATGAAAGTGCTCGTCGTCGGTTCCATGGCCTATGACTCCGTGGAGACCTGGGCCGGCAAGCGGGATCGTGCCCTTGGCGGTTCGGCGACCTATTTCTCCCTCGCGGCCTCGCTTTTTGCCCCGACGGAAGTCGTCGCGGTCGTCGGCGACGATTTTGCCGCGTCTGATCTGGCCCGCCTGCGAGATCGCGGCGTCGGCCTCGCCGGGGTCCAGCAGGTGCCGGGCGAGACGTTTCGGTGGGGCGGGCGCTACTCCCGCTACTTCGAGACCCGCGAGACCCTGTTCACCGAGCTCAACGTGTTTTCGTCCTTTGAGCCCGAGATCCCGGCTGAATTGCGCGACGCTGAGGTCGTGTTCTTGGCGAATATTCACCCCCGCCTGCAGCTGAGCGTCCTCGAGCAGATGACCGCGCCGAAGTTCGTGGCGCTCGATACGATGAATTTCTGGATCAACGGCGAGCGCGCACACCTCGAACAGGTGATGAAACGCATCGACCTGCTCCTGCTCAACGACGAGGAGGCCTTTGCCCTCAGCGACTCGGGCAACATGCTCGAGGCAGCGAAGACGATCATGACGATGGGGCCCGACGTGGTCGTCATCAAGCGCGGCGAGCACGGCGCTTGGCTGTTCGCGAAAGACCACACGGGTCTGGTGCCCGCTGTGCCGCTCGCCGAGGTCATCGACCCGACCGGCGCCGGCGACACGTTCGCTGGTGGATTCATCGGCTACCTCGCCCGCGCCGAGGATTTCAGCCTCGACAGCCTCAAGCAGGCCATGGTGTCCGGCACCCTCGCGGCGTCGTACTGCGTCCAGGACTTCAGCGTGGACCGCCTCGAGATCATCACGATGAACGACCTCGCGGTCCGCCACACCCGCCTTCGCGAGGTGGTGAGCAGCCTCGACGCCACCTTCGTCAGCTAGGGAGCACCGCATGGCCACGCACACGCAACCGCCGATTTGGATGCGCGCAATCGGCGATCCACGGCTCTCCAAAGTCATGCATCGCTTGGTAACGGCGCGGCCGCCAGCGCCGGTCGTGCATGGCGCGATTCGGACGTTTGCGCGCCTCTACAACGTCAATCTCGAAGAGGCGGCGCTCGGTGTCGCGGAGTTCGACACGTTTCAGGACTTCTTCACGCGCAAGCTCAAAGCTGGCGAGCGGACCATCGAGTCGGAGCCGGGTTTTGTGCCGTCTCCCGCGGATGGCAAGCTGTCCGCGTTTGGGTCGCTCGGTGAAGGCAGGCTGGTGCAGGCCAAAGGCGTCGAGTACAGCCTCGATGCCCTGGTTGGGGACAGCAATGACGCCGATGCGTACCGCCACGGAAGCTATGCGGTGATCTATCTGGCGCCCCACAACTACCACCGCGTGCACTGTGCTTGGCGGGGCGAGCTGACGTCATGGCGGTACTTGCCGGGCGCGCTGTTTCCTGTGAACTCGGTCGGTCTGGCCCATGTTCCCGGCCTTTTCGCGCGCAACGAACGCATCATCGGTCACTTTGACACCGAGTTTGGCCGCGCCGCGCTCATCATGGTTGGCGCGACGTTTGTCGGCCACATGTCCGTGGCGTTCTCCGATGTGAAGAGCAACGCCGGCCTCCCCGCCAGTGGCCGAGTTCGAGTCGGCACGCCCGTCCCCTTTGCTCGCGGCGACGAGTTCGGTGTGTTTGAGATGGGGTCTACGGTTGTCCTGCTCTTCGAGCGCGCCGACCTCGCGCCAGCGCTGCCCCTTGGCTCGCCCATTCGCATGGGGCAGGCCGCCCTCAAAGTCGTGCCGGAGGTCTGAGGTGGTTGCATCCTGGGCGAAGCTCCCGCTCGCCGTCCTCGACACCGAGACGACGGGGCTTGAGGCGGAGCAGGGCGATCGTGTCATTGAGCTCGGCGTGGTCCTGTTTGACGACGGCGAAGTGGTCGAGCGTTGGGGCGTCCTGATCGATCCAGAGCGCGATCTACCCAAGGACGCCAGCCGGGTGACGGGGATCACCGAAGCAGATCTCGTCGGCCAACCCACCTTCGACAGAGTCGCCGCCGATTTCGTGGCGCTGCTCGAAGGGCGACTGCTGGTGGCCTACAACGCGTCCTTTGATCGTCGCTTCATCATTCACGAGCTCGCCCGGTGCCAGCGCTCTCTGCCGGACGGCGCGACCTGGCTCGACCCCCTCGTGTTCGCAAAGGAGCTCCAGAAGGGGCAGGGCAACATGAAGCTCGGCACCGTGGCCAAACGCCTCGGGATCCCCTTGGAAGAGGCGCACCGGGCCACCGCGGACGCAGAAGCTGCCGGGCACGTGCTCGTCGCTCTCTCCGCTGATTTGCCGGATGATCTTGAGCAAGTGCTCGATCTTCAAGAGCAATGGGAGGCGGCACAGGCCGCCCAGCGCGCTGTGTGGCGCAACCGCCGCAAGCCCGGACAAGTGGCGATCGCGGCGAGCGCCGGCCCCAAAGACGAGCTAGGTCCGGGTTATCCCCACGGCGACGAGCTTGATCCCGTCCGCTACATGTTTCTCCGCGGCACCGGCCGCGTCTGAGGCGACGCGGGCCCTGCGCTGCTCGACCCAACTACGGGCGAGGGTGGCCGGCGCTTGCGTTCCGAGCGGCGCGGGGCGACAACGTCGGCGCTGGCTTGTCGCCGGTGCCTGACGCGAGTGCTCCCATGATGCGGCTGTCCCACCTAATGTTACCGGATATCGAGCAGGCGTTCGCCGGGGACCCCGAGTCCGTCCGTGAGCTATTTGAAGACCTACACGCTGAGGATGTCGCCGACATCATCGAGCGCGCGCCGCCCCATCTGGCCCCCGAGCTGCTCGCCGCCCTGAGCGCCGAACGCGCGGCGGACGTGCTCGAGTGCATCGAGCCCTATCGACAAGTCGACCTCGTCCAGCGCATGGGCGTGACGCGCGCCGTGGTCATCATCGAAGAGATGGCCTCCGACGAGCGCGCCGACTTCGTCGCCGAGCTCCCGCACACCTTCGCTGAGTCGTTGCTCGCTGCGATGGATCCAGAGGATCGGGCCGATGTGCGCTCCCTGGTCCAGTGGGAAGATGGCACGGTCGGCGCCGTCATGACCACCGACACGCTCACTGTGTCGGTCGAGATGACCGTCCGTGAGGTGATCGAGCGTGTGCGCACCGTCGGCGAAGAGGCGGAGACCGTCTACTACGTCTACGTTGTCGCCGGTGATGACAAGCTGGTTGGCGTCGTGTCGCTGCGTGACCTCATCCTCTGCAAAGACGACCAAGCCGTCGCCGCCATCATGGTCGAAGACGTCAAGAGCATCGGTCCGAACGAAGACCAGGAAGAAGCCGCGACCCTCATCCAGCACTACGATCTGATCGCGCTGCCGGTCGTCGACGCTGCGTATCGCTTGCTCGGCCTCGTCACCATCGACGATCTCGTCGACGTCATCGCGGAAGAAGCCACCGAAGACATGCACCGGATGGCCGCCGTCCAACCCCTGGACGATTCCTACTTTGGCACCGGATTTTGGACCTTTGTGGCAAAACGAGCGCCCTGGTTGGTCGTGCTCTTCATCGGCGGCCAGTTCACTGCGAACGCGATGACGTGGTTTGACGACGTCATCAAGGAGACCGCCGTCCTCGTCCTGTTTCTGCCGCTCGTGATCTCTTCTGGCGGTAACTCAGGTTCGCAGTCCGCGGCGATCATCATCCGCGCCTTGGCGGTGGGTGAGGTCGACCTGAGCCACGCGGGCAAGGTGTTCCTGCGCGAGATCGGCGTGGGATTCGTGTTGGGCGTGTTGCTCGCGTTGATCGGAGTCATCCGTGCCTTGCTCGGTTCAGGGGATGGTTCGTTGGCCCTGACTCTCGGCGTCACACTCACCGCGGTGGTCACCCTTGGTGCAGTGCTCGGCGCGATGTTGCCCATCTTGCTTGAGCGTCTCGGCCTGGATCCTGCCGTCTCATCGACGCCCTTCATCGCAAGTCTGGTGGACCTGCTGGGGATCGTCACCTACTTCAGCCTCGCTCGCGCGCTGCTCATGTAGCGACCCGCGGCAAGGCGCGCGCACGAGGGCCTAGCCATGACCGACAATCTGCACACGGAGATCGAGCTCAAGCTGCTGCTGGCCGATGATCTCGCCCACGCGACGTTGCGCACTTGGTTGGATGCGCACGGCACGCTGCACGAGGCCGTGCAGAGCAATCGCTATCTCGACACGACGGACCGCGCCCTCGCCGCTCGCCGCATGATGATGCGGGTGCGGCTGGCGGGGACACAGGCCACGTGCACCGCGAAGGCTGGCGCGCAGATGGTCGACGGCATCATGCGGGTCAGTGAGTGGGAGGCCGTGTTGGCGGGGCGTGAGGCCGCGGCGTGGCGGGCCGGCCGGAGCGCGTGCAAGCTGCGCGATCTGCCGCTGTGTGAGGCGCTCGTGGCTGGTCCCCTGGCTGATCTGGACGACGCTGACGCGCGCACGTTCCATGTCATCGGAGTGATGCAGACGACTCGCCGCGCGTATCGGATCGCAGCGACCGCGCTCGGGCTGGCCCCTGGCCCCGCGCTGACCCTGGAGCTGGATCACAGCCTCTTCCCCGCCGGTCAGGAACGCTTTGAACTCGAGGTCGAACACCCAGACGCGGCGGCGCTCAAAGACGCCGTGACTGCGCTACTGGACCGACTTGGCGTGGCATGGCGCGTCGCGGACGTGTCGAAATACCAGCAGTTCCTGCAAGCGCTGGCGGCCGCGCCGGGCATGGACGCCCATGACAGCGACGCCCAAGGCAGCGACACCCAAGGCAGCGCCGACGGCAGGTTCGGAGACCTCAGCTGAGGCACGCAGGTCGCTCGCAGCCACACCACGGGAAAACACGATCGGGGAGCTGGGCTGGTCGCGGTTAGCGCTAGTCGGCGCGCTGGAGCTTGGGCGGCATGAAGAACGCCACACCGAAGCTCAGGATGTTGTTGAAGCGCAGCTTCTTGCCCGACTCTTTGCTGTCCCGGTTGACCGACAGCGCGCGGTCCGTTGAGATGGCCTGCAGATCCGTCGTGATCGCGATGATATCGGAGATAAACACGCGGAGTCCAACCGCCGCGCCAAGCGACAGACCGATGCCGGTGGTCAGCGCGTCGCCCGTGCTCGCTACGCTGGCGAGGCCTCCAAGCAGGTCCACGTGCACGTCGAACTGGATCGGCAGGCGCGAGAAGGCCAGCATCTTGCCCACGAGCGGCGACACCGAGACGTGGCCGAGCCCGAGGAAGCGCAGGCTTGTCGCCTCCATGACGAAGGTCTCGTTCTGCGTCGTGACCTTCTTGTCGATCTCGGCGTACGTGTCGCTCTGCACCGGAACGCCAAACTGCAGGCGGCCGCCTACAGAGAGCCAATCGAACAGGTGAAGATCATAGCGCGCGCCAGGCAGAATCGTGCGGATGTAGGGGTCGCCGACCGTGAAGCCGACGATGGCGGTCACCTCATGGCGGCCGGCGCGGTACTGTAGATTTCGCCGCAAAACCGGGCTGCCAGCGAGCACGTCGTCCTCGGCGTGGGCAGATCCGGCGGTCAGCAACGTCGCGCCGATAAGCCCACAGACCACCGCGAGGCGGACGATCAGGGCTGGTCGAGGCTGGCGCGCGAGGCTGAACATCATCGTTGGTGCTTGTAGTCAAATGTGGGTGGAATCCAGAGGCCGATCTTGAGGCCTCCGAACCAATGTTGCATGAGCCGCTCACCCGCTTGGAAGTGCTCGACCATCATCATGTCTCTGATCTCGACCGACAGCGTCAGCGCGCGCAACGTGTGGATCCGAAGCCCGACGCCAACCTGCCAAGCGGGTCGGCCGACCTGCAAGGCGGCGTCTGCCTCGATGGGCACGGTCGTCTTCATGAGCCCCACCGCGCCGATGAGGTAGGCGTCCATCTGAACGACCGCCATCCCGAAGCTGGAGAACTTGCCGAAGATTGGGCTGAACTGGACCTCCAGAAAGCCGCCTGCCTGCAATAGGGAACGCTCCGGGAACAAGCCAAAGTCTCGCTGGATGTTCTCGAACGCGTCGTTCTGCGCCGCAAAGCTGTAGAACGCCGACGCGCCGATCGCCCACCGCTGATTGACGTGGATGAGCAGCCCAGCGTCCAAGTTTCGGGTTTGGATCAGCGGGTCGCCGATGGCGACGGAGCCGCCAACGAGCAGCTCGGCACGTCCACCCTTGACGAGGTAGCGTTGTTGGAAGACGCGGACCGACTTGCGCAGCTCCGCCTCACCCTTGCGGGCCAAGTTTTGGGTCAGTTTGCGGCGCCGCAGCGCGCGTTTAGCCCGCGGCGACAGGCGCGACGTGTCGGCTTCGTCGGCGACACGTTCGCTGGTGCCGCCGTTGTCGGTGGCATCCCTGGCCGTCCCGCCCTGACTGGCCTGGCCGTCGGCAGCTGTGGCCTCACCGCCGCTCGTGCCAGTGTTATTCGCCACTTCCGCGCTCGAAACGCTGGAATCCGCACTGGAAACAGCGGCCCGCGCCATAGCAGACGGCGCCGCGACGACCAAGGCGGCGGCGAAGACAATGAACAGGGAGTGGCGCTGGAGTACGTGCATCAGTGCTCGGCAGTCTGTGCGACCGATGGACGCTTTGCAAGTGGCCGCGGGTGCCTTGTCACAGGCACCAACTCGACTTCGTGCCGGTCCGTGATATTCGCTACTTGACGACAGGCGGTGGCGCAGGCGCGTACGGGTCCCGGCTCGCAGGTGCGCGCGGGGCTGGCGGTGCCTGTGCGCCACGGGTCTCTTTCTGCTTGTTGGCGGCCGCGGCAGCCTGCTTTTTGGCGGTCTCAGCTGCCTTGCTGCGCGCTACGTCGTCCTTTGCGGTCTGGGCGGCGATCGCCTCGGCTTGTTTCTCAGCCACCGGGATCTGGCGCACGTCTGTGACGCCGTCGCGGTAGTCTTCCCACGACTCCCCTCGCTTGGCGCGCTCAGTCATCTGGCACGCGAGCCGTCCGACTGTGTAGCCGGCCTCCTTGCGGGCCCAACACACCTTCTGCAGCACGGGCAGCGCTCCCGCCGTGTCGCCGGTCAGGCGGGTCAGCTCGCCTTTGAGGTATTGCCACTCCAGCCCGGCCCGCTTATCGCTCGGCGGATCGCGCTGCAACGCCAACGTGAGCAGCGCGAGGACGCGCGTCCGAGCCTTCTGAACTTTGCGCTCCAACTTCGGATCCATGCCACCGTAGGGTCGACCCCGCTTCAACACGTACGAGTAAAACAGCGCCGCCCCGATCTGCTCGTTCAAGCTCGCCCTGCGCACATGCAGCAAGTTCATGTGGTGCTGATACGCCACAAGGGGCGACTGCGCAGCGCGTTTGGCCGTCCGCGCCAGGTAGCGTTGTGTGTACTGCTGCGCCGCGCCCGACACGGGTGTCTCGAAATCCTGACTCCAGGCGGCGTAGCCACACTTCGGGCAGGCGACGACGAGGTTGGTGTAGGCCCGCGTCGGTACTTCCAGGTCGGAGTAGCGCCGCGGCGAGGACTTGCCATCATGGCCGATGGCGTGGGCCTGCGCGCCGCAGAGCGGGCAGATGAACGATTTAGCCACCGGTCGGGTCGGCGCCACACGGACGCTCGGTGCAGGTTTCTTCGCGTCCGGCGCGCTCGGCGGCGGCGGACCAGCGAGGGCGCCGACCGGCATCGCCAGGACCAGCAGCACACTCCACGACGCCACCGCCGCGATGGCACCTCGGTTCACTTCACGACTGCATTCATCAGAACGTTGGATCATGGGGCCTCCGGGCCAGCGGCCGTGGACTATACGCCGCCCTGGCCGTGATGACACACCCCGGCAACAACCACCGTCAAACGGAGCGCGGTGGGAAGTTGGCGAGCGGGCCTCATGATGGTAGTATGCGTAAGGACATGCTTCTTACCTCTCTGATTGGCCACGCATTCTTGGGTGGCGTCGAGGGCCTGCGTCGACCGCTGGGGCGGCGACCAGATCTGCGCCGGCTCGTGGGGACGAGCGGGCGCTGTGGTGGGCGAAGCACACGCAACATTTGGGAGGGCAGCGGATGATCACATGGATTAAGGCTCCGGAGGGCTTGGCGTCGCTCAGCGATGATGGCCTCCGCGACACACACGTCGGGCTACAGAAGAACATTGGGATGCTGCGTGTCGTCATCCCACTCTGCTGCTTTGTTATCATCGCTGGTTTCGTCTTCAACATGTACCGCACGTACCAGGCCATCAAGCCCGAGGCGGTGGTAGCGGCGTTCGACAAGGAAGCTCAACACGTGCTGCCGCGCCTGCAGAAGTCGGCCATGTTGGTCGGTGAGCGCGTCGCGCCGGTCGTCAGCGCGGCCTTCGCCAAACAGATCGATCGGGCGATCGACGAGCTCGGCGGGCGACTTGACGGTGAGATGAAGAAGCTCGGCAACGACCTGCCCAAACAGCTAGAGGGCGAGCTTACGCGCCAGCTCGAGCAAGCAAATGAGGCCCAGATCAAGATTCTGTACGAGACGTTTCCAGAGTTGAAGAACGACCCGAAGCGCGTCCAGCGCCTCATGGCCAGCTTTCAGACCGGTTTCTCGCGCTGGGCCCAGAAGACGCTGGCTGGCACGTTCGCGCGTCACCTCAAGGAGCTCGACAACATCAAGCACACCCTCAACGGCTTCGTGGCGCGACAGAACTCCGCCGCGACGGCGAACAAGGCCGCCGCTGCCGACGCGGGGCGTCACAAGGCCCACGGCAAAATTACACCGGAGCAGCTGCTTGGGCTCTGGCTCGAGATCATGGACGAGGCCCTGAAAGGCGGCGGCGAGAGCGACATCTTGAGCGCGACCGCTGCCGGCAAATAACCCAACTTAGCGACGACAGGAGACGATTATGAGTGACCAAGTACTTCGCAATCACCTCGAAGCTGAGGTGATGCGCCTGCACAAAGAGCGACGCAACGGGCTGATCTTCGGCACCGTTATGATCCTGGTGGTCCTCGGCTACATGTCGTGGATCAACAACAAGTGGTCCTACGTGACCAAGCCGGCAAACGTGGCGCAGTTCTCCGCCGGCGTCGTGTTAGACAACCTGCCGGCGCTCCGGACCGGCGCTGAAAAACTGCTCGCGCAACAGGCCCCGCAGCTCGCAAAATACGTCGGCGACACCGTCACGCAGCAGGTCCCCAAGCTCGTCAGCCAGATGGTGGGCTCCCTTGTGACCCGCTACACCGGCAGCCTCTCGAAGTTCGCCGTCGACAAGTACACCGAAGCGTTCAAGTCGATCGTCGAGAACACGAAGGGCGACATCGCCAAGGCCGTCGCTAGTGAGAATAACGACGTTCAAGAGCTGGCCGTCGTCGCCGCGATCGAGAAGCAGGTCACAGCCCTCGGCACGCGGGTGGACGCAGGTGAGCTGACGAAGGATCCGCTGTTCAAGCAGATCGAGGAAGGTCACGTCGCCCTGGCGCAGCTCAACGAACGCTTGCGCAAGGTCATCGCGCAGGATGACAAGAAATCGAACCGCAAGGACAAGCTCACGAAGCGATTTCTCGGTACGTTCTGGCGCTTCGTGCAGCAGGAGAACCCGGACGTCGTGGTCGAAGACGCCGCCGCAGGCGCTGCGAAGCCTTCGCCGAAGAAGTAGAAGTAGAAGTAGCAGTAGCGTCGGCGTTGAGCGAAGGCCGGTGCGGCGGTCGGTCACGGCTCGCGCGCGGCCAGACCGCCGCCTGACCCGAACACCGCCTGTTCCGCACGCCGCCTGACCCGAACACCGCCTGACCCGAACACCGCGGCTACGTCAGGCGGGCCGCCAGCTCGGCGTTTGGCACCGCGCTGCGCATCCCCGTCGCGCCGTTGAGGCGCAGCGTCAGGCCCAGCGTGTTTGGTGGTAGCAGACCCTGAGCCGCGTCAGGCCACTCCACGACACACACGCAATCCGTTGCGCCAAGCAGCTCGATGAGGCCGCTGGAGATCACATCCTCGGGCCCGGTGAGTCGGTAGAGATCGGCGTGAACCAGATCGAATTCGCCCAGGTCGACGACGTTGACCAGCGAGAAGGTCGGGCTACGGATCAGGCCGTCATCGACGTGCCAATGCCGTCCCATCGCCTGCACCAGCGTGGTCTTTCCCGCGCCCAGCTCTCCGCCAAGCGTGAGCACGTCGCCGCCGCGCAGGGCCCGCGCGATGCGACCAGCGAGCGCCTCGGTATCGGCCAGAGAGGCCAACGGGATCGGAGCCGTGACCAGAGACGCCGCGGCTGCGGGCGCCTGGCTCATTTGAACTCGACGCTCACGATCTCGTACATGCGCTTGCCGCCTGGCGTGATGACGGTCGCTTCGTCGCCCTCACTCTTGCCGATCAGCGCGCGTGCGATGGGTGACTTGTAGCTGACC
Organism: uncultured Myxococcales bacterium; assembly: GCA_937910235.1. Taxonomy (GTDB): domain Bacteria; phylum Myxococcota_A; class UBA9042; order UBA9042; family UBA9042; genus UBA9042. Next base: position 66,032 of record CALENB010000047.1, on the reverse strand, counting down.
TTACCCGTGTCGAGGTCGCTCTCAAAGGTACCGACGATCTGATACGTCACGGTCGGACCGTCTTCGTTGTCCAGGTCGATCAGCGTCACGGTCGCGCCAAACACCACGCGATCGCCGCTGAGCGTCGCGGGATCGATCACGTCAGCCCCGGCGATCAGGGACTCCGCGGCCTTGATGCGCCCGTCGATGTGACCCTGACGCTCCTTCGCTGCGTGGTATTCTGCGTTCTCTTTCAGATCGCCGTGGGCACGCGCCTCTTCGATATCGCGCACGTTCTGTGGACGCGCGACGTGGAAGAGGTGGCTCAGCTCGGCGTGGGCTTTGGCTAGACCCTCGGGTGTCATGGGGAAAGTGGACATGGACTAACCTTTTCGTTGGATGCGGAATTCGGAGTCGAACCGGTAGGACGGTCCGAGCTTCGGGGCGAGTTCTGTCGCCCATTTCTTGAAACGCAGCTCTTTGTCGACGGCCAGCTCGCAGGCCAAACCCTTCACCCGCTGTGTCTCTTCCTCGTCGAGCAGCCTCGCGGCGAAGAGCGCCGCGACCTCCTCGCCAGGATAGGTGGCGAGGCCGTCGAGCGCGTAGAAGCGAATCTCGTCGGAGCGGCTGGTGAGGAGCCCGGTCAGCGCTTCTCGCACACGTTCGTGCTGGAAATCGCGCAGATTCGACACAATCTCACGCAGTCGCTCAAGGCCGTCGTGATAGCCAGGGTCGCAGTCCGCCATCGCTTTGAGCAAGGCGGCGACCGCGATTTCATCGCCAGCGATGTCGCGAAGCGCACGCAGGGGAAAATACACAGCGTTGTTGCTTTGGATGAAGGCCTTGAGCGGCTCGACGGCGACGTGACCGGCCTGGGTGACGACCTGGTAGCAGTACGTCTTCTCCTCTTCGTCGACGGTTGGACCGTCGACACGAAACGTAAAACGCATGAGCAGCGCAGCGATTGCCGGCGCCGAGCCGATGGCCATGAGATCATCCATCGCCGCGTAGCGCTCTTGCGTCTGACGGTACTTGTCCATCAACCGCGTGCGATGCTTTTCAATGGCCTTCTCGGGGTTGTTACCGCCGCTAAAGAAGTCGAACAGTCCCATCTCGCTCTCCGTGTCTGCAAACTTGGCGTTTGGGGCCGGCAAGCTAGCAGAGGCAGACTCCACAAGCCATGCGCTTTTCTGCGCAACGCCTCGATTTGCGGCAGTCTGGTCGTATCCGCTCGGAACAGCGCAGGTGTGCGACGCACCCGCCGACCGGAGTCCGGGGCTTTTCGGCCAGAGAAGTAGTGCGCCAAAGGGTGATGATGACTTGGTTTCCTCGCCTAAACGCGGCATTGAGACGAGCGCTGGTCGCCGCGGTGCTGCTGACTGCGGTCAGCGCCTGCGGGGCAGGCCAAACGGCCGACATCGCGCAGCGCCCGGACCGTCATGCGGCGAGGCGTCACAGCCCGCGGCGCGGCCCAAGTGCCGGACGCCACCAGCGCCCGGTCGCGGTTGTGGATGATTCGGCCATGGCGCCTCTCGGACACGTCCCCGCACAGGCACGCAGTCGGCCCATGCACCTGCGCATGATTCGGTCTGAGGTCTGCGTTGCCTGGTCACAAAACGCCCGAGAAGCCGGCCGGGAGGCGGGTTTGGCGCCCAAGCTGCTGCTGGCTCTGGCTTGGGTGGAGAGCGACTTCCAGCCTCGGGCCCGCTCCGCAGCAGGCGCCCGGGGGCCCATGCAACTCATGCCCCGCACGTCCCGCGCGTTCGGCTGTCACTCGCCAGAGCGACCCAGCTGCGCGTTCCCAGCCGCCGCGGCGCTGCTGAAGCGACTGCTCGCCCGGTTCGACGGGAAGATGGTCTACGCCTTGTGCGCCTACAACGCTGGCGCCGGACGCATCAGCGCCGCGTGGCGCAAGGGCGCGCTGCCTTTCAACACGTGGTATGCGGAGCGTGTGCTCGCGGCGAAGGCGCGGCTTGAACGGCACGGCTGTCGCGGGAGACCCTAGCAACGCACGGCGTATGGGGCAGAGGCGGCGTCACGGGCGCACGGGGCGCGGATCGGACCGAATGGGCGCTGACTAGCGCTCTCGGCGCTCGATCATCGGACCGACGGCCTCCGTGAACCGGAGATGACCGTGAGCGGCCTCGCGGAGCGCCGTCACGCACTCCTTGTTTTTGCGGGCTTCGATGCTCGGACCTTCACCTACACGTAGCTGGCGCGCGCGTTTCGCGGTCAGCATGACCAGCGCGAAGCGATTCGGTACGTTGTCCAAGCAGTCTTCAATCGTGATACGAGCCATGATGTCTCCTCGGAGTAGGGCGGCAGAGTCTACGGATTCCGGAGCGTCCGTCAACGACGATGTCGAAGCGTCCCACACGACATCGATCTTCTTCGTCACCGCCGCTGACACGGCGTCCCGGTCGTTCGCCGCAGGTCCCTGATTCGACACGGTTTGGCGCGCCAGCGTGGCATCCGCGTCCCGCGTGACCGGGCGCGGCGTGTATTGCGCCGCCGCCCCGCGCGGTCTACTGTCTGCACCCACTGGAGGCGCGCATGGCCGACCCGTCCGCGAACCCGCGAAAGACGAAGAAAGACCGTATGATCGGGCAGGTGCTCGCCGATCGCTACGAGATCCAAGGTCGCCTGGGCAAAGGCGGAATGGCCGTTGTCTACAAGGCGCAGGACCGCAGTTTTGGCCGCAGTGTGGCGATCAAAGTGCTGCGGACGGACATCGCCAAGGACCCTGTCGCCGCGAAGCGACTGATTCGCGAGGCGCGCGCTGCGGGACAACTCCACCACCCTCACATCATCACGATGCACGACGTCGGCACCGCCGATGGCATGGTCTACATCGTCATGGAGGTGCTGGTCGGCTCCGAGCTGTCCGACGTCATGGAGCAGGTCGGCGCCATCGATGTGCTGCGCTCGCTGGAGATCGCCCGTCAAGTCGCCTCCGGCCTCGCCGTCGCCCATCGTGCGGGGATTATCCACCGGGACATCAAGCCAGAGAACCTGTTCCTGATCGACACGGAGTCGGGCGGCGACTACATCAAGATGCTCGACTTCAGCATCGCCAAGCTGCCCTCGGCGATGGTCACAGCGGCGTTGACACGCGCCGGCTCGGTGTTCGGTACGCCCCACTACATGGCCCCTGAGCAAGTAGAGGGCCGCACGGTGTGTACGCAGACCGATCTCTACGCCCTCGGCGCCGTGCTGTACGAATGCATCGCCGGACAGCCTCCGTTTGATGGCGACTCTGTGATCGACATTCTGCTGCAGCACGCGCGGTCTGAGCCGCCAAAGCTCAGCGCGCTCGGCATCTGGCTTCCCGACGGACTCTCGGAGCTCGTCGACGGGTTGCTGGCGAAAAAGGAGAGCGAGCGGCCCGAATCGGCGACAGTGGTCGAGCACATGCTCGAGCGCATGATCGACGAGACGCGGCGCGCGCCCTCCCGTGCGCCTCCGACCGAGGTGCGACCGCAGGTCTCCGAGGCCGATATCGAGGCGTTTCGGCGAGCCGGCGCGGCCGGAGGCAGCACGTCGGATCAACCGCCGCCGCTCTCGGCGCCTTCGCCCGTCGACCTGCCGGCTGGTCTGAGCGAGGAAGGCCCGCCGCCGTTGCTGGACATGCCGCCCGCGTTCCCAGGCGCGTCCCCGCCGCCTGACTTGCCGGTGGTTTTTGCGGATCTTCCCGGATCATTCTCTGGCGCGGCGGACTCGACGGCTAGCGAGACGCCGCACAGCGACGCCGCGCAAGAGTCCGCGTCGATGCCAGCGGACTTGCCCGGCGCCGCTGGGCTAGGTGCGGCGACGCTCATCGGCGCTGGTCTGGCAGTCCAAGTGCGCGCGGCGCTCGCTGAGCGAGAAGCCAACCGGACCAAGGCATCGGAGGCGCTCGCCGCGATCGCAGCGCCACCGGCGACGCCAGCTCCGCGACCGCCAACGGCTGCACGTGCCGTGTCGGCGCCGTCGTCCATCGTGATTCGCAATGTACCTCCGCCGCCAGTGAGTCGCGCGCGTCTGCAGAGCAAGCTGCGCCGTGAGACGCTCGCCGCTGCCGGCGCGAGTGACGCGGCGGCAGCGGCGCCAGGGCCCTCCTCGCCAGGGCCCTCCTCGCCAGGGCCCTCCTCGCCAGGGCCCCGCACCGCAGGGCCCCCCATTCCAGCGCCACCTACGCCAGCGACCGCGGGGAGCGGCCGCGCCAAACCAGCCGCCGAGACGGAGAGCGCGCTCACCCGGCGGGACCTCAAGGTCGTCGCCCCTTCCGTGCGCGCGCCGCTGGACACGTCCGCCATCCGGACAGCCGCGCAAACACCTGTGCCTGCCGCGCCACCCGGGGCTGCAGCGCGGCGCCGCCGCTCGTCTACCGGCCCTGCCGCCGCGCCAGCTGCGCCGGCGGTCGAGGCGCCGCGGAGTCTGGTGTCGACCGTGTTGATGGTCGGCGCGATCGTCGCAGCGTTGGCCGCCGTGGCCGGTACCGCTTGGTGGCTGGTCACGCGATTCAGCTGAGTTTCCGGGGTGCCAGCCCCGTCACGCGCCACGCAGGGACGTGGGGCTATCGCGTCACGCGCCCGCCCGCCTTCACCACCACAGCTTCGAGATAGCGACGCGCCTGCTCGTCGCCGCCCTGGAAGGCGGCCAGCGCGCTGATGGCCGCCGCGTCGATCGACACGCGCCGGTCGCCGAGTTGCGCCAGGTTTCCCACCGGCCGGCCACCCGCTGTGCGGAAGACCTGGTTCAGGTTCAGCACGAGGTCATGGCGCCGAAAGACTGCAAATCCACGCCGCGCGCGCACCACACCCTCACGGAGGTCAAGCCAGAGGGCCTTGTGATCAACGGCGCCCAACACCAGCCACGCCAAACCAGCCAGGAGGGCCTGATCTGTGGCGTGGGTCGTCAACACCCCCTCGATCGGGATCCGCGCCACGTGGTACCAAGGGATCGCCACAACGGCCAAGGCAGCTAGGCGACGCAGCCCGCCAAGGAAGCCATCGGCCCGCACGACGAGGCTGCGCCCCGCCATGGCGTTTCGCAGCCCACGCAGCACAGCCCCAGTCATCTGCACGATCACCATGAAGACAGTCGCGGTGACGGCGACGCCCACCGCGTCAGCGACCCCCGCAGAGGGTAGGTCGGCGCCCTGCTGTAGCTGCGCGATCACGACGTTGGGCAACCACTCCGCCAGCTGACTTGTGCCTTCCATACCCACTCCGTGGCCCGAGACGGCGCTGGATTGTTGCGCGGCTCAGGTGTTGGTCTGCCGCAGTCGTTCACGCCTGTCGGCGGACGCCAAGGCCCTCAGGCCGGCCACCTAGCCGAGCCTACCGCACCGCGCGGTTCAAGGGACGTCAACGGGCCCAAATTCGTGGGCGCGCCCTCGGTCGTTGCGTCTGCGGAGAGGTACAGGCTAGCCTGCCGCGCTTTCCGGGCGCTGAGGCCCTCACTGATGCCACAATTGGAGCGCACGCGATGAGTCAGACCGACGCAGCACTGCCCACAAGCTACGACTTCCACGAGGTGGAGGCCAAGTGGATCGCGGCTTGGGAGGCCAGCGGTTTGTACCGCTACAACCCCGAGAGCGCCGCTGCCAAGGCCGGACGGCTGTTTAGCGTCGACACGCCGCCGCCCTACGTCTCTGCCGCCCACCTGCACGTCGGCCACGCCATGAGCTACAGCCAGGCCGAGTTCGTGATTCGGTACAAGCGCATGCGCGGCTACGAGGTGTTTTACCCGATGGGCTTCGACGACAACGGGCTGCCCACCGAGCGCTACGTCGAGAAGAAATACAAGGTGCACAAGGGCAACACGAGCCGCGCCGACTTCATCAAGTTATGCCTTGAGGAGACGCGTGCCGGCGCCAAGGTGTATCAGGATCTGTGGCGGTCTCTCGGGCTCTCAGTCGACTGGCGCATGACCTACACGACGATCGCGCCGCGCGCGACGCTGCACGCCCAAAAGTCGTTCCTCGAGCTCGCGAGCGTCGGCCGGATCGAGCGCCGCGCCGACCCGATCCTCTGGGATCCCCGCATGCAGACCGCGCTCGCGCAGGCGGACGTCGAGCCGGGACCGGAGATCAATCGGCCGATGCACCAGCTGCGCTTTGATCGTGATGACGACGGCGCGCCAGGGCTGATCGACACGACACGTCCTGAGCTGGTCACCGCCTGCGTGGCCTTGGCGTGTCACCCAACCGACGAGCGGTTCGCCGCCGCGCCCAACGTTCGGTTCAAGGTGCCGCTCACGGAGCTGCGCGCTGACGGGTCGACCGTGGCGCACCGCACCGTGCCGCTCATCCGAGATGAATCGGTCGACCCGGAGTTCGGCACCGGCCTGATGATGGTCTGCACGTTTGGCGACCAGGAAGACATCATCAAGTGGCGTACCCACAAGCTCGACTTGTTTATGGTGATTGGACCCAACGGCGAGATGGACACCCCCGAGCTTCCGACGCTGCACGGCAAGCGAGTGCATGTCTTGGCGAAGGGCAGCAAGCTGCCTGAAGCGCGGCAAGCGGCCACGGAGCTGCTCGAGCGCCACGGCTATTTGCTCGGCATGACGGACAACGTCAGCCGCGCCGCGGTGAGTGAGCGCAGCGGCACGCCTATCGAGATTCAGGTCGTGCCGCAGTGGTTTGTGCGTCTGCTCGACCTCAAAGAGGAGCTGCTCGAACGCGGTCGTGAGCTGCGCTGGCACCCGCCATACATGCGCGACCGCTACGACCACTGGGTCGATGGGCTGAAGTGGGATTGGAACATCAGCCGGCAGCGATTTTACGGTGTGCCGCTCCCGGTGTGGTACCGCGAGGATACCGGCGCGGCGGTCCTGCCGATCGAGTCGGATCTGCCGATCGATCCGCTGGTCGACGAGCCGCCCGCCTCCGTCCGCGCTCAGGTTCCAGCGGGCGTGGTGCTGCGTCCTGAGCAGGACGTGATGGACACCTGGATGACGTCCTCCCTCACGCCGTTGATCAACGCGAACTGGGCGTCTTGGGACAAAGACCCGGACACATGCCCCGACGATGAGCGGCCGCGCCGTGAGATCTACCCGATGGGCGTTCGGGTCCAGGCGTTTGAGATCATCCGCACGTGGCTGTTTTACTCGGTCGCCAAAGCCCACATGCACACGGACAGCCTGCCGTGGCGCGACGTGATGATCTCTGGCTGGGGGCTCGATAAGCAGGGCAAGAAGATGTCGAAGCGACTCGGCAACTTCGTCGATCCGGCGGGGGTCATTGAGAAATACTCGGCGGATTCGCTCCGCTACTGGGCCGCTGGTGCAACGCTTGGCCACGACCTGCGCTACTTGGAAAATGACGTCAAGGGTGGCAAGCGCCTGCTCAACAAGCTCTGGAACTCGACGCGGTTCGCCCTCATGAGCATCGGCGCCTACGACCCGGCCGGCGCGACCGTCGAGACGCCGACGGCGGCAGATCGCTGGATCCGCGCGCGCATCATCGACACGACGCTGAAGGCCACCGCGGGTTTTGAGGGCTACGAGTACAACAAGGCGTTGCGTGCGACCGAGCAGCTGTTTTGGCGAGATTGGTGCGACAACTACTTGGAGATCGTGAAGGACCGCTTCCGCAACCCTGACGCGTGGGAGCCCGGGCAGGTGGAGGCCGCGCGCACGACGATCTTCTACGGCACCTGGACGCTCTTGCGCCTCTTCGCGCCGGTGCTGCCGTTCATCACCGAAGAGCTCTACCAAGCGGCGCTGCGGCCAGCGTTCGGAGCCGAGGCGCCGTCGAGCCTGCACTGCGCGCCATGGCCGGTGGACGAAAGCTCTGGCGCTGTCGATGTCTTCGGTGGCGAGGCGGACGCGGACGCTGAGCGTCTCGGCGGGCTGCTGATCGATCTTGTCGCGGCCGTGAGACAGCTCAAGACGGAGGGCCGTATCGGGCTTGGTCGTGCGCTGGAGGCCGTGTACATCACGGGTGAGGGCCGGGCCGACGTGGAGGCGGTGAGCGTCGATTGGCGAGCTGCCGCGCGCGCTGATCTGATCTCATGGTCAGCGCCAGCCGAAGGCCACGCGGACGCCGCGCCCACCCACCAAGTTGGCGACCGAGATCTACGCATCGGCATCGCGCCGGCGCCGAAACCTGACGAGAGCTAGAGCGCACGCCACACGGCGCGCATGGCGAACGCCAGCCCGGCGGCGATGAGCAGCGCACCGGCGATGCGTTGCGCCGCCGGTAGCGGTTGTTTGGGCGCAATCCGCCTGCGAATCGGGGTCCACAGCACAAACGCGACGCTGATCCAGAGCAGCTGCGCGACGTCGAGTCCTACGCCGAACGACAGCACCGGCCAGAGCAAGCCCTCGCTGCCGCCGACGAGGTGACGCAGCTCGGTGCCAAACGCGGTGCCGTGGATCAGGCCGAACGCAAACGCGCCCAGCAGCTCGGCGCGGCCTAGCCCCGGCTGTCGCGCTCGCCAAGCGGACCACACGATGCTGAGCCCGATGGCGACCTCGATCGCGGCGACGGGGGGCCAGGCCCAGGCGATCGCCGCGGCCATCGTCAGCATGTGACCCACGGAGAACGCCATCGCGCCGAGCACGAGACGTGGGTAGCGCAGCGCGGCGAGCGTGAGCGCCAGCAAGAAGAGGAGGTGATCCAGCCCGCCCGCGAGGTGCCGCGCGCCCGACTCCGCCCAGATCTGCAGGATGCGAGCTGGCGGTGGTGTGAGGGATCGACGCCAGGCCGATGTGGCGGTCGCGGCCGTAGGCAGGTGCGACAAGTCCACCGGATCCGCTGGCGACGGGGTGCGCTGCGCCGGCGGCCCGGCGCGCCGTTTCGGGCTCGCCGCCATCGTGTGGGGTGCACCGCCTGTGAGTGGGACGTCGAGCCCAGACAGCCGCGGCGGCAGCAACAACCGCCGGGTCGGCGTGTCCCCGACGCGCACAGTGAGATAGAGCGTCGTGCGCGTCTTTGCGCGGTCGTAGTCGGCCCGGGCAAGCAAGGCGTGTTCAACCGGAGCGTCGCACCGAGCCACCAGCCGAAAGGCTCGAAATCGCCCGCCGCGTACAGGCCTGGCCACGGCGCCGGTCGGCGCTGGCTTCAGCTCACACGCCCCGAAACGAAACCCAGCGGCCAACCTCTGGGCGAACCCTAGATCACTGCGTTTCGTGTCGATGCCGAGCTGCTCCGCTTGATGGAAGTAGGCCTCAAGCCGCTCGGAGTGCAGGACAAACGTCAACTCGAATAGGCGCCGATCCAGCGTGCGGATGTCGACCACGATGCTCTCAGCCACCTCATCGATGAGGTGGGCGTGACCCGCCACGGGGCCGCAGAAACAGCCGAGCAGCGCTAGCAGGCCGGCGATCCGGCCTCGCAGCCGGCGACCCTGCCGCGGACCCAGCCGACGGCGCTTCTGGCCCCGACCGTGCACAGACCACCGGCTGCAGGCCGCAGCAGAGCCGTGGCTCTCTCGTGCCGTTGGGCGATGGCGCAGGCTGAGCACACGTCCGACATGGTTCGTCACTTTGATCGGCCCCTGGTTGCCTGTGTTGGCGGAACCCGTACAATGGCGCGCGCCATGCGTCGAATCAACTCCACCAGCACCGGTCAGTTCTCCGCTACCTGCGCGTTCGCGCTCTGCTTGATCGTCTCCGCGTGCGGCGAAGACGACAGCACGAAGAAGGACGCCACCGTCTACAGCCTTGATTTCGCCGTCGCGGATGCTGGCGGGGACACGTCCGGGTGGACGTTTCAGCAAGACACCAGCTCCGACGCCACGAGCCTCGACACGGTCGAACCTTCGGTCGACGTGGTCATCGGTGACGGTCTCGCCAGCGCCGACACCGACGGCCTGGATGCGACGTCAGGTGACGGGGGACCGCCCGACACGGGACCTGTCGCGATCACGAGCTGCGCCGGCTCCTGCGGCATCAACCTCGAGGCCAACGCTTGCCACTGCGACCACGGCTGCATCGCGCGAAGCGACTGCTGCGCGGACTTCACGGCGGCCTGCAGCTGCGAGACGCTGAGTGACTGCGACGATGGCAACCAGTGTACGAGCGACAAATGCGCCACCACGAGCGACGGCAAGAAGTGGTGCAAGCAGTTGCCGTTCTTTGGCTGCTGTAACTCGGACGCGGCCTGCGGCACGGCCGGCAAGAACAAGTGCATCACGCCGACCTGCCTCCAGGGTACGTGCAGCGACGTAGAGAAGGACTGCAATGACGGTGTCGACTGCACGATCGACGCCTGCGACCCGACCACCGGTGACTGTTCGCACAAGCTGTCGTCCACCAAGTGTCTGATCGACGGCGCTTGCCACGGCGCGGGCGCCAGTAAACCGGGCAGCGGCGGCTGCGTCCTGTGTCAGCCCGACAAGGCCCCGGACGCATGGACCTCGAAGCCCGGGACCTGCCTGATCGACGGGATCTGCAGCAAGAGCGGTGAGCCCGCGTCGACCAGCGTCGGCGAGTGCAGGGTGTGCGATCCCAGCAAGGACACGGGGACGTGGAGCGTCGCCAGCGGCGCGTGCCTCATCGACGGCAAGTGCCACTTGAGTGGCGCCACGAGCTTGGCCAACCCCAACTGCGCCAGCTGCCAACCCAGCCAATCGCAGACGGGCTGGAGCGGCGTGAGCGGCAAGTGCGCTGTAGGTGATAAGTGCTACGACACCGGCGCTGGCGACCCGGCCGCGAGCTGCGCCGTCTGCGATCCGACGAAGTCGTCGGCGACGCTGACACCTAAGCCTGGATTCTGTGTCATCGACGGCGTGTGTGTCGCGACCGGAGCCAGCAAGCCTGGGGCATTTGGCTGCCAGACCTGCGACACCAGCAAGTCGGTGACGGCCTGGACAGCGAAGAAAGTCGGCACCGCGTGCGCTGACGACGACCCCTGCAGCATCGACACGCTCTGCATTGCCGACGGCCTCTGCAAAGGCAAGACGGAGCCGAACTGCTGCAAGAGCGACGCAGATTGCGTAGGCAAGGTGAACCCCGAGGCGTGCGAGAAGGTCGTGTGCAAGGGCGACGGTGTGTGTGCCACACAACCAGACCCGAGCTGTTGCTCCGCCGGCGTTTGCTGTGACATCCCGGCTGGCAAGCTGAAGCCGCTCGGGACCCAGTGCAGCACCTTCAGCATCGGCGCGGAGTACAAGTGCGAAGGTGGCAACGGCTTCAAGCGAAAGCTCTTCCCAGGCTGCACCGGCAAGCCAGAAGAGGCGAACAAGTGCTCGCAAAGCCAGCCTGCGTCTGAGGCGTGGCAGAGCTACAAGGTGTGTTCGGCTGGGACGTCGTGTTTCTTGTCGATGAAGACCTCACCGCCCGTGTGCAAGTAGCGCCTTCGACGCACGCCGTTGCCCCCGCGCGATGTCGTGTTCTTGCGCCCCACGGACCCTTCCCCGCATCCCGACGGGGCTGGCCAATGATCGCGATGTCAACTTGACCCCGTCGCCCGGAATCGGCATCGTCCGAGCATTGGAGGTCTCACGAGGTCGGTGCGTCGAACACATTCGGATGTGAGGCGCAGATCGTGAGATAGGGAGTGAAGACGATGCGGAATCTTACGGTGTCTGCGGCGCGTTGTTGCGCGGTGTTGTTGCTCGTCACGGCCGGTGCCGTCGGCTGCGGCGATGACAGTGGCGTGGAAGGCACAAAGGGCGAGGACAGTGGGGTCTCGGCCGACACCGGCACGATCGCCGACACGACCGAGGACATCGGCGGCGGCGTGGACACGTTCGCGAGCGACAGCGGTGGCGACACCGGTGGCATCGGCGACGCTGGCGGGACGGATACCGGCCCTGTTTGCCCCGGCGCGACGGGCTGTCTCTGCAAGAACAATGACGCCTGTTATTCGGGCCACTGCGTCGAGAGCGGCGGCGTGCAGATCTGCGCTAAGACCTGCGCGGACGGCACCTGCCCCGACGATCAGACGTGCGTGGAGGTCCAGGGCAAGGGCAGCAACAAGGACAAGATCTGCGCGCTGAAGTTCGCTTCGTTGTGCAATCCATGCGAGAAAAATGAGCAGTGCACAGGCCTGGGTTCGGTCGACGGCGCGTGCATCGATCGCGGTGACGAGGGCGGCTTCTGCGGCACGTCCTGCGCGGCGGCCGCGGACTGCGCGAAGGGCTACAGCTGCGACGAGGTGACGGACGTGACCGGCGCCAAGGTGAAGCAGTGCGTGCTCCCGAAGGGCGAGAGCTGCGTGTGCTCAGACGTGGCGATGAAGAACGAGTTCAAAACCTTCTGCCTCGCGAGCCACCCAAACGGTGGAAAGTGCCGCGGCACCCGCAAGTGTCTGGCGGACGGCGCCACTGGCGCACCAAAAGGCGGCGGCTTGTCGGCATGTGACACGCCCGAGCCCGCCACTGAGACCTGCGACGGCCTCGACAACGACTGCAACGGCGATACCGACAAAGACACCTGCGACGACGGCAACCCGTGCACCAAGGACGCTTGCGGTGGCAGCGAGGGCTGTAAGTACACCAATGATTCTGGGCAGCCTTGTGACGCCGATGGCTCCGTCTGCACCGAGGCTGACACCTGCAAAGACGGCAAATGTGCAGCGGGCGCAGCGATGAAGTGTGATGACGGCAACCCGTGCACTGAGGATTCGTGCGAGGCCAAGCTCGGCTGCGTACACAAGGACACGTCCAACATCCCGTGTAACGCGGACGACAATCCGTGCAGCGTCAACGACGTGTGCAAGAGCGGCAAGTGCGCCGCCGGTGACAAAAAGGCCTGCGACAGCGGCGACGTCTGCATCCTCGGCAAGTGCGACATCAAGGACGGCACCTGCAACTACACCAACAAAGACGGCGACGCCTGCAATGACGGCAACCCCTGCACGTCCGGCGAGATCTGCAAGGGCGACGTCTGCAAGGGCGCGGCGCTCGACTGCGACGACAAGAACACCTGCACTGTCGACAGCTGCGACCCCACGAAACAGGGTTGCGCGCACAAGGCGGCTGCCGGCCCGTGCGATGACGACTCGAAGTGTACGCAGCAGGACAGCTGCAAAGACGGCAAGTGCCTAGGGCTCGCGATCGACGTGACCGGCACGTGCGACGACAACAACGACTGTACACTCGACACCTGCGCGGCCGACACCGGCTGCGTCAACGCCGCGAAGACGTCGGGCAGCTGCGATGACGGAAACGCGTGCACCCTGAACGACAGCTGCGATGCGGGTAAGTGCAAGTCGGGCGTCAACACGTGCGGCTGCACCAACGACGCGCAGTGTGCGTCGAAGGAAGACGGCAACCTCTGCAATGGCACGTTGTACTGCGACACGTCGAAGCAGCCGTTCCAGTGTGAGCTCAAGCCAGGCAGCAAGGTCACGTGCGACACAAGCCTGAACAACGCCTGCCAGAACAACGCCTGCAATCCTAAGGACGGTCAGTGCAGCATCACGCAAGAGGTCAAGGGTAAGGCGTGCGATGCCGACAATAACGTCTGCACCGAGAACGACGCCTGCAATGGCGGCAAGTGCCTTCAGGGCGCGCCCGTCAGCTGTGATGACAAGAACCCTTGCACCGACGACAGCTGCGACCCCAAGCAGGGCTGCGCGCACAAGGCGAACACGAACCCGTGTGATGCCGACGACAGCTTGTGCACCAGCGGCGACAGTTGCCAATCGGCGACGTGTGTGACGGGTACGACGGCGGACTGTGACGACAAAGAGTCGTGCACGAAGGACGCCTGTGACCCGAAGACCGGCAAGTGCCTGCACGCCCCGATCGTCGACAAATGCGACGATGGCAACGCCTGCACCTCCGATGACCAGTGCGGAAAAGAGCCAACCATCGGCGTCTACACCTGCTTTGGGCCCACCGCCATCGTCTGCAATGACAAGAACCCGTGTACCCAGGACCAGTGTGACAAGGACAAGGGTTGCGTCTTTTCGCCCGTAACGTCGGGTCAGGCGTGTGATGACGGCAACGCCTGCACCGAGAAGGACACCTGTAGCAAGGGGCTGTGCGCGGGTACTGTGTTCGACCCGAAGAAGAAGTGCGACGACAACAACGTCTGCACCATCGAGAGCTGCAACCCGCAGAAGGGTTGCGTGAGCACGCCTGACGACGCCGCGACCTGCGACGATGGCAACGCCTGCACCAAGAGCGACTACTGCAAGGGCGGCACCTGCAACAGCGGCGTGAACACGTGTGGCTGTACGTCGAACACGGACTGCGCGTCGTCTGAGGATGGCAACGTCTGCAACGGCACGCTGTACTGCGACAAGAGCGCGCAACCCTTCAGCTGCAAGGTCAACCCCGGCACGATCGTCACGTGCGACAAGTCCGTGAACAGCACCTGCCAAACAAACGGCTGCAACGCCAAGACCGGCAAGTGTGAGATCCTCAAGCAGACCGACGGCACGCCCTGCAAGGCCGACGACAACGTCTGCACCTCCGGCGATGCGTGCGCTGCGGGGCTCTGCAAGCCAGGCGCCCTGCTCAACTGCGACGACAAGAACGCGTGTACAAGCGACTCGTGCGATCCGAAGGAGGGCTGCGTCAACACGCCGCTCTCAGGCGCCTGCTCAGATGGCGACGCCTGCACGACCGGCGACAGCTGCCAGGGTGGCGTCTGCAAGGGCCAGGCGGTCAACGTCTCCAAGACCTGCGACGACAGCAACCAGTGCACCATCGACGCGTGCGACCCGAAGACCGGCTGCACGAACACCGCGCTGGTCAACAAGAGCTGCGACGACGGCAACAGCTGCACCCAGAATGACGCCTGCGTGAAGGGTCTCTGCCAGAGCGGTGTCAACACCTGCGCCTGCACAAAGGATACGGACTGCGCCGCGAAAGAGGACGGCAACCTGTGCAATGGCACGCTGTACTGCGACACCAACAACGAGTGCAAGGTGAACCCGGTGACGATCGTGAAATGCGACCTGAGCGCGGACAACTACTGCCTGAAGACAGCGTGCGCGGTGAAGACCGGCAAGTGCGAGCAGGACGTCAAGGCGACCGGCACCCCCTGTGATGCGGACGGTTCGCTGTGCACGACGCAAGACGCCTGCAAGTCGGGCAAATGTTTGTCTGGGACGCTGTTGAAGTGCGATGACGGCAACCCGTGCACCGCGGACAGCTGCGACCCGAAGCAGGGGTGTGTCCACACCGCCCAGGGTGGCACCTGCGACGCGGACGGCGACGCCTGCACCGCTGGCGACAAGTGCGTGTTGGGCAAGTGCGAGGCTGGTAAAAATACAAACTGCGATGACGGTAACCCGTGCACGGCGGACAGCTGCGACAAGCAGACCGGCAAGTGCGGGACGAAGCCACTCATCCAGTCGTGCTCGGACAACAACGCGTGTACATCGGGTGACGTTTGCGCCACGGACAGCGTCGGGGCGTGGTCCTGCGTGAGCGGCAAGGCGCTGACGTGCAACGACGGCAACCCGTGCACCGAAGACGCCTGCGACAAAGACAAGGGCTGCAGCAACGCCGTCAACACCAACCTGTCGGTGGCCTGCTACACCGGACCGCCCAAGACGCGAAAGGTGGGTCTGTGCGACGACGGCGTGCAGAAGTGCGCCGCGGACGGCACGCTCGGGACCTGCGTCGGCGACACGAAGCCGGCCAACGAGATCTGTGACGGCAAGGACAACAGCTGCAGCGGCGTTGTCGATGAGGGCTGCGCTCCGACCGCGTTCCTGGCGCGGAACGGTAACGCCGTCGTAGCGGGCACCGCTGGCAAGCTGACGATCAGGGCTTTCGCCGGTGGCACGCCCGTCGGTGGCGCAGCGGCTAGCACGAAGTACACCGCGAAGTTCGGATTTTACCAGTGGATCTCAGGTCTGCTGGGACTCAAGTAGAATTATTGTGCTGGCTGCCCGGCTCGGGCGATTGGGGTTGCGATGCAGAAGGCCATGAGTAGTTGGGTTGCGTTCGCCATGGTGGCGAGCGCGTTGGTAGCTGGACCGGTGTTCGCCGCGGCGCCAGCGACGAGTCTTATTGAGGGCATGTTGACGTCCTCAGGCGGCGGCGCGGCGGCGGATGGCACGTACGACGCGACGTTTTCGCTGTGGGAGTCGGAGTCCGGCGGCACGGCGGCATGGAGCGAAGGCCCAGTGAAGGTCATCGTCAAAGGTGGTCAGTTCAGCCACGTGATCGGCGCAACGACGCCGCTCGACATGAAGACGCTCGGCGCGCTCAAGGCGCAGTGGCTGGGCGTGAAGATCGCCGCGGACCCGATGCTGCCGCGCTCCCGGGTGCATGCGACGCTGTTCGCGCTGCACGCGGGCAGCGCAGACGCGTTGTCCTGCACAGGCTGCTTGACCGCGAGTCAGGTGAAGGACGGCTCCTTGTCGGCCGCGAAACTCGGCTTCAACTACGCGGGGAGTGATACGAAGGGTGGCCCTGCCAGCGACCTGAAGTGCACCGGCTGCGTCTCGGTGAGCGAGATGAAGTTCGACGCCGACCTCGATTTGGGTGGCAACAGCTTGAAGGCCAAGAACGGCACGTTCAGCGGCGGCATCGCCGCGGCCAGCGTGACGGCGAGCAGCTACCTCGGCGATGGCTCGAAGTTGACGGGCATCAAGACGCCGTCGGGTGAGTGCACCAAGAACGGCGAGGTCGTGAAGGGCATCAACGCCGACGGGACGCTCAAGTGCATCGCGGCGCTCGATCCCAGCGCGTTGCCGGCCGATGGACTTAACGAGATCAGCAACAACATGCTGACCAATCAGTTCGTGTACACCGAGGCAGCGCCCATCAAGAAGATCCTGATTCCCGACAACCAGGGCACGGAGGCCGTGAGCAACATCACGTTCCCGAACATCGGCACCGCGCAGACCCTGGAGATCAACGTCAAGGTGGAGAACACCGACTTGTCGACTGTGTCGCTGACGCTCCTGCCGCCGGACGACAAGAAGACCGGCTGGGTGCTCTGCGATCCGTGCGGCAAGAAGGACGAGAAGAAGTACGACAAGACCTTCACACCAAAGGCCCTGCCTCAGACCCAGAAGGGCACCGGCAAGGCGCTCCAGGACTTCATCGGCGCCAACCTGCAGGGTCTGTGGACGCTGAAGGCGAATGACTCAAGCTTCTGCATCTTTCAGGCGCCCGGCAACGCGGCCTACTGCAACGTGATCACCAAGAAGGACGGCTGGATCACCGATTGGTCGGTGAAGATGCAGTACGTGTCGAACCAGAAGATCGCCGTCAACGGTAACCAGGAGACCTCGGGTAGCTTGGACGTCACCAAAGACATCACCGCCGGCGGCAGCGTTCAGGTCGGTACATCGACGGTGTGCACGGCCGCCAAGGAAGGCTCGCTGCGCTGGGACAAGTCGATGGGCATGCAGGTCTGCGACGTCAACCTGGACAACAAGGGCGTGAAGACGTGGGAGTGGTTTGCCGCGAAGGCAGCGCCCGCGGTCTGGTCCGGTGGCTGCAGCACCCACAAGGGCACGAATCCGGGCTGGATGAACTACTGCCTCGATCGCACGGAGTTCAACACAGCGCAGGGCTACCTGACGATCAGCAACCCCGCCAGTGGCATCGTGACGATCCAGAAGGGCGGCTGGTACCGCATCACGGCCTGGACGATTCAGCACGGCTGCAATACGAAGCACTCGCAGTTCTTCCACAACAACGTCCAACGGTCTTATGGCTACAACTGGAATCACACGACCGGCTGGCATGACAGCCACGTGGACTTCATGTGGCCCATGAAGAAGGGCGACACGTTCTACATCCGCTACTACGCCAGCGGCTGCGACGGCTACCCCTACCACGCCTGGAACGCCAACGGTAATCATAGCCGGCACCAGTACGAGTACATGGGCCCGCTCAAGAAGTAGGCTTCCGCCTTCTGCCCGAGGGATGGCGGAGCCAATCCGCCTGAAATGAAGACCGCCCCCTGACGCCGTACAAGCGTCAGGGGGCGGTCGTCGTTTGGCCGCGAGGCGTCGCCGACTTGGATGCGTCCGCGCTGCCGGATCGACGTGCGTGTGTTACCGGAGACGGCGATCCTTCACGTCTTGCGCTGCGACGGCCTTCTTCGTCGACGCCCACCCACAGATGGGGCAGCGCAGCATGTCGTGACCGCGCGCCGGGCAATATTCGCGACCGAAGAAGATGATCTGCAGGTGCAGCTTGTTCCAAGTGTCACGGGGAAAGAGCTGCTTCAGGTCGCGCTCGGTCTTGTCGACGTTCTTCCCGTCAGACAGGCCCCAGCGCGCCGCCAGCCGATGAATGTGCGTATCCACCGGGAAGGCTGGGACGCCAAAGGCCTGCGACATCACCACTGAGGCCGTCTTGTGGCCGATGCCCGGCAGCGCCTCCAGCGCCGTGAACGTCGCGGGCACCTCGCCGCCATGCAGCTCGCCGAGCATCGCGCTGAGCCGCTGGAGGTTCTTCGCCTTGGTCGGCGCGAGGCCAAGCTGTCGAATGTAAGCGAGGATGCTGGCGACCGGCAGCGCCGCCATGGCTGCCGGATCGGGGGCGGCGGCGAAGAGCGCTGGCGTCACTTCGTTGACCTTCTTGTCGGTCGTCTGCGCGGACAACATGACCGCCACCAGCAGGGTGAACGGGTCGCTGTGGTCGAGCGGTATCGGCGTCTCCGGGTACAGCGCATCTAGCTGTAGGGCGATCTTTCTGGCCTTTTCTGTACGTCGCATGCTCTCTCCAGGTGGCACGACGCAGCCGCGATTGGCGCTGCGCGCGGCGAGTCCGCACGGCATGCTGCCACGGTGGCGGCGGCCGTGCGACGGGCTGTGTCCTATGCCTGCGGGTATCGACGCGATCGGGTCGCCGACCTGCTAGTCGAGTCTCATGGCCTCTGATAGCCTCCGTCCGACTCCGCGGAGGGTGAACATGCGTATGGAATCTAACGGTCGCCGACGTCGGTGGCTCCCAACCTCACTCGTGCTCGCCGCGTTGCTTGCCAGCGCTTGGCTGGCCAGCACGTCGTTTGCCGCAACCGCGTTGGCGGCGGAGCCAACCGCCTCGGATGACGCGGGCTACGCCGCGCCGGGCTACCCGAAGTATCATCCGGGTCAGGCCGTGGTGGAGCGCGGCGAGATGCAGATACGTCTGCACACGCGCATCGAGCTGCGCGCCGGCCTGCTGGCAGGCGAGGACAATCAGCTCGACCGCGGCGATCTCGTCGAGCGGCCGGGGTTTGCCATCCCGCGCGCACGATTCGGGCTGCAGGGCCATTTTGCGAAGCATGTGCCGTTCACCATCGTCACCGATCTGGTCGGCAGCCCGTTGACGGACGCCTGGATCGGCTACGATCGCTTCCACTTTTTGAAGATGTGGTTCGGCGCGCGAACGGTGCCCTTCTCAAGGTCGGCTATCCTGAGCTCTGCGGACGCAGCGTTGTCGGAGCGCTCGCGCTCGTCCAACGCCATGGCGCCCTTTCGGCAGGTGGGGCTCACGGTCGGCGGAGACTACGGCTTGCTTGGCCTGAGCTGGCGCCTGGGCGTCTACAATGGCTTCGACCGGGGCGCGACATTCTATTTAGGCGCGGTGAACAGCAGCGGGCTGCACGGCAACAAGTTCCACGGTTTGAGCACGGTCGCGCGCTTGCAGGTCGAGCCCATGGGCAAGATCGGGCCATCGGTCCACGATCTCAGCGGCGGCAAGCTGCGGCTCGCGGTCGGCGGTGGCGCGTACATGAACGACGGCGGCGGCATCACCGGCGCGGGCTACTCGGCAGATCTCCACCTGAAGGTCGCTGGTGTGCATCTCCTCGCCGAGTGGATTCGCGACAACGCCTCGCCTAAGGATCGCCCGACCACGGCGTCGACGATCCCGGAGACGCTCACGCGCGAGGCGATCAGCGCTGAGCTGGGCTACGTCTGGAACAAGATGACGTTTGCGGCGCGTGTCGAGCTCGTGAACCCCAACACTACCGTGAAAAACAGCGATGACGAGATGTGGGTCAGCGCGGCAGTGGGCCGGACGCTGGTCGGCAACTTGTTGCGCGTGTGGCTCCAGTACGATCACCGCAGGGAGCAGGCCGGCCTACCCTTCGACAATGACTCGCTGCTCTTCAAGATCATGCTGCGTCTCTAGGAGGTTGCCGTGAGTATTGCCACCTCTGATGCCCCCGAAAGCGCTGGACCGTCGCGCCGGCTGGCACGCCCGCTGATCGCCGTTCTCACGCTGCTGGTCGGGTTGCCGGCGTGTACGCAGGAGACGCCGAATCTGCTGCGCGCCAAACGCGCCGAGAGCCGTTACGAGCTGGTCGGCGGTCCTGTCGCCTACGCCGATGTCGGCGACTTTGTCCTGGAGAATGACAAGCTGCGCGCCGCGATTCTGGACACCGGCCGTTCGTTCGGGCCGGGTCTGTTCGGCGGCAGCTTGGTGGACTTGGACATTCGCCGCCAAGACGGTCGATTTCCCGAGGGCAGCGGTCGTGATCGTTTTGCTGAAGTGTTTCCGCTCGCCAACCTGCTGACCCCGGCGCCGCTAGACAGCCAGATCTCCGTGGTGAACGACGGCTCCGATGGCAAAGAAGCGGTGATTCGGGTCGAGGGCGGCGGTTACGCCATGCTGCACTCGCTGTACGCCATCCGCGACAACATGGTCCAACTGCAGGGGCTGCAGTTCAAAGATCTCAAGGCGAACATGCGCTTCGTCACGGACTACACCGTTCGTCCCGGCGAGTCATTCGTGCGGATGAAGACCACGCTGACGCTCACGGACAAACCCAACGTCTTCGACACGTGCACCGCGAAAAAGCTGTGCCCCGAGGGCCAAACCTGCGGGTTCAAAGACACGACGACCCCGGTCGGTACGTGCGCCTGCACCGACATCAGCAAGACCTGCACGACCAAATGCGACGCATTTCAGGTCAACGCCAGCGGCTGTGAGGTGTGTGCCTGCTCAAAGACGCTGACGATGGACCCAATCGACGACGGCGTGGGCGTCATCTCCACAATTCTCGGCGATAGCCCCCTCGTTACCCAGAGCACGGAGAAGTCCGGCGGCATGGGCGCCGGGGACTTTGTCTTCTTCGGCAAACACAACAAGCAGTTCGTACCGGGTCACGGATTTGACCAACAGCAAGACGTCTGGGAGGCCTGGTTTGCGGGCCGGGACACGTTTGCCAAGCCGTTTCTGTTCAACTACGTCGCGGCCGTTGGTGGCGATGTGAGCTACGCCTATTACACCGTCAAGGCAAACGACGGCGACCCGGAGCCGCAGGTCGCTGTGCCGGTGTTCACCTCCACCGCCACGCCATTCATCTCCGCCACGCTGCAGTGCAAGCAGGACACGGCCGACGACGCCGACTGTGACGCGCATCGGGTGTACGTGTACGAGCGCTTCCTCGCGGTGGGCAAGGGCGATGCAGCCAGCGTCATCGGCGAGATCTATCGTCATCGCGGCACCAAGGTCGGTACGGTCGAGGGGTACGTGCGCTGGAAAGACAGCGTGACGGCCGCCAAAAACGCCCACGTCTTCGCCTTCCACGATCCAGAGCCGGGCCGAAAGTGGGCGAGCATCGACGAGCTGGTCGCCGCCAACCGTAAGGCGATCGGCTCGCCGGGCGTGGTGAGCGCGATGGACGCAGACGCGGGTATGGATCTTGTCGAAGACGGCGACTTTAAGGCGGACCTGCCGGTCGGCGACTACCAGATCGTGGCTGAAGACCAAGACGGTATCCTCTTCAGCGCGCCGATCCCGCTGAAGATCGAAGAGGGGCGCACCCACGTCATCCAGCCCGCGCTGCCGACGCCGGCGCGGATTCGCATCAACACGACCGACGGACACGGCAAGCGCTTGCCCGCCAAGGCGACCCTCGTGGCGCTCGATGCGTTCGGAAAGCCGATGGAGCGCGACGCGCACCGCCGTGTCTATCTCGGCCAGGGGCGCCTGGGCACGGGCGTGCAGCACATCGCGTTCGACGAGCACGGCAGCTTCGATATTCCTGCCGCGGCGGGCCGGTATCGACTCGTGATCAGCCACGGCACCGAATACAGCCTGCACACGATGGAGGACTTCGTCGTGACGGACGGTCAGCAGATGTCCGTAGCGGCTGTGCTGCGACAGGAGCTCGACACGACGGGCTGGATCTCAGGCGATTTTCACCTCCACCAGAAGCCGAGTTTCGACTCCGGTATGGCGCTGGATCACCGTGTGCGCACGATCGTCGCTGAAGGCGTGGACTACGTGGCGGCGACGGATCATGACGTCGTGACGGACTTTAAGCCGTGGATTGAGATGCTGGGCCTGCAGGGCTGGTTGAAGAGCGTCGTCGGCGTCGAGATCTCTACGCTCGACATCGGTCACTACATCGGGTTTCCGTTCAAGTACAAGGAGCTCGACGTGCCCTCGCACGGCTCAGTGGATTGGTACTGCATGACGTCCAACACGCTCGTAGACACCATGGTCTTCGAGCGCAGCGGTTTCGAGCAGGAAGCAGGCAAAGGTGCCGCCTCCGAGCGGCCGACCAGCATCATCGCGCACCCCCGCGACGGATTTCTGGGCTGGGCCGACGCGATCGGCCTGAACGCCTTCACGATGACGCGAAATCGCAACGAGACTGACGCCGACCTCGCGAAGGACACGCAGGTGTTTCGCACGGTGACGTGTGATCACGACGCCATGGAGGTCTTCAACGCGAAGCGATTCGACTTGGTGCGCACGCCTTCTGTCCGAGAGATTCAGGTGTTTGAGCGCTGTCTCATCCGAATTGACGAGGCGGGCGTCGACAAGAAGTCCGGGACGATCGACGCAGCGGTCGCGCGCGCTGCGCTGCCGATGGCTTGCCCTGAGCTCACGCTGCTGCCTGAGCTGGCGGAGACGCCAGAGCTGCTCGGCAAGAAGCTGGAGAAGGACGGCGTGGTCTACTGGGATCTGGGCGTGTGCGACGACAAGGAGCGCATCTTCGAGTGCAAGCATCGCTACCGCTCCGCGCTCTCCGTCGCGGTGAACACGGCGATTTTGGTTCGCACCACCGCAGAGCAAGAGGCGTGGTACGTCGAGCTGTCACGGACGCCTGAGGAACGCAAACTCTGGGAGCCTGTGGCTGGCAAGGGGCGCGACGCGGTCAAGGCGCAGGCCATGCTTGAGACCCTGACGGACCTGTGTCGGGTCGACCGCAGCGGGATCGACAAGCCGTTGACGGATCTCATCTCAGCGACGGACCTCCTACGCCCCTGCGGCGAGCGCAACGGGGTCTTGGAGGACTACTTTAGATTCCTGGAGTATGGCCTGATCAAGGCGGCGATCGGCGGGTCTGACAGCCACGCGGCGAGCTTGGAGCCCGGATTGCCCCGCACCTACATCCGCTCGAAGACCGACGATCCACTCGCCATCGATGTGGCCGAGATGGCGCGAAACATGCGTGGCAGTCGCGTGATGACGACCTACGGCGCGTTCCTGGAGGTCTTCGTCGCAGGCAAAGAGCCTGGCCAGACGGCGATGGTGAAGGCCGGCGACAAGCTCAACGTGAAGATTAAGGTTCAGACCGCGTCGTGGTACGGCGTCGATCTCATCGAGGTCTACATGAACGGCAAGCTCGCCCACCGCGAGCAAGTAACCGCCGACACGTCAGCGATTGTGGACTTCGACAAGACGATTGAGCTCATCGCGCCAAGCCGAGATTCCTGGGTTGTTGTCACCGCCCTGGGCCGCAAACCCAAGCATTGGATGTCGCCGGTCTATCTGGAGGTGCCGTTCGGCGAGCTGCAGCTGCCTCGGCTTGCGTCCATGGCGTTCTCGAACGTACCGCTGGTCAATACGCAGTTCCCCGCGCCGGTGCGATTCCCTGATTTCTACCCCGTGCGTCCCTACGCGATCGCCAACGCCGTGCTCATCGACACGGACGGCAACGGCGTCTACGACGCGCCCAACGCCCTGCCGCCATTTTGTTCGCCGACGTGCGACATCAAGACCGCGGTGTTGACCGACGGCAGCGGGCGGACGTGCACGGACCTACAGGCGTCCTATGTTTGTCTGCAGCCCGAGGGTCGCTGCGGCGTGCCGATTCCGGGTGTGTGTGACATCTATCAGGCGATCAATCAGGGCGCGCTGCGCAACGCGCTGGGCGGCGACCGGGCCGCCTCCCCTGCGCCGTGAGGAGTGCAAACGTGGCAGACCTGCCGGAACAGCCTCAGGTAGCGCAACTCGAGGACGTAGAGATCCGGGAGCAGCTCGAGCGCATTGAGAACAAGCCCCCGATGTATCGGGCCTTTCGCGTGGCCCTGTACAGCCTGTATTTAGCGATCGCCACGTGGCTCGTCGTGTCGATCGCGATCGGCACGTGGAAGAGCGTCTACGGCCCAGCGGGAACGGCGCTGAAAGCGCGCTCGGCCACCCAATCTCCGCTCGCTGCGTCGCCGCGAGCCCAGCCCTAGCGCGCGTAAACCGCCTTGGCGCCGCGGAATCAGCCGTTACGCATCGGACCCATGCCAAAGGCCGCGAGGTTGGCCTCAGCGTCACGAGCGTGGCCTCAGCACCGAGAACGTGGCCTCCGCGCCGCGAACTTGGCCCCAGCGCCGGAGATATCATGGTCAAGTCGACTGTAAAGCTGCCCACAAACGCCCTGCTCGAAGCCCTGAATCTTCGGCCGAAGCATGTTTTTGTCAGCGGCGCGTCACGCGGGATCGGTGAGGCGACGGCGCGTTTGCTAGGGGACAAGAACTTCAATCTGACGTTGGCCTCGCGCTCGTACAATCGCCTCCTGGGTGTCGCCATGGACATCGGCACGCAGAAGGCCCACGCCGTGACGATGGATCTCGCCGACGAGAACAGCATCGACGCCGCGGTTGCGGCCGCCGAGAGCCGATTTGGCCCGATCGACATCATGATCTGCAACGCCGCCGTGCACGCCGAGACGCCACTCGACGACGTGAGCGTCGAAGCGCGACAGACGTTTCGCCGCGTCATCGACGTCAATTTGGTGGGCACGTTCTTCCTCGCCCAGCTCGCGACGCAGCACATGCCATCCCATGGTCGGGTGCTGTTCATCGGCTCGACCCTCGGCCGCTTCGGTGCGCCGAGAACCCACGCTTACTCGGCCAGCAAACATGCGCTGCTCGGCCTGGCGCGTGGCATGGCCCATGAACTTTCGCGCCGCAATATCCGCGTGAACGTCGTAAATCCGGGCTGGGTGGACACGCGGATGGCACGCGACGCACTCCAAAGCATGGCGCAGGCGGCGGGGGAGACATTGCAGCAGGTCACGGCGCAGCAGATCGGTCAGCAGCCCGTGCGTCGCATGATCAAGCCGATTGAGGTGGCCGCGTACCTTGAGTTTCTGATCGGTCCGGGTGGCGACGCCATCACCGGCCAGGGCATAGACATCTCAGGCGGCGCGGTCATGGTGTGAGCCGAGAACTGACACAAGCGAGGTTGGAGGCACATGGAGGAGCGTGAGGTAGCGATCGCGCTGATGGCGTCGGCGCAGGCGAGGATGGCGGACGGTGAGCTGACGGTGGCGGCGAAGCTGGCCGACCGGGCGCGCGATCTTTTTGTCGACGCTGACGACGGCAAATCCGCCTGCCGCGCCGCCGCTGTGGCCGGCCACGCGCGCATGCGCGGGGGCGATCTCGCCAGCGCGCGTGAAGCGTTTGAGTGGGTGCGGCTTGAGGCGGGCGAACGGGGCCTCGTGGCGCAGGAGATCTCCGCGACGACCGACCTCGGCGCGCTGATGGAGCTAGGGGGCGATCTTGACGGCGCGTTGGCATTGCATCAGCACATTCTCGGCCAGTGTCGCGAGCAGGCCGACCCCATGGGCACAGCCAACGCCGCGGGCAACGTCGGTCGGTTGCTGACGCGCCTGTTGCGCTACGGCGAAGCAGAATCGCTGCTGCTCGAATCTCTGGCCGGTTTCGACACCCTGGCTCACCAGGCGGGCCAAGCCAACGCGCATATCTGCCTTGGCGATCTGCGTCGTGCCGATGGCCGGATCGCAGAAGCCGAGACGCATTTTGAGCGCGCCTCGGAGCTGACCACTGGCGAGGAGTTTGCGCCGCTGCGCGCCATGGCCTTGCTCAACATGGGCCATCTTCGTCGTGAGCGCGGCGATCTTGCGGGTGCGTTGGCGGCCTTTGGTCAGAGCGCTGAATTGGCCGAATCTCTGGGCGATCGACAGGGTGAAGCTCGAGCGCGTTTGGCCGAGGGGATGGTGCTGGCCGACCGCGCTGAGCCTGAGGAAGCCCTGGCCCGTTTCGAGCAGGCTGAGGCCGCGTTTGTTGAGATGGGCCAGCCTGGGGCGGCCTTGGCCGCCTCCGTCAACAAAGCGGCGGTTCAGTGTCGCCTGGGGCGCCTGCGCGAGGGACAGGCGCTGCTGGAGTCGGCCCGCGCCGTGCTCGCGCAGATCGGCGACATTCGCGCGGTGCAGGAGGTCAGCTTTGCGCTGTGTGAGGTAGCGTTGGGCCTGGGTGACGCCGGCCGTGCCGAAGCCTTGCTGGCCGAGACCCGCGAGGCCACCGCGGACGCGGAGGCACAGGGCGGTGGACTCGGACCGCGCCTGGAGCTCCGCGCCCGGCTCGTTGAGGCGCGTCTGGCGATGCGCAGCCTGCTTTTTGAGCAAAGCGCGGCGGCAGCGCAGTTGCCGGCAGACTTTGAAGCCACGCCCAGTGAGCGCTTCGCTGTCGACTTGGTGCAGGCTGAGCTTGCGGTGCTGAGCGGCGATCGCAGCGCAGAACAGCGGGTGGACGGCCTGGAAGCGCTCGCTGACGCAACCGTGTCGCCACGCGAGATCGTCGCGGCCCGGGTGATGCGCGGTCAGCTCGAGCTCTGGACCGGTCGACTCACGGAGGCGCGGCCGACCTACCTGCGTGTGCGCTCTCTGTGGCGCGAGCTGCACGAGCCCATCCCGGAGATGCAGGCGCAGGCCGCGTTGTGGTGGATCGATTTGCTCATGGGCGAGACGCCAACCCTCGGGGAGGTGCGCATGGTCGAGCGTGAGGCGCGCGAGGATGGGCTGGAGGACACCGCAGATGCGCTCGCTTGCCTGGCGTGCACCATCGAGGTGGTCGCTGGCCGCCGCGATCCGACCACCCCCCCGGTGAGCGTCACCCGCGTCACGGACGCGGTGGCGCCCATGGTTCTGCGAGGCAACCGACTGTCAGCCGCCGTCGTTCTCGCCCTGGCCGCAGGTGTTACAGGGGAGCCAAGCCTTCGTGATCACGCGGCATCCCTGGCGAGCGCCTCTCGTCTGACCCCGCCCAACGCCGGCTCGTGGCGACAGGACTAGCGCCGGCCGAAATGTCTGATCGCCTTGCTTTTGCAGCGGGGCGTGCTTTTCTACAATGGGCTGCGGAGGCGTCAGGCGTCGTGCTCCGCAAGCACTTTCCCACATTGGGCGCAGGGCGCCGCTGAGGATCTCATGACCGACTCCATCGACACCAGCAAGACCCTCTCGCAACTGCCGATTCTGGCGCTGCGCAACGCGGTGCTTTTTCCCGGCGCGGTGATGCCCGTGGTGATCGGCCGCGGCAAGTCTATCCGGTTGCTTGAGAGCTTGGGTGACCGACGGACGGCGGTTGTCGGCGTCGTTGCGCAGAAGGACAAGGGCATCGACAACCCGACGCAGAAAGATTTGTACTGGGCGGGTTGCACGGGCCAGCTCATCAAGGTCCTGCGCAACGGCACGGACACGTATCACGTCGTGATCCGGGGCGTGGACCGCTTCAAAATCACCGGCTTCGAGCAGGAAGAGCCCTTCTTAACCGCGAACGTCGAGATGCTCGATGAGACCGGAGAGGACAACCCGCAGGTCGAGGCGCTCGTGCTGTCGTTGCGTGAATCCGCCATCGAGCTGGTCGAGATGGTGCCAGAGCTGCCGATCAACGCGTCCGATCTTCAGGAGGAGTTCGAGCATCCGTCACGCCTCGTCTACCTGCTGCTGACCCACCTTGGCGTCTCCGTCGAGGAGAAGGTCGAGGTGCTCCAGGCCGACGGTATCGCGGACATGCTCAACAAGACGCTGCAGCTCGTGATGCAACAAGTTGAGATCTTGCGCATCAGCCAGCGCATCAACAGCGAGGTCAAAGGCGAGCTCAACAAAAGCCAGCGTGAGTACGTGCTGCGCAAGCAGATGAAGGCCATCCAGAAGGAGCTCGGCGACCTCGATGGCGGTGAGGGTGACGAGTTGGCTGAGTTGGAGGAGCGTCTCACGAAGGCCAGCCTGCCCGAGGACGTGCAGAAGATCGCCGACAAGGAGATCAAACGTCTCCGCTCGATTCAGCAGGGATCGCCCGAATACACGGTCGCGCGGACGTACTTGGAGTGGTTCGCGGACCTGCCGTGGGGCAACGTCTCCGAGGACAACCTCGACCTCATTCACGCCCAGGAGGTGCTCGACTCCGAGCACTACGGCCTTGAGAAGGTGAAGCGGCGCCTCATCGAGTTCCTCGCGGTGTCGAAGCTCAAGCAAGACATGCGTGGGCCGATTCTCTGCCTCGTCGGCCCGCCCGGCGTGGGTAAGACCTCGCTGGGTCGCTCGGTTGCCGAGGCGCTGGGCCGCAAGTTCCAGCGCGTCAGCCTGGGTGGCGTGCGTGACGAGGCCGAGATCCGCGGCCATCGACGCACGTACATCGGCGCCATGCCTGGCAAGATCATCATGAACCTGAAGAAGGCCGGCACGTCGAATCCGGTCGTGATGCTGGATGAGGTCGACAAGCTCACGCATGACTGGCGTGGCGACCCAACGGCCGCGATGCTTGAGGTGCTCGATCCAGAGCAGAACAACACGTTCACCGATCACTACCTCGACACGCCGTATGACCTCTCAAAGGTGCTGTTCATCGCGACGGCCAATACGACGGACACCATCCCGGCGCCGCTGCTCGATCGCATGGAGCTGATCGAGCTCAGCGGCTACACGCTGGAGGAGAAGCAGAACATCGCCCGCCAGCATCTGCTGCCAAAGCAAGTGAAGGGGCACGGGCTTGAACCCGAGCAGATTGAGATCACGCCGGCCATCCTGACGAAGATCATCGGCTCCTACACGCGAGAGGCTGGTGTTCGGTCGCTGGAGCGTCGCATCGCTGACGTGTGTCGCCGCGTCGCCGTTGGCGTGGTGAAGGATGAGTACACTCAGCGCACCGTGACCGAAGAGGACTTGGACGAGATCCTTGGCGCGCCGCGCTTTGAGCCCGAGGTTGCGCAGCGCACGGAGGTTCCCGGCGTCGCGACGGGCATGGCCTGGACACGTTCCGGCGGCGATCTGCTCTTCATTGAGGCCGCAAAGATTCCTGGCAAGGGCAAGATGCGCCTGACGGGACAGCTGGGCGACGTCATGAAGGAGTCGGCGCAGATCGCGCTGAGCATGGTGGAGTCCAACGCCGAAAAGTACGGGATTGCACGCAGCGCCTTTGAGCACAACGACCTACACGTTCACTTTCCGGCTGGTGGTATCCCGAAAGACGGGCCCAGCGCCGGTGTGACGATGTTCACGGCCTTGATCAGCCTGCTCACCGACGTGCCAGTACGCGGCGACGTCTCCATGACCGGTGAGATCACGCTGCGAGGCCTCGTGCTGCCCGTCGGTGGTGTGAAGGACAAGGTGCTCGCGGCGCTTCGTGGTGGCGTGAAGAAGATCATCCTCCCTGAGAAGAACCGCCGCGATCTCCGCGATATCCCCCAGTCTGCGCAGGATCAGCTGGAGATTGTGTTCGTCTCGCGGATCGAAGAGGTCCTCGAGCACGCGCTCCAGCGGCCGCCGTCGAGCTGGATGAAGAGCCAAGCGGCGCCGCCCGCGGTGGCGTAGCCGTTGCCGCTGGTTGCGTAACAGTTCATCTGGGTTGACGACTCCTCTGCGAGGGCGCTTGGCTTGGAGGTAGTTATCATGACCAGCATCACGACCTTGATCGCAGGGTGCGCCGTGTGCGCCGCGAACGACACCGACTACGGCTGGTTCATCCTGGCGAGCACCGTGCTCTTGAGCGCGACGGCGCTGGCCGGGCTGGTTGCTTGGAAGGATGCGCGGGCGCGTGGCCCCCTGCCGATGCAGGTTGACGGTTAACGTCGTTTAGCGCGGTGCCTTGGCGGGGTCGCAGGCAGGGCTTGCGCGTCACATCGCACGACATCGCAGCTTTACGGCAGCGCCGCTCGCGCCCATGATGGCGCGGCAGTGCGTGTTGCAGGTCTCGACCGGCGTCCACGCGCCACCGTTGCGCCACTGCCGCGCCACCGCCGGGCCACTTGGCCGTCGTTTCCTCCGTGGTGCTTCCTCCTCGCCAGTTCATTCCCCGAACCCCGTGATGTCATAATGGAAGTCCTCGCTACTGCCGCAGAAGGCACCGCCGCGATTCTTGCCGAAGAGTGTGTCGCGCTTGGCATGCGCGTCGTTCATGTTCGGCGTGATGGCGTCGTGCTCGACCTCAACACAACGACCACCTCTCGCGCGCTGGTGCACCTGCGGATCGCCACGCATCTGCTGCTCGCGGTTGAAGACATCCGAAGCGGCGACGCAGACGAGCTCTACAACGCGGTGCGGAACCTGGATTGGACACACTGGCTTGATGATCGGCACACCATCGCCGTCCGAGCGTCCGGCGCCCTGCCAGGAAGCGCTGAGGCCCCCAAGCGCCGAGGTCGTCCTTCACGCGGGACGGGGATTCGCACGCACATGTTCGCCGCGCAACGCGCCAAGGACGCGATCTGCGATCACCTGCTCGGGCGTCTGGGCGCGCGCCCCAATATCGACGCAGACGACCCCGACGTGCAGATCGTGCTGCGATTTCGGGGAGACCGGTGCGGCGTCTACCTCGACATCTCCGGCGACGCGATGCATCACCGTGCGTACCGAGTTGATGCGATCGAAGAGGCCGTGAGCGAGACGTCGGCTGCAGCCTTGGTCGCCACCGTTGGATGGGACGGGCGTCGGCCGCTGATCGATCCGATGTGCGGCTCCGGCACCCTGATCATCGAAGCGCTCATGCGCCACCTGAACATCGCGCCGGGGATGAAACGCGACTTTCCGATTGAGCGCTGGCCCCACCACGGCCAAGCCATGGGGCTGCTTCTTGAGAAAGAACGTGAAGCTGCCCAGGCCGTCGCCACCGAGGCGATCGCCAATGCGACCGGGCTTCGGGTGATCGCGGGCGACTTTGATCGCGCCGCGCTTCGGGCGACCAGGACTCACCTTGAGCGGGCCGGGCTAGCTGATCTTGTCGAGGTCGTGCGTCATAACGTCCGCCGAATGGACGCCCCAGCAGACGACGCGGTCATCCTCTGCAATCCACCGGTGGGCGAGCGTATTGGTGGTCGCGAAGTGACCGACCTCTATGAAGCGATGGGGCAGCGGTGGTCGACGTTTGTTGGCGCCGACGCGTGGGTGTTGGAGGGTCACGAGGGGTTTGTTCGACACTTCGGCTATCGACCCGTCCATACGTGGCCGCTGCGTGCCGGAAGCCAGGAGCTGCGTTGGCATCATCTGCGCCTCGACGACACGCACAGGCTTCCCGCGCCGCCGATCACTGCGTCAACTGAACCGGACGACCGCTCCGCTGCTGCGCCATCCGAATCGGCGTCCGCCGCGCCGGTGTCCGCGCCGCCGACAGTGGGCAGTCCGGCAGAGTAGCGCCGTCCTCCGTTCGCGCCGTCGAGCGGGCCGGATGCGCCGAGGCGTTGCGTTTCCGGCGTCGTTGCAGTAAGCACCGCGTGCCGGCCCCGGCGGGCCCTCGGTGCCTCACTTCGCGCCGCGTGCCCGCCCCCTACCAAGCACGCCCGGAGGAGCCATGACTCAGGTCACAAGCGGCATCGCGGAGTTCATCTCTCGCATCAAACTTGACGGTGTGGAGGAAGGCGAGCGCGAACGCGACCGCATCATCGCCGACGCACACGCGCAGGCGGCCAGCGTCGTGGCGCGAGCCGAGGCCGACGCCGCAGCGATGCATCAAGCGGCTGAGATTGCGGCAAGAAAGCGCGGTGAACAGCTCGACGCTGAGCTGCGCATGGCCGCGCGCGACTTCGTGTTTCGCTTCCAAGAGCGTCTGAAGTCGCAGGCCATCCAGCCCGCGGTCGTCGCCGCGGTGGGCGAGGCGGTGGGTGACGCTGACCTCATGGCGAAGCTGCTCGGAGAGCTGTTGGTCGCCTGGGGCACCGGTACGGGCGCCGTTACCGCGCACATCCGGCCGGAAGACCGCGCCGCGCTCGAGGCGGCCTTGTTCGCGCGCATCACCGCCGGCGACTTGATCTTGGTCGACGAAGCAGGGCAGGGCGGCTTCCGCCTCGTCCGCAGCGGCGAACACTTCGCGTGGGATTTCACCGCCGACACCATCGCCCGCGAGCTGGCGGCGCTCGTCGAACCCGGCCTGCGCAGCGCGTTGTCCATGGCAGGAGCGTGAATCAGCCATGGGCCTCGTCTACCTGATCACAGGCTTGCCGCGACTGGTGCGCGGCGAGGATCCGCCGCTGACGCGCGCCGACTTCGTGGCCCGCTGTCGCAGTGAGTTGGAGAGAAGCGATCTTGAGGAGTTCGAGCGCATGCTGCGCCTGGAGTCCGTCGAGGAGACCGTGCGACTGAGCCTCGCCGCTCAACTCGACGATCCAGACGTGTCCGCCGCGTCGTTGAACGCCGCAGTGCTGACCGACCGCCGTGACAACAAGACCGCCGACGAGCTGCCCGCCTGGCTGCACCGGCCGTTGCCACAACACCGCCTCCTGCAGCGACATTACTTCGAGCTGACCCGCGGTGCGAAGACCAGCTTTTTGCGGGACTGGGCCAACTTCCTTGTCGACGTCGAAGAGGTGAAGACCGCTACGCTCTCGCGTGCGGAGGGCGCTGATCGCCCGGCTTTCCTGGCTCAGATGCAAGGTAGCTTCGACGCCTCGGCCAACGTGATCATCAGTCATTGGGAGGAGCGCGGCCTCGGACTCGAGCAGCGCTTCAAGTGGCTCCCGACCGCGCTGTCCGCGTTTGAAGACGAGGACCTGCTCCGCGCTGAACGGACCCTCTGCGACCTGTTCTGGTCGCACATCGACACGCTGAATCGGTACGACTTGTTCTCGGTGGAGTTCGTGTTGGCGTACTACCTGCAGCTTCGCATCCTCGAGCGTTCGGCTTCGTGGAACGCGGCGCTAGGTCGGTCGGTCTTGGACCAGATCCTCCACATCCCCGCGGAATCTGCCGCATCAACACCGGGCGCCCAGCAACCCGGCACGGGAACTCCATGAGCGACAAGCAAGGCAGCGTCTTCGGCGTCAGCGGCAACATGGTCTCGGTGCGTTTCACCGGCGACGTCCGCATGAACGAGGTCGCTTACATCGACATGACCGACGACCAGGGCGAGTCGATCAACCTCAAGGCGGAGGTGATCCGAATCCGCGGCCGCGAGTGCGACATGCAGGTGTTTGAAGACACCCGCGGCGTGCGTGTCGGCACCCCCGTCTCCTTCACAGACGAGCTGCTCGCCATTGAACTCGGGCCCGGGTTGCTGTCGACGACCTACGACGGTCTCGGCAATCCGTTGGGCGCCCTCGCTGAGAAGTGCGGCTACTACCTGCAGCGCGGCGTCTACCTGCCGACCCTCGATCGCACGACGAAGTGGGCCTGGACACCGGTGGCCCGCATCGGCCAGCACCTCAAGGCCGGCGATGCCCTCGGTACGGTGCCCGAGTCGATGTACACCCACCGCATCATGGTGCCATTCGGCATCGTGGGCGCCGTCGAGGTGCTGGAGCTGGCGTCCCCCGGCGACATGACCGTCGCGCAGACCGTGGCCAAGGTGAAACTCCTCGCCACCGGTGAGATCCGCGAGCTCACCATGGTGATGCCGTGGGCGGTTAAGCGCCCGATCACCGCCTACGCCGAGCGGCTGCTGCCCGAGACGCCGCTGACGACCCGCATCCGTATCGTGGACGCCTTCTTCCCAGTCGCCGAGGGCGGCACCGCCTGCGTGCCTGGCCCCTTCGGCTCCGGAAAGACGGTCTTTCAGCAGGGTGTCAGCAAGTTCGCCGAGGCCGACGTGGTGATCGTCGCCGCCTGCGGTGAGCGCGCCGGTGAGGTCGTCGAGACGCTGCGCGAGTTCCCAGAGTTGACCGACCCGCGCACGGGCGAGTCGCTGATGAAGCGCACCATCATCATCTGCAACACCTCCTCGATGCCCGTCGCCGCGCGTGAGGCGTCGGTCTACACCGCCGTCACGCTGGCTGAGTACTATCGCCAGATGGGGCTTCGCACCCTGCTGCTGGCCGACTCCACCAGTCGCTGGGCCCAGGCCTTGCGCGAGATGAGCGGTCGCCTCGAAGAGATCCCCGGCGAGGAGGCCTTCCCCGCCTACCTCAGCTCCCTGATCGCGGCGTTCTACGAGCGCGCCGGCCTGGTCCGCATCGAAGATCCGAACCTCGGCACGCAGACGGGCTCCGTCACCACCATCGGTACGGTCTCACCCGCTGGCGGTAACTTCGAAGAGCCCGTGACCCAGTCCACCCTCGCTGTCGTGGGCTGTTTTCTCGGCCTCACGTACGCGCGGTCCTACGCCAAACGGTTCCCAGCCATCTCGCCGACGGACTCGTGGTCGAAGTACATCGACCGTATGAGACCCGCGCTCGAGAAGCTCTACTTCGTCGGCTGGGTCGACACCGTCAAGCGCCTCGCCCTGTACTACGTCGAGGGTCAGCGCGTCGGTGATCAGATGAAGGTCGTGGGCGAAGAGGATCTCAGCCTCCCCGACTTTGTTCGTTTCCTCGGCTCCGAGTTCATCGACTCGGTGTTCCTGCAGCAGAACGCCTTCAACGCTGTGGACGCAAGCCCAGAGGCCGATCGCACCGCGCTGTCGCTGCAGTTGACCGCGCGCATCGTCGATCACGACTTTGCGTTCACAAACAAGGTGCAAGCGCGCGACGCCTTCACCGAGATCACGGCGACGTTCCGCGATTGGAACATCACCGCCACCGACGCCCCCGAGTACCTACAGCTGCTCGATCGATTGGAGTCGCGTCTTAGCGGCGCCGCGTAGCAGGAGACATCATGCGCAAGGTCTACACGCACATCGATCAGATCGTTGGCCCAGTCGTCAGCCTGCACGCCGAGGGCATCGCCTATGGCGAGCTCGCGCGCATCCGGCTCAAGGACGGCAACACCACCTACGCCCAGGTGATCAAGCTGCTCGGCGATCTTGTGACACTCCAGGTGTTCGCGGGCTCAAAGGGCATCAGCACGGGCGATGAGGTCGAGTTTCTGGGCCGCCAGGTGCAGCTTGGTTTCTCCGCTGAGAACCTGTTGGGCCGGACTTTTAGCGGCGTCGGCGAGCCCATCGACGGTCGCCCGCCGTTGCAGCAGACCAAGGACATCGACATCGGCGGTCCGTCCTTCAACCCGGCGAATCGCATCATCCCGTCGGAGCTGATCCAGACCGGCATCCCGATGATCGACATGTTCAACACCTTGGTGAAGAGCCAGAAGCTGCCCATCTTCTCGGTGGCGGGTGAGCCCTACAATGAGCTGCTGGCGCGGATCGCGTTGCAGGCCCGCGCGGACGTCATCGTGCTCGGCGGGATGGGGCTGAAGTACGACGATTATCTCTTCTTCAAGAAGCAGCTGGTGCCGAGCAAAGAGCGCACGATCATGTTCATTCACACCGCCGCCGACCCGGTCGTGGAGTGCATGATGGTGCCCGACATGGCGCTGGCCGCGGCTGAGCAATACGCCACCGCTGGCAAGGACGTGCTGGTGCTGCTCACCGACATGACGGCTTACGCCGACGCGATGAAAGAGGTCGCGGTGGCGATGGAGCAAATCCCCGCAAACCGCGGTTATCCGGGCGATCTGTACTCTCAGCTCGCGTCGCGGTACGAGAAAGCGGTCGACATCGAGGGCTCCGGCTCCATCACGCTGTTGGCGGTGACCACGATGCCCGGCGACGACGTGACCCACCCCGTGCCCGACAACACCGGCTACATCACGGAAGGGCAGTTCTACCTCAAGGGCGGCGTCATCGACCCCTTCGGCTCGTTGTCGCGGCTCAAGCAGCTCGTAAACAAGAACACCCGCGACGACCACGCCCCGCTCATGACCGCGATGATTCAGCTGTTTGACGCGTCACGCAAAGTGCGACAGCAGCAGTCGATGGGCTTCACGATCTCGGCGCTCGACCAAGCCGTCCTGGCCTACGGTGCTGAGTTTGAGGTGCGCATGATGGACCTGAAGGTCAACTTGCCGTTGGAGGCTCAACTTGACCTCGGCTGGCAGCTGCTCGCCAAGCACTTCACGCCCACCCAGTCGGGACTGCCAAGCAAACTGACCGACGTGTACTGGCCGAGCTAGTCCCGTCGCCCTGTGTCGCCCTGGGTCGGGCATCTCGCTCGCACCCGCTCCGTACGTCGTCGCCGCGCATCTGACGTCCGCATCTGCTCACTCGAACTTGGAGCTGCCTCGCCATGGCCCGCAAATACAAGCTCAACAAGGTCGAGCTGACGCGCACCCGGCGCGAGGTGAAGACCTACTTGCAGTTCTTGCCGGTGCTGAAGCTCAAGCAGGAGCAGCTGCAAGCCGAGCAGCTCAAGATCCGGCGCGAGCTGGAGGCGCGGCGCGCCGACCTCGAGAAGGCGCGACACGGCTGGGACGGGATGCTGCCGCTGTTCGCCGAGCCGCTGCTGGTCGATTTGGTCAAGCTGACGAAGGCCCGAGAGTTGGTGATTGGGACCAAGACCGTGGCCGGTGTGGCTGTGCCGACGCTTGACCGCGTGCATTTTCCAGACGTGGGCCTCAGCCGCTTCGGTACCCCAGCCTGGGTCAGCCGCGCGCTGCCTCGCTTGCGCCGGTTTGTGCAGCTGAACACCGAGATGCACATCATTCAGCAGCAGTTCGATCTGGTTGACCGTGAGCTGAGACGCACCACGCAGAAGGTGAACCTCTTTGAGATCGTGCTGATTCCGGAAGCCAAAGAGGCCATTCGGCGCATCAAGATCGCCTTGGGAGATCTCCAGGTCGCTGCCGTCGCCCGCGCCAAGATCGCCAAGGGCAAGGCCAAGGCGAAGGCCCGCGACGCGAGAGCGGTCGCGGACGCTGCCGCAGACACCGCCATGGCGGGGAGCGCCGCATGAGCATTGTACGCATGCTGAAGGCCACGCTGGTTGGCCGTAGCCGCGAAGCCGAAGCGATCTTGACCACTGTGATGGACGTCGGGCTGCTGCATGTCGAGCCCATGCGTCCCCCGGAAGACCTCGCCGCGCTGCACAGCGGTACGCGCGATCCACTGGACCGCGCTGCGCAGCTCAAACGCGCTCGTACCGCGATTTTGTCGGTGAATAGCAGCGGTCGCGAGGTGCCCGGCATCGCGGTCGGCGCGGTCGTGGAGCGAGTCGAGCACCTCGCGGAGGAGCGTCGGGTGCTCCATGAGCGCCTGAGTTCGCTCGACACCAACATCGCCGCCCTGGCGCCGTGGGGAGATTTCGATCCTGCCGTGCTCGACGACCTGACCGCGCGTGGCGCGCCGGTCCGCCTCGCTCGGCTGACGTGGAATGACTGGCGTGAGCTCAACGTCGCGAACGTCCCCTACGTCATCAGCCAGCAAAACGACGACGAGGTGTGGGTGGCGCTGTTTGGCGACGTCGCCGCCGACCTAAACATCGATCGGGTGCGCCTGCCGCGTCGCACGCTGAGCAGCGCCATCGCCGAGCGCGAGCAGGTGCGGCGAGAGCTCCGTGAGACCGAGGAGATCCTCGGCAGTTTCCATGGCTATGTGCGCGGCATCGACCAGCGCCTCGCGCAGCTGCACGATCGCGTGGTCGTGCTCAAAACCGAAGATGGCGGCCTCAAAGACGGCCCGATCTTCGCCATCCAGGGGTTTCTGCCCGCTGAGGAGCAGCATGACTTGCAGCGCGCCCTCAAGGGGTTTGCTGTCGTGTTGCGCTTCGATTCGCCCGCCGCAGACGACGCGGTGCCGGTCAAGCTGCAGAACAACGTCGTGGTGCGTGGCTTTGAGTCCGTGGTGCAAGCGTTCTCCGGGATCAGCTATTGGGAGAAGGACTTCACCGCGATCGTCGGCATGCTGTTCTTGGTCTTCGGCTCCCTGTGCCTGCTGGACGCCGGCTACGGCCTGTTGCTGCTCGTGGCCGGGCTGCTGCTACGACGCAAAGGCCAGGTCGCGTTTGGCAACGTTTTTGCGCTCACAGGCGCATTTTCCACGGTCGTCGGCGTGATCGCTGGCCAATATTTCGGTCAGGTCGTCGGTCAGAGTGGGTTTCTGGACGGTCATCGACCACCCACGGCCCTCGCGTCGGACCCGATGACCAGCTTCATCTTCTCGCTCGTCGTCGGCATGATCGGCATGACCGTCAGCTATGGCAGCGCCGTCTGGCAGCGCGGTTGGCGAACCAACGCCACAGGGAGCCTGCTCTTCGCGCTCGGCGCCATCGCGCTGGTCATCGGCGAGGGCGCGCCCGAGCTGGCGATGGGGCTGGTGGTCAAACACCCCCCCGAAGCGCTCGTGGCCCAGGTCGCGTTTGGTGCTGGTCTTGGCGGTCAGTCCCTGCTGGTGCTCGGCGTGCTGATGTGGATGGTCTTTCCCGAGCGGATCTTCGACGACAAGCGCATCCCCAACGTCATCTGGACGCTCTACTCGGGCATGACCGGATTTGGCCAAGACGTCATGAGCCACATGCGGCTGTTTGGCATCGCGCTGTCGGGCTCGATCATGGCCATGGTCGTCAATCAGGTCGCTGGCATGTTGCCGCTTGCGCTCGGCGTGGTTGTTGCCGTGTTGGGCCACTTCTTCGTCTTCCTGCTCGCGCTCCTGTCCCTGTATATCCACACCAATCGGTTGATTTTTCTTGAGTTTGGGAGCAATTGCTTCGACGGCGGGCAGATCTGGTACAGCCCGATGCGTCGAGGTCCAACGTCCTAACGTTTCAATTTCCTGAGTTGCCCGCGCCTGCGTGCCATCCACCCTGAGGCCCTAGACATGAAGCACATCCGCCATCTGACCGCCCCTCTCGCGACCCTCACCGCGACCCTCATTGCGACCCTCATCGCGACGCCGGCCTTCGCTGATGTCGCCGCTGCCGCGCCGGCTGCCGGCTCGGGCACGGGCGAGATCATCATGATCCTCATCTCGTTCATCGCGATTGGCTTTGGCATGGCGAGCTCTGGCTACGCGCTGAGCATCTCGCTGTCGGCCTATGCAGCGTGTGAGCCCGATCGTCGCGGCGCGGCGTTCATCCCGGCGGTCATGCCTGGCTCGCAGGGGCTGTACGCATTTGCCATCGCCTTCCTCATGATCGCCAACGTGAAGTCCCAGTGGGGCGACCCGGCGATGATGGCGAAGGTCGCGCTCGCCGGCGTCATCTGCGGCGTGCCGTGCCTGTTGAGCGCGATCGGCCAGGCGCGCACCGCCGCGGCGTGCATCAAGAGCATCAACAACGGTCAGATGAATCAGGGTCAGGCGCTGCTCGCCGCCGGCGTGCCCGAGCTCTACGCGCTGATCGGCCTAGCCGGCGGCTTCCTGGTGATGAACTAGCCTTCAGTGACGGGCGCCTAGCGCCCCGATCGGGTACGCTCGCGACCTCCTCTGCCCTTGGAGTCGCCATGGCCAACCAGCCGACCATCGTCGTAGACACTTACGGTGGCAACGCCGCACCTGACGCGATCCTGGCTGCGGCCGCCAGGCAATCTCTGGTCGGTAAAGCGCAGCTGTTGCTCGTGGGCGACGCCGCTGAGCTGCAACGCCGACTTGCCGGGCTCAGCTACGATCCCATGCGCTTGCGCATCGTCGGCGCGCCGGCGCCCTACCCCCGCCAAACCGGTGATGCGCTCGCTGCGACCCAAGCCGCCCGCGCGGCGTTGCCCGTCGCGCTCGGGCTGCTCGTCGATGGCGAGGGCGACGCGCTCGTGACCGCTGCCCCGCCCGGCGTCGCCTGGCAGCTCGCGCGCGAGACGCTGGCGAGCGTCGTGCCCGGCGTCGCGCCCGCGCTGGCGTCCGTCGTGCCGACGCTGCCGCGGTCCTCTGGCGACGACCCCTTCGCGCTGGTGCTTGACGTGTCGGGCGAGGCCGCCGCGACGGCCGGCCAGCTCATCGCGTTTGCGGTTATGGGCGCCGCCTACGCCAAGGTCGTGAGCGGCGTGCGCCAACCGCAGGTCTCGCTGCTGTCTACCGGCCTCGGTTTGGAGGAAGGCCCGCCAGCCGTCGTCGCGGCCCATCGGGCGCTGAAACGCATCGCGGGCTTTCAGTTCGTAGGCAACGTGCGAGCGGTGGATATCCCGCGCGGCTATGCCGACGTGGTGGTCTCAGGCGGATACACCGGCCACGCCGTGCGGGGGCTGCTCGAGGGGCTCGCCGACCTGACGATCGACGCCGCGCGGTATGCCTGGAAGTCGAAGGTCACCTGGCGGGCGGGGTTGCGCCTGTTGTCTCCGGGCGTCGGCATGCTCAAGCGGGTCAGCGAGTTCAAGGAATACGGTGGCTCGCCGCTGCTGGGGCTCGACAGGCTCGTGCTGGTCGCCAATCCAGACTCCTCTGAGGCGGCGTTGGCCAACGCGATTCGGTTGGCGAGCAAGTGCGTGCGCCACGGTCTGCGGGACGAGATCGCGCGGCAGCTGGAGGCCACGCGTGAGCTGTGGCAGGAGGAGGGCGCGTGAGCGAACTGAGAACCGACACCTCGGCCCATGCTGCGCCCGTCGTTGATGACCCGCGCCGACCTGAGATCGTCTATCGCTGGGACCTCGACAAAACCTACGTCCAGACCGACTTCTCCTCGGTTCGTGGCCTGCTCCGAGCCGCCACGGAGAAGGCCGAGAACAAGCGCGTTGTGCCTGGGATGCGGGCCTTGCTCACCGCGCTGTCACGGCGGCATCGCGCTCGCATCATCGTGGTCAGCGGCTCGCCGACCCAGATGCGCGCCCGCATCGAGGCGATGTTTCGGCTCCATGGCGTGCGGTGCGACAAGCTCGTGCTCAAAGACTTCGTCGGCCGTGTGCGCAAGCTGCGCAGCGTCCGCGCGCAGGTGCCCTACAAGCTGGCGGCCCACCTCGATACGCGGCTGTGGCTGCGTGAACGTGACGCGGATGTCGACGAGATCTGTTTTGGCGACGACGCCGAGGTCGACGCTCTCATCTACTGTCTGTACACGGACATCGTCGCTCGGCGGGTCGACGCGACGCGCCTGCGCAGCTTGTTATCACACGTCGGCGCCTACGATGACGAGGTGCGGCACATCCTCGGTTCGCTCGCCCAGCTGCCGCGCCAAGATCCGGTTCGCCGCGTCTTCATTCATCTCGACACCCGCTCGCCGCCGTCACGCTACGCGGCCTATCAGGGCCGGGTGACCGCCACCTTCAACGCGCTGCAGATCGCGCTGAGCCTGCAGGAAGACGGCCTCGCAGGTGCGGTCGAGGTGAGCGCGGTCGCCGAAGCCCTCGTCAGCGGCTTCCGCGTCGACGCGCACGGACTCGCCGGTTCGATCGAGGACGCGGCGCGGCGGGGGATCTGCTCTGTCGCCACAGCGGAGTACGTCGCGGCCGAGATTTTGCCGTCGACAGACGTGGCACGCGCTGGGTTCAGCGCATCGTTTGCCGACCGCGTCGTGCGGCGCCTGCGCCAAGCGCCCCCGCCCATCGCGCCCACCCTGCCGCTCGCGCCGCTGGCCTACGAAGACCTGTTTGACGCGGAGCATCTCTTCGCCCGGACCCGAAAACTCGCACGAAAAGCCGCCGAGCGCGTGCCGGGCCTCGGTGATTTCCTTGAGAGTGAGGGCCGTTGAGAGGTGATCGCGCCAGGACCGCAGCGCGGCCGTTCGCCGCGCTTGTCGCCTGCCTAGCCGCGCAGGTGACGGCGAGCTGCGCGAAGCCTGTGCCAGCCGTTCCGCCGCCGTCAGCCGTCGCCAAGACCGCCGTCGTCGTGACGCCCAAGGCCGCAGGGGACGCGCCTCAAGCCGCGGTGGCAGCTCGCCGAGCCGCGGAGGCTACATCCCAACCCGCGGTGGCTACTACACCCCAAGCCGCGATGGCTGCACCTCACGCCGCCCTGCCGGCGTCTCCGACCGCAGCGGTAGCGCCCCAGACCGCGGCTCGCTCGCCTCTCAGCGCGCCGAAGTCCTCGCGCACGGTGACGGCAGCCAGCGGCGCGATCGCGGTCGGTGAGGCGTTGCCGCCGTTTTTCACGACCCAGCAGCTCAGCGATGATCCGCAGCTGCGCGATGGTCTGCAGCACCTCGTACACAGCCGCCCGACCCGAGGCCTGATCAAGTTGTTGCTCCGCGATCCAACCCACAGTCGCCCCGCGCTGCTGCGGGCGATTTGGCACGAACACCCCAACGTGCGGTCGCAGGCGTGTTTGCTGGTTGTGCGACTGGGCGGCGGCGGGGTCCCACTCGCCGCCACGCTGCGTCGGTCCCTACGCAAGGAGCCGGACCGGGACGTGAGGGCCACCGCGGCGGCCGCGCTCGCAACCCTGAAGATCAAGGTTCTAGTGCCGCTGCTCATCGCCGTGCTCCAACACGACAAGGCCGGCGCGGTGCGCGCGAAGGCTGCGTTTGCCCTGGGTGCGCAGGACGACAAGCGCGCAGTCCAGGCGCTCATCGTGGCGCTGAAAGACGAAGAAACCAACGTGCGGCTGAACGCCATCACCGCGCTGCACCGCCTGCGCGCCCGCACAGCGCAGGCGGCCTTGGAGACCGCGCTGGCCGACCCGAGCCCGTTGGTGCGCAGGGCCGCTGCGCGTGCCTTGAAAGCGTTGACGGGAAGGGCCTATCGTCCCGTCGCGCCGAACTAGCATGCGCGCACCCGCACCGCGAGCGACGACATCGCGCGACGCGCCGACACGAAATGGACCACGAAACCGGAGTTCTAGATGCGTTTTACGCCTTGGGCCGCACTGCTGGGATTCATCGGAGTCGCCCTTGGCGCCTTCGGAGCCCACGCGCTCAAGAAACACGTGGAGCCGAGCGATCTCGTGGTCTGGGCGACCGCCGTGAAATACCAATTTGTGCACGTGCTCGCGCTCATCGGCGTCGACACGGCGCTCTGGGTCGCCCGCGACATGGGCAACGACAACGCGCGGGGGCCTCTCGGGGTGGCCGGGATCGCGTTCATCGTGGGCATCGTGCTGTTCTCGGGGTCGCTGTACGCCTTGGTGGGCACGGGGGTTCGCAAGCTCGGCATGGTCACCCCACTTGGCGGTCTGAGCTTCCTGGTCGGTTGGGCCGCGCTGGGCTGGGCGACCTGGAAGATGCGGGCATGAGCGTAGACCGATTGTCGCTGCGGAGCCTCACCCTCGCCCTCGCCCTCGCCGTGGCGCCCGTCAGCCCGTCCTGTTCCGCGCAGCCCGACGGCAGCGACAGCGACGTGGGCGACGGCGACGAGCTGCGCTGCG
This sequence comes from uncultured Myxococcales bacterium, assembly GCA_937910235.1. Taxonomy (GTDB): domain Bacteria; phylum Myxococcota_A; class UBA9042; order UBA9042; family UBA9042; genus UBA9042. The sequence continues at coordinate 22,876 of CALENB010000047.1, read as the reverse complement.
GTCTGGTGGTCCAGGACGTCGCAGGCACGACCACAGCGCGGCATCTGGTCGACGGTGATGAGGTCGAGCTGCTCAAGGGCTACCAGGGATATTTGCTGGTGCAAGTGCGCGCCCACCTGTGGGGCGCGGTGCCGCGGACGGTGCAGATCAAGCTGTCGGGCGCCAAGGATGGCGGCGCGCCCCTCGTGACGGTCTTGCCGAGCCGCACCCCGGGTGACGCCGCTGACCAACATCGGCGTACGGAGCCCCTGGAGATCTGGCTGTCGCCGCCCGATCCCACAGCGTTTGCCGACAAGGACGGCACGCTGACGCTGCTTGCGCAGGGCAGCGGTCGCAGCTGCACGTCGACGGTGCGTGTGCGGTTCGTCGACAAAACGTTTTGTGTCCACTACGACGACGGCAGCGTCGCCTGTCCGTAGGTCGTGCGGCGGGCAATGACGCCGGGCAGGACCGCAACAAGCCGCACCTGTACGCAGCTCGGAGCCCGGTTTCTCGGCGGTTGGGCAGGCCCAATCCGCCCTAGCCCAGCATGGCGATCTCACGCCAGGCCACAGCGTGTTCGTAGCCGGCGCGGTCCGCCGCCAGGCGCAGCGCGTCGCCCTCAACGAGGAGCCAGACCTCCTTGTTGGCGCCCGGCCCGATGCGCCGCGCTTCCAGCAGCGCGCCAGCGACGAGGATCTTGCGTCCGCGGATCGGGCCCGGCACGTGCCAGGGATGTAGGAGCGCGACGTCGTCGGAGAGCGCATTGAGCTCACCGACGAACATCGCCGTACCGCCAGGGCCATTCGGAGCGACCTCGCGCCCGACCAGCAGCCGGCCCGCAGCGATTCTTGCGGCGACGTCGCGATCAAAGCGGTCCGGCGCCACCTTGCGCGGATCCAGCCCCTCCAGCTCGACGCTGCGATCAGCGAGAAACGCCACGCAGGTCTTCTGGTCCGCGGCGGTGGCCACGCTGAGCGCCATGCGGCGGCTGCCTTGGCCTGCCTCGCCGCTCACCATCAGCGCGGGTCGTCGATCCGCGACGACCTGCCGACCAACCTGCTGAAAGATCTGCCAGAGCGGGTCCACGACGCGGGCCGGCCCAACCAGCACGTGGCGGTGACTCTTACCGCTCGTGTGCAGCTGCTGGGAGCGCAGCAACGCCCGTGCCATCGCCTGCACGGCGCCGACATCATCAGAAAAAAGGTTGGCCCTTGTCCCCTCGATGGCCGCGAACGCACCGACACGTCCTTGCGCGTCGCGCGCAGCAAACCACCACCGATCGGGATGTGGCGGCGCCGTCAGCGCGCCAAGGACGTGCCAGGTCTCCTGTGGACGCCCCCGCGCCGCGCAAGCGCGAATCTCCTCGAGTTGGCTGGTCTCCCCACACGTCCAATCACCCATCGCGTCTCTCCCTGACAAACCGCACGAAGCCGCCCGCGCACGTTCGGCTGCTTGATGCTGCGGGTCTGCCAGAGCACGCCCGCGGGTGGCAGGGGGCCGAGTCGTCTCCAAGCGCCAAGAATCAAGCCTTGTCACAATCGCTGCGACGCGGGAGGCTGACGGCGCGCGGCGAGTTGAGGGGCGTCGCGCGTGAGGTACAGCCATGATCTTGGCGACACGATTCAACGCGTCGAACGCCTATCTACCGTGCTTGCTGGTCCTGTTCACCGCGGCACTCCACGCAGGGTGTTCCGACACCCCAGACGGCGCCAACGGCGCAGCCGCAGTCGGCGGAGGTGACGCTGGCGTCACGATCCTCTCAGACGTATCGGGCGGCGGCGGCTCGGATGGCGGCGACGCTGGCGGCGATCCGGCGACGGTGGGGCTCGTCTATATCGCCAGCCGTGGTGTCTCTACGCCGTGGCTGATTGGCGTCGGCGCACAAGGAGCGCTACCGCCCAGACAGCTCGGCCCACGTCGCGGCGCAGGGTATGGACTCGGTGAAGGCGAGGTCTCGTACCCCGACATCACGCCCGACGGCAAGACGGTGGTCGTCGTCTTTTACACGATGGACACCCCAGCCTCGAAGTCCGCCAAGAGCGTCCCCATCCTCTTCGCGCTGCCCATGGACGGCAGCGGCGCCACCAAGCCCGTGCGGATCGCGACCGCCTCCGCGCTGCACGCGGTCGATCGTGCGTACACCAACACGCACGTCGCCTACATCGACGGCTCGGCGCTCTACGTCGCGCGGTTGGACGGCGGCGACGCCAACGCTCCGCTCCTCGTCGCCCAGGGCTCCGCTGCAGTTGAGCTCTCCGTGCCGCGCTGGTTGCCCGACGGCAAGCGCCTTGCCTACGTGACTAGACCGGTCCCGGGCGGCGGCACCTCGAAGCTCTTTCTCGTGGCTGCGGACGGTTCGCAGGCGAGCCAACCTCAGCCGGTCCTGGTCGGCGGCAAAACGCCGTCGGATGGCAGCGCCGCCGAGTATTTGGCGGCCATTTTGCCGGACGGTACGCTCATCGCGCGTGGTGCGGACGACCGCTTGTATCGCGCCGCGGGACCGGGCGTCTCGGTACCGTTGACGCCGAAAGGGGCCTACGTCACCTCGGTCGGGCTGAACAAGCAGGGCGACCGGCTGGCCGTCGTGCTGCGCTCATCCAGCCAGGGCGCGCGCCGCTTGGTGACGGTCGCAACCAATGGCAGTGACGCCGGCGCGCCGCACGAATTGACCGAGAAACCGGCCCAGAAGCTGTCCGTCCTGGTGTCACGTGACGCGGCCGCCGTGGCTTGGGTGGCGGACGACGGCGCCGGCAAGTGGGCCGTGTGGCAAGCGGGGTTCGGTGCGTCTGCCAGCGCGAGACGCCTCACGACTTGGCAAACCAGCCAGCTCTACGTGACGGCGTACGACCACGCCGCCGGCGTCCTCCTTGGCGTCCGGAGCGATGGCGCCGTCCTGCGGTTTCGCCTCGACGCAGCGACGCCGCAGCCGCCGCACGCGCTCGCGAAGGTGGACGATGTCGTCAACGGCTCGATCCCCTGGCCTGTGCTGAGCGCCACGGCCACGCATGTGCTCTTTGACGCCAACACCAAGACCGGGTGGCACGGTTGGACGTTGGCGTTGACGGGCGGTGCGCCGCAGCAACACTTGGGGCCCTGGTATCGCAAGTTGGTGACGCCGTGGGGCTTTCTGACACACGAGTACGTTTACGAAGAGGCTGGATTTGTGGTCGACGCGACGCTTCCGGTCAAGACGCCTCGCCAGCTGACGCCGTGGCGCAACGCCGTGATGACCAACGCCGTGATGACCAACGCCGTCTTGACCAACGCCGCGATTGAGCCCGCCTCCCTCTCGGGCCCAGGCGCGCACCTCCTGTTCGCGCGGGAGACCCCGACGCCCGGCTGGTACGCGGCGGGGACCAAGCCACTCGGGTCCGCAGGCGCCTCAAGCGGAGCGGCGCCGAACCCCGCGACGTTGGTGATGCCTAGGCCGAGCACCCTCCTTGACCACCAAAACAACGCGTGGCTGCAGCCGCCAGCTGTGGTCGCGGACCACCTGGTTCGGGTCATCGACAAGCAGCTGCTGGCGTTCGCCCTCAACGGTCTGCACGCCCAGCAACCCCGCCAAATCGGCGGCGACGGCGTGAGTGTGTGGACCCACAACGGCTCGCTCCCAGGCGGCCAGCGTCGCGTCGTCGTCGCCGAGAAGCGGGTGGACACCACCACGCGCGTGGTGTCGGCGGTGCTGCCGAGCGGGCTGAGCGCGACGCCAGCGACGGCGGGTGTCGCGGTGCCCGTGGTGCCCATCATGACGCTGCAGGGCCAAGTTCAGCGGCTCGTCATGCTGCCAAACACGCAGCCGGCGGGCGCGTCGCACCCCGACCGAGTCGCGGCGGTCGTGCAGGTCGGCGGCGCCACCAGCGTGGTTGCCGCGGCGGTGGACGGCAGCGAGCACAAGGCGCCGCTCTTGCTGGCGACGGGCCTCCCTGGCTGGCTGCTGAACCTGCTGCCGACGCCGGACGGGCGGCTGCTGCTCGCGGTGGTCTCGGTCGAGGCCACGGCTGTTCCGCATCCAGACCTGCTGCTGGCGATGTCCGCGACCACCTCGCCGAGTCAGCCTGACAAGGCGACGTATGCGCTGGCGCCCAAGGGATTCGGGCTCTGGGGCTGCGGTGAGTCGGCCTGTGAGACCGCCACGGCCGCCGGTGTCATCGCGCGGTCTCCGGTGACTAGCGTTGACGGCACGCGCGTGGTCTTGCGCGGACCGAAGGGGCTCGTCAGCGCGCGACTCGACGGCGCTGACGCACTCAACCCAACGCTGCTTGGCCCGCTCACCACCACCGAGCACGGCTGGCCACAGCAGGTGGGTGACCTCCTCCTCTTGCTGGCCAACAAGGCCCTGCACATCAGCCGTATCGGGGCCCAGCCCTCGCAGCAGCAACTCACGGCTGCAGACCCCGGCGTCGTCGTCTCGGCACGTTGGGTGCAGCACGGCAAACGTGTGGTCTTCTTGCGTGGTGGCACCGGGACGGCGAGTGACGCGGCGCGTCCCTTCCTCATCGACGCGAACGCGAAATTGGGCCAAGGCGTCGCGCTGGTAGGCCCGACGTTCGGGGTTCAGCGCCTCGTCGCCGAGGTGCCTGTCGCCGACGTGCCCGGCGCTTCGCACATGCTGGTCGAGAGCGAGCAGGGCGGAGATCATTCACTCTACTTGATGTCGCTCACTCCCCCGACGCGCAATCCTGACGGAAGCGCGGCTGACCCGGTCGCGGTGACGCCGATCGACGACGCCAGAGAGCGCTTTATCGGCTTCCGCTAGGGGCACAAGCGTCGCCGCAGCGCAGGGCTGCACGTTCAGCCCCGACCAAGCGCCCCGCTCGACCGGCTGGGCCCGCTGTTGCGCTCGCCCGCGCGGTTGAGGTACGAGCGCGCGGCCCGCCCTGGGCCTAGGAGCCAACCATGTTCGACACCCCCCTCGCCCGCTTTCGGGCCGTCGCGCTCGCCGAAGGTGTGTCGTACCTGCTGCTGTTTGGCGTGACGATGCCGTTGAAGTACATGGCCGACACCCCAGCGCCAAACAAGGTCGTCGGGATGGTGCACGGCCTGCTCTCAGTGCTCTACGTGCTGCTCCTGTTGCATGTATGGCGCGCGGAGCGGTGGTCGCCGGGCAAGGCGGCGCTCGCGCTGGTGGCCAGCCTCGTGCCCTTTGGCGCCTTCGCGTTGGAGTGGCAGCTGCGTCGCGAGCAAGAGCAGCGCTGATCCTCCGGGCTAACTTGGACATCTGCCGCGCGCAAGACGAGCGCGAGGCCGCGGCTGGGTGGCTGCGCTGGCGCGCCGTCGTCTCGCTCTGACGCCGCGGTGGAGTCGGATCCTGCGCATCATTTGTGAATTTTTTGGCCTGAGCGTGTGGCGTCAAACGTCGATGTCGCGGCCGTCATGGCCGTTCGTATGAGCTTGCGCTATCTTCGCGAGTTGCTACGCTGAACGGACACTCCACACAGCGCTCGGCCTCACCGAGTTCTATCGCGAAGGATGAGCGTTTCATGACAGAATCGGCGCCAATCCGCGGAAAACGCATGCCGTTCGCATCGACGCCCATCGGCGTGAAGCGCGACGACTTCGATGATCTCACGCACCAAAGCGGCGCGCCGTCGCGGGTTTTGATTGAAGCCGACGCCCCACCGTTCAGTCAAATCCTAGCGACCGCGTCCGACGCTATTGTGACCATCGACGGCTCAGGCTCGATCGTGCTCTACAATCAGGAAGCGGAGCGGCTGTTCGGCTACCCCAGCCACGAGATCATTGGTCGCGAGCTCGACATTTTGCTGCCACCTGCCGCCCGTGCTTCCCATCGCGGGCTCGTCGATCGCTTCGCCGCCGAGCAGGGCTCGCAGCGGGCGATGGGGGAGGCCTCCCGCCTGCATGCGCACCACAAAGACGGTCACCTGATCGCTGTTGACGTCACGATCTCCAGGGTCCGCACGGCGAGCGGGGTGTTGATGACCGCGGTGCTGCGTCGGTCGCGGGCAGACGACGACACGTTGCCCGACGGCCACGAGCCCCCTGCCGTGCCGCCCTCGTCGGCGGCGGACGCTGCGGCTGACGCGCCACAGAGCGACACCCTATTTCAGCTCTTCGCAGACAGCGCACCGCTTGGCTTGTTTCGGTGCAACGCGCAGGGCGACGTCACCTACGCTAACTCGCGCTATCACGGCACGATGCTGGCCCAGGCCAGCGCGCAGACAACTTGGCTCGACACTATTCATTTCGACGACCTACCAACTATCACGCACCGCTGGCAGGAGGCGCGTCGCGTCGGCGCCGCTTTGGGCGCGGAGTTTCGCGTGGTGGGTGCGGGCGACGCCGTCGCCTGGGTGCTGGCCCGTGTCGTTCCCGAGGGTGGCGCTGCCACCGCGGCGAACGCCTCGTTTTTGGGCACAGTCCTTGATATCTCGGCCCGAAAGCGCACAGAGATGGTGCTGTTCGAGCATAAACGCCAGCTCCAGGCAGCGCAGCGGATCGCGGGCGTGGGCAGCTGGCGATGGACCCTCGCAGACAACACCGTCGTCTGGTCTGACGAGGTCTATCGCATCCTCGGCGTGCATCCTGTGGGCGCGCCAGTCACCTTTGACGACTACCTGCTCGCTGTTCACCCGGAGGACCGCGGCGAATTGTCACGGTCCCTCCGGGCGGCGCTGCGCGGCGTGCCGCTGCGTCTCCAACACCGCGTTTGCCGCCCAGATGGCACGGTCCGGATCGTCCGCTGCCAAGGTGATGTTCAGGTCGACGCGCTCAATAACCCGCTGTGTTTTCACGGTGTCGCGCACGACGTGACCGAGCAGGTCGAGCTCGAGAGCCGGCTCGCCCACAGCCAGAAGATGCACACCGCTGGTCGGCTTGTGGCGGGCGTCGCCCACGACGTCAACAACCTGCTGACCGTGGCGCAGCTGTGCACCGAATTTCTCAGCGAGGCAGCGGTCGAGCACCAGGATATTGCCGACGACGTCGACACGCTGGTCGAGACGCTCCAGCGGGCCGAGGCGCTGACACGCCAGCTGCTCGCCTTCTCGCGGCAACAGGTCTTGCGGCCACGTCCAACGTGTGTGGTCGCGGTGGCGACGGACCTCACTCGCATGCTTCAACGTCTCATCGGTGAGGGTGTCTCCCTGGAGCTAGATGTCAGCGAAGCCTGCGAAGCTCGGGTTTTTGTTGACCCTAGCCAGCTGGAGCGGGTCCTCGTCAACCTCACCGTGAACGCGCGGGACGCCATGAATGGCGCCGGTGTGATGCGTTTGAGCGTGAGCTGCGGCGAGACCATCGGCGCTGAAGACGTGCGTCCAGATGGGCCCCCCGCGGGGACGTACCAGCGGATCCAGGTCTCGGATACTGGCAGCGGCATCGCGCGGGCCGACCTGGAGCGCATTTTTGAGCCGTATTTCACGACGAAGGCGGAGGGGCAGGGCACGGGGCTCGGTCTCGCCACCGTCTGGGGTATCGTTCAGCAAAGCGGTGGCCACATCGAGGTCCACAGCGAGGTCGGGCAGGGCACGCGGTTCGACATCTACTTCCCGGTGTACATCGGGGACGCCGAGCGCGCCGTGGCGGCGCCGGCCCTGCTTCGCCCACAGGTCGACGCGATCCGGCCCCTGCGGGTCATGCTCCTTGAAGACGACGCACTGCTGCGGCGCGCTTTCCAGCGGATCCTGCAATCGGGGGGACACCAGGTGTTCCCGGCGGCGGATGGCGTGAAAGCGGTGGCGCTCGCGGACACCCTGGCCGAGCCTGTGGATTTCATCGTCAGCGATGTCGTGATGCCGCACATGTCGGGTCCGCAGGCCGTGGCGCAGCTGCGCGAGCGCTGGCCCGACGTCGCCGTGTTGTACGTCTCAGGCTACGTCGACGACGCGTTTGCCGGAGCCACGGTGGAGCCGCACCTGCTCCTGCAAAAACCCGTCGGCGCGGTGGCGTTATTGGCGGCGATCCAGCAGATCAGGACGAATGGTCGGCTCGACGGTCGCTGAGTTCACCCCGTTGGCCTAGTGCACGAATCGGCGCAGCAGTGCTACTGTCCGCTCGCGGGGATGTGTCCTGTCTGGGAGCGCTCCGCTCGTCCCGCCAGTGCCTGCCTGCAGCCGCGCCAGATGCGCATGACCGTCGCCCGGAGACAGACACTTTGCGCCGACCGCCTCCGCCTCCAGATTCGGCAACGTGTGACGCCTCGCTGGCAAGCACAGCGGCCACGTCGCCCGACGCAGTCGAGCCAGCGCCGATGACTGACAGCGACCTCGTCGACCCCAGCGATGACCGCGACCGTAGCGACGACAGCGACCACAAGGCCGACGTCGCCCGGGCCGAGTCGTTCTTCGAGCAGCTTGCGTCCGACCCGCGCTTCGCCCCGTTCGTGCCGGTTGGCGACGCTTGGTCGGAGCAGGCCGAGCGCCACGCCCGCTACGTGCGCAACGTGCTGCGCGGCCACGGGACCCAGCAATTAGCCCGGAAAAGCGGCGTCAGCCTCGCCCGGCGCGGCGTCCCGCTTGGGATTCACGTCCGTGGTTGGCGGCACTACCTGCTGGCAGAGCTCCGCCGGGCGGCCGCGCACAAGCCCGCTGACACCGCGTCGATGGTCTCCGCGACGGAGCGGGCGCTCGACGACCTCGCCGCCGTTGTAGACGCCGCGACCGAAGGCGAGCAGCTGCGTCGTGACCGCCTGCGCGAGTTCGATCACGCCGCCACGAATCTGCGCGGTACGCCCTGGTTCGAGGCGCTGGTCGCCAGCGTCCGGCGCGAGACCCAAGCTGACATGGTTTTTGTCGGCGAGCTGTCCGAGGACGGTAGCGCAGTCGTGATGTTGGCCCTAAGCACTGGAGATCCGAACGACGCCCCGTTTCGCTACGAGCTCGTCGGGACGCCGTGCCAACGCGTGCTCCAAGGCGACCCGTGCGCCTATCCCAGCGCCGTCGCCCGCAGTTTTCCCGAGGACTTGCTGCTCTCCGAGATGAACGTGGATGGCTATCTCGGCGTGCCGCTGGTTCGCGACGGCGAGCAGTCCATCGGTCTGCTCGTGGCCTTGTACACCCGCCCCATCGGACACTTCAGACTGCTGATGGACACGCTCGAGCGCTACAGTCGGCGCGCTTCGGCTGAGCTGCTGCGACAACGACACGTGCAGGCGGTCGCCCGTGAACGCGCCGAGTTCCAGATGATTCTTGAGAGTCTGCCGGACCCCGCGGCTGTACATCAGGACGGACGGTTGGTCTGGGCCAACCAGCGCTTGGTCGACGTCGCGGGGTACGCCACCGCAGATGAGCTGCTCGGAATGCCTATTCTCGACTTAGTACATCCCGAGGCGCACGAGCGGGTCCTGATACGAACCCGGCAGATGATGGAGAGCGGCGTGGTCGGCGCGCCGCACACCTGGCGAATTGTCCGCAAAGACGGCTCCACGGTGCCGATTGAGTCGACGGCGACGCCGATCACCCACCAGGGAAGACCCGCTGTCGCCGTGCTCGGTCGCGATCTGACCACGCGCCGCCAGGGGCTTCGCCGTGACCGTCATTTCGACAGGCTCGCGCTGCTTGACTCGGTCGGGGCTGGACTCGGCCATGAGATCAACAACCCGTTGACGTTCATGATGGCCAATCTCAGGTTCGCGTCAGAGGGGCTCGATTCCCTCCAGCACGGCAGTCTCGTCGGCGTCAGCGCGGCGGATTTGACGCGGATCGTTGGCGAGATCCGCGCCAATCTCGACGACGTGTCGGCCGGGTGCGTCCGCATCGGCACCGCGGTGCGGGCGGTGCAGAGTCTCACCGCTGATCAGGACGTCGAGGCGACGTGTGTCGCGCTGGAGGATTGCCTGGAGGAGGCCATCGCGCTCGCCGGACTGCGTTCGATCGAGGGCGTGCGCGTGGAGCGAGACTACGGTGGATCCGCGTCAGTGCAGGCGAACCCGATGAGCCTCACGCACGCCCTGAGCAACGTGCTTCAGAACGCCGCGGAGGCCTGCCTGCGCGGTGGCGTCGCCGACCCGTGCCTACGCATCGTCCTCCGACGTGGCCTCGACGAAGTGCAGGTGATGATCGAGGACAACGGCGCCGGCATTTCGGCCGCTTACCTCAATCGTGTCTTCGAGCCCTTTGTCACGACCAAGATGCGCGATGTCGCCACGGGTCTGAGCCTGTCGGTGACCCGCGACATCATCGAGCGGATGGGTGGCCACATCAGCGCGGAGAACCGCTCAGAGGGTGGCGCGCGGTTCACCATCGCGCTGCCCGCGCCCCCGCACCCGGACGCCGCCGCGTAGCGCCCCGCCGCTCGGGCGCGCTGGCTCGCACCACCACGGAGCAGGCGAGAAGACGCCATCCTGGCGCCGCTTCACGCCCGCTCGCCGTCGCCAAAACGCCGCAATGATCGCGCTTTCGCGCGCGCCGCCTCGACCGCGCGGTCCTTCGGCTCGGCGTGGGTCACCAGCGTCGACAACAGCTCACGCGCCGCGCGCTCGACCTCGGCCACGGCGCGTTCGAACGCGGCCTCGTTCGCTGCAGACGGCTTGCTGAAGCCGCTGAGCTTGCGAACAAACTGCACCGATGAAGCCCGGATCTCCTCGTCTGTCGCAGGCGGCGCGAAGTTGAACAAGGTCTTGATGTTGCGGCACATGCGCGCTCCCGGGGTGGCAAAAAGAATCCCAGCCGAGTCTACCCACCTACCCGAACCGGTGCGCGCTCAACTGCACGCCCATGGCCTCGCCTGCGAACACGACGTGGCCGGTGTCGTTCCCCGCGGCGCCAGCCGCCACCATCAGCGGCAGCAGATGCTCCTCGCGCGGATGGCACGCGCGGGCGTCCGGGGCCTTGATCCAGGCGCTGAGCTGCGCCTCGCGATGCGCTGCGGGCGCCGCACACGCCTCCGCCAACCACCGATCGAATCGCTGCGAAGCGGCGCGCGATCCCGGCTGCATGAAGCCGCGCATGTTGTGGTAGCTCATGCCGCTCCCGATGATCAGCACGCCCTCGTCCCGCAGCGGCGCCAACGCTTTGCCCATCGCCAGGTGCGCAGCCGGGTCGAGACCAGCCTTCAGCGACAGCTGCAACGTTGGGATGCCCGCGCTCGGCCAAGCCACCTTCAGCGGCACAAATACGCCGTGGTCGAGCCCGCGCGTCGCGTCCTCCGCGCTCGGAATGCCCGCGGTCTGCAACAGGCCCCGCACGCGACGCGCCAAGTCGGGTGCACCCGGCGCCGGCCACTGCAGCGCGTAGGTGTGTTTGGGAAACCCATAGTAGTCAAAAAGCAGCGGCGGCCTCGGGGCGGAGAGCACCGTGGGCAAGCCTTGCTCCCAGTGCGCCGACACCACCAACAACGCTTTGGGCTGCGCAGGCAGCGTGGCCGGCAGCTGCCGCAGCCACGCCGCCAGCGGATGCCAGGTGTCCGGCGGCCCCATGGTCCACTGCATGAAGAAGCAGGGCCCGCCGCCGTGGGGCAAAAACAGCGTCGGCATCGTTGTCGCGGCGCGCGAATGTTTCAGGGGCGCTGCGCCCGTTCGGCGGTGCGTCGCATCGGACTCCGCCGCCTCGCCGCCGACCGCCTCACCGCCGGCCCCGACAGCGACCGCCGCGGCTGCCGCTGCGGCGCCGAGAAGCACCGTACGTCGTGACATCGCTGAATCGGACACGCTGGACCTCCGTCAATCGGGGCCGCGCCCGAGCCAAATCAGGCTAGGAGTCGACGGACAGCCCCACAAGCGTGTCTCCGGCAACGGTGTGTTTCCGGGGCGCTTTCATCTCACTGCGTCCAGTACCAGGGCCGCGAGAACTCGATGAGCAGGTTGTCTTCGGTCACCACTGGATGTTGCGCGGCGCGGTGGGCGACCAACACGTCGGCACAGCTACGCAGCCACGGATTGGGCTTCTCCGGCGCCAAGCCGGGCGGCCGCACAGCCAGCACCTCGGCGAGCCGCTTGGTGTGCCCGGGCACGCTCAAATCGAAGACAGGCTTGCCGTCGATCCGCATGTCCAGCAACACCGACCGCCAACGGGCGCTGTCCATCGCGACCGGATCGTTGGAGAGGACGACGTTGTTGACGAGCTGAAATCCAAACGGAAACACCTCGCAACCCGTGCGCTCCACATGCACCGAGCTGGTCGTATTGTACTGAAATGTGCCGCCCTGGTTCAGTCGTGTCTTCGCCAATTCGTTGAATTCCCGGCCTAGCAGGTTGGTGGCGTGCGCCCGCCAGTGCCAGGACGTGTTCATCACGATAGCGTCGAACTTCCGCTCCGGGTGGGCGAGCAGCCAGCGCCGCCCGTCGTCGTGAACGATCGTCACCTTCGGGTTGCGCAGCAGGCTCTGCGCGTCGGGAAACAGCGGGATCAGCTCGACGTAGCCTGGGTTGATCTCAATGACCGTCAACCGCTCGACGCCGGGCAGGTTGGCTACCACCTGCGCCCAGGAACCGCTGGAGAGGCCCACCATGAGCACCTCTTTGGGTGCCGGGTGGTAGGCAGCGAGGGCGTAGGCCCGGATGATCATGTTCTTGTCGTGGACCAGATCCGTCGAGAAGACGCCGTCGTACACACCGCCGCCGTAGATCTCGCCGCCCTTGCGGACGGTGATGACACCGCTCTTGTTCTCGATGACATGGGCAAAACGCTCGCCGCTGTAGTGCGTGCGAAACTGAAGGCGCTCCCAAACGCCGTCGTACAACGCGCCGGCCGCAGCGACGGTGCCGACGCCGAGCAGCAGCAGGCTCACGCCCCACCGGATCGCTTGATTTCTCAAGGGTTTGGAGACCCAGACCAGCAACCCAGCCGCGCCCAACCCCAGCAGACACAGCACCTCCGAGGCGCCGCGAACGCCGAGCACGTCCAGCAGCAGGAAGCCAGTCAGCAGGGAGCCGAGCGTCGAACCAGCGATGTTGGCCATGTAGAGCCAACTCAATCGCGTGCCGGCGTGGCTGTCCGGGGCGATGCCGAGGTGGCTGACTAGCGGCAACACGGCACCCAAGGCGCCGGCAAACAGCGCGATGCCGGGCAGCGTCCACGGCCAGATGACGCGGGTGACCGCCCAGGCCACCACGGGCACCAGCGCGAACCCCGCGAAGCTCGCGCTGGCGATGAGGACGGCAGGGAGGCGCAGCAGGCCGACATCGCCGCGCCGCACGCGATCGGTGCAGAAGCGCCGCGTCGCGACGGAGCCGAGGGCGATGCCGAGCAGGTAGCTGCCGAGCACGACGCCAAACGCTGGCGCGGTGCCGCCGGTGGTGAAGCCGTACACGCGGAACCACAGGATCTCAAAAGACAGCGCGATGAAGCCGCCGATGAACGCGATGAGCGCCGCGAGGCGGAGACTCACTTCGCGCCTCGCAATCGCGCGACCAACCACGCTGCCAGGATGGCGATCCCGGCGACGGCGTTGCAGGCGACCGCGATGCGTAGGGTATGGCTGACGCCGTAGTCGCGCAGCAGGACCACGGCGGTCAAGATCGCCGCTGCGGCCGAGCCGAGGGTGTTCACAAAGTAGAGCATGCCGACCGACTTGCCGACGTTGTGGAGGTGACGCACCGCGTGGCTGACGAGCAACGGCAGCGTCGCCCCCATCATCGACGTTGGAATCACGACCAGCCCGAAGGTCAGCGCAAAAGTGGCCGGGCCCGAAGCGCCCGCGGTGAGCGCGCCGACGTGATGGATGAGCGGCAGCGACACCCAGCCAAAAGCCCCAATTCCTAGCTCAAAAGCGGCGAACCAGAGCAGCGCAGATCGACGACTGTCCGCCGCGAGCACGCCTCCGATCCAGCTGCCGACGCCAAGGCCAAGCATGAACGCGCTGACGACGGTGGTGGTCGAGGCGATGTCGACACCATAGAGGGCAAACAACGCGCGCTGCCAGACGACCTGATACACCAGCGCGGCGAAGCCCGAGATGAGAAAGACGCCGTACAAGACGGGCAGTGGCAGGGCCGCCGGCGCAGCGCCAACGGTGGCTGGGTCTTGTTGTGTGGCCATGGCCCCCCCTCTGCGCGATTCGCCCGTGTGCGTGCGCGCCGGACAGTACCTCGGTCCGCACGAATCTGCCCAGGGGACACGCCGCCCAGACCTGTCCGATCGCGCACGAACCGCGCTGGACTGCGCGGGCGCGTCGCTGCGGGCGAGCAAATGCGGGGAATCGAATGCCGCGCTGCGTCATTTTTGTTCGGAACAGGCCATAAACCTGTCGACTTCGCCCGGTGGCTTCCCTACTCTCCGCCCGCCTCAGCGCAGGAGCGCCAGCCGTGCCCTCGAGCTGAGCGCCAGGGATAGGAAATCATGAAGAAGACGTGGAAGACGCGAGCGCTGCTCGCGATCATGTTGGCCAGCTTCTCTCCCGCGTGCGGCGATGACGCACCGCGCGACGGCGACGACCCGCAGGCCGTTGGGCCGACGGACACGGGCGCTGGCGACCCGGTTGGCGACGTCACCTTCCAGGGCATGGACGGCGTCGGCGCCTTCGATGCTGGCGTGGCCGATGCGGGCAGCCAGGACGTTGCGACCGCCGGCACCGACGTGACCCTTCCCGACACCGTGCAGCCCGACACCGTGCAGCCCGACACCGTGCAGCCCGACACCGCGGAGGCTGACACCGCGGAGGCCGACACCGCAGGGCCCGACACCGCGGATCCCGACACCACGCAGGGCGACGTTGCGGCGCCCGACGTCGAGCCGACGGACACGCTCCAGCCCGATACGGCCGTCGCAGACGCGACGATCGACGCGGGCGCGCCGGATGGCGGTGGCTCCGATCTCGGGCAGGACACGGGACTTTCGGCCGACTCCGACGTGACGCCGGATTCATCAGACGGCGGGGTCATCACCAGCCCGAACAGCTGCGCCGGCCGTTGCGGGGACTACGACTCCAAGGCGTCGTGCCAATGCGACAGCTACTGCACCACAGCGGGCGACTGCTGCAAGGACCTGAAGACGGTGTGTGGCTGCGTCGGTAGCGGCTGCTGCAAGACGGCGAGCGATTGCGACGACAAGCTCAGCTGCACGACCGACAGCTGCGACGCCAAGGGCCAATGCGCCCACGCCGCGAAGGCTGGATTCTGCGCGATTGACGGCAGCTGCGTGGCCGATGGCGCCACCGGCGGCAGCGCGTGTGCGGTGTGTGACGCGAAGCAAGACAGCAAGCAGTGGACCCTGAAATCAGCTGGCACCGCCTGCACGGACGGCCAGATCTGCACGACGGGCGACATGTGCGACGCGAAGGGCGCCTGCGTGGGCAACAGCAAGAGCGGCTGCTGCACGAGCGACGCGGCCTGCCCCACCACGACAGCCTGCCAGATCGGGAGCTGCAACAAGGCGACGGGCGCCTGCTCCTTCTCGGCGCAGGCCGGATGCTGCGCGAGCGGCGTGTGTTGCGACGTCGCCGGCGGCAGCGCGCTGCCCAAAGCGAGCCCTTGCGGCAACAAGGCGGTCGCGACCGAGTACCAGTGCCTCGGCGCCCAGGTGCAGAAGCGCGAGGCCCTGGCCGGCTGCACTGGCACGAGCGCGACGACGTGCTCCACCAGCGCGACCAACCTGGCGTGGGGTGGCTGGAAGACGATCCAGAGCTGCGCCACCGGTCAGACCTGCACGTTGTCGAGCGCCACCGTGGCCCCGGTGTGCCAGTCGCCAGGCGGCGGCTGCACGAAGGTTGGCGACTGTGACGACGCCAACCCCTGTACGACGGACAGTTGCACGGGCGGCAAGTGCAGCAACCAAAGCCAAGCGGGCTGCTGCGTCTTCGCGAGTGATTGTGACGACGGCAACGCCTGCACGGTCGACACGTGCGCAAAAAACGTCTGCGGCAACGTGGCGAAGGTCTGCAGCGCGCCATCAGCCTGTGAAACCGGCGTCTGCGACCCCAAGAGCGGCAGCTGCAGCGGCGCGGTGAAGGCGGGCGGCTGCAAGATCGGCGGCGCTTGCTACAGCGGCGGCGCCAAACACGCGACTGACGGGTGCTTGGTCTGCGATCCGGGCGCCAACCAGAGCGACTGGAGCGTGACCGCCGTGTGTACCTGCACGACGGGCGCGTGCTGTGACGACAAGGCTGGTCGCATCAAGATCAACGCCGCCCAGTGCGACGACGAGGTGCAGGCCAGTGAGTACAGCTGCAGCACGGACGGCGCGAAGGTGCTGACGCGCAAGGCGACGCGCGGCTGCACCGGCAAGAGCAACACCTGCTCGGTGTCGAAGAGCAACTGGAACTGGAGCGCCTGGGCGCCGAGCTTGGCGTGCGGCAAGGGCAGCGTGTGTGAGGTGAAGGACAAGGTCGTCGCCGGGCAGTGTGTGAGCGTGGTCGTCGGCGCGAGCTGCAACGCCGCCGTGACGAACGCCTGCTGTACGGCGCAGGGTAAAGTGGCGCCGAAGTCGACCCCTTGCGACACCCCCTTGGTCAAGACCGAGCTGAAGTGCAGCGTCACGACGCCCGGCGGCCAGCTGCTCGAGCGGCACGCGGTGGCCGGTTGCACGGGCGCTTCGGACACCTGCTCCTCCGCTGAAGCCTATCTGGCGTGGGGCGAATGGAAGCTCAAGAAGCAGTGCTCCGCGACCGAGGTGTGCGGCGTGAGCAGCGGCGGCGTCAGCGGGGCGTGCGAGGCCGCGAAGCTGTGCGACCCGAAGGCTGCGTGCTGCGCCGTGACCGGCCTGCCCGTCGCCAAGGGCACGGTGTGTCCGAGCGAGCAGAGCACCGAGTTCCGCTGCGCGTCGAACGGCCTGGCGGTGGAGAAGCGCACGGCGACGGGCGCATGTACCGGCGACGGAGTCACCTGCAGCGCCACCAACCTGAAGTGGAGCGCCTGGACTACCCACGTCGCCTGCAAGTCGACCACGGTCTGCACCGTCGGTGACGATGGATCGCCTGGCTGCGCCCTCGCGCCGGGCGTCGACTGCAAGAAGTCCGACAAATGGGAGGGCACCCCGGCCACAGCGAGCAGCAAATCCATCGGCGCGTACACGGACGCGTCTGCGAGCTTGATTCTCTCGCCCACGGTGCACCTCAACGGCCCGACGGATAAGGACTACCTGACCTACCAGGTGACCGACTCGTCGCCCCTGCACGAACCGCGTGTGCACGTCGAGTGGAGCGCGCCTGGCGCCGTCATGGTGTGCGCCTACTACCGCTGCACCAAGGCCGCAGACGGCAAGAGCTGCGCCAATGTGGTCTGCCCGGCGGGGACCCTGTCTTTCTCGAACAGCGCGGTCAGCGCCGCGACGGTCAATGGCTGCTGCGCCACGCTGGCCAAGGGCACCATCGACTACGCGGTGCAGACGCCGGGCAGCGCCAACAACAGCGGCGAGGTGTTCTTCAACGTGCTGAACAAGGCGCCTTTCTGCCAGGAGGTCGGGGTCAAGCTGGGATTTGGGCTGCAGGTCAAGACGCAGTGTGATCCGAAGGCAGCGTGCTGTGATGCCGCCGGCAACTTCGCCAAGAAAGCCACCAAATGCGGGGTTTCAGCGCTGGAGACGGCCTACCAGTGCAGCTCGCTTGAGGCGGGCGGCAACGTGCAGGTGCGCAAGAGCTACGGCGGCTGCACCGGCGGGTCATCGGTCTGCAGCACCGCCACGGCCAATCGGGTGTGGTCGAGCTGGACCACGGCGACCGACTGCACAACCGCGCAGCTGTGCGTCGTGGCTGACGCCAGCAAGCCGGGGAGCTGCGTCGCGATCAATGACGCGCTCTGCAAAGCGACGGACAAGTGGGAGGGCCCGACCAAGACGTCAGAGAGCATCAACTTGGGTAGCGTCGCGGACGACGCGGACGCGGTGATGGTCAAGCCGCTCGTTCACCTCGGCTTGAGCGACGTAGATTACTTGAAATACCGAGTGGTTGACGACTTTAATGCCGTCGATCCGGTCGTTGACATCAGCTGGGCAGCGGCCTCTGAGGTGACGGTCTGTGCCTACTACCAGTGCCTGAGCGGCGCCAATCAGACGGACTGCGCGCCGGTGCAATGCCCCGCTGGTGCGCAGACGTACGTCAACAGCGCGGTGAGCGGCGTCGCGCCCAACGGCTGCTGCATGACGGGTAAGACTGGGCAGCTGAAGTGGGAGCCCGACGCGCCAGGCCTGCTCAACTTCGACGAGACCGGGTGGGTGTTCTTCAACGTCAAGAACAAGGCGCCCGTCTGCCAACACGTCAACGTGAAGCTCAACTTCGCGGGCAGCAGCAAGGTCTGCGGCGATGGCAAGTGCGAGGCCGGCGAGAGCAGCAGCTGCCCCATCGACTGCGGCTCGTGCGCGAAGATCTGCGGCGCGAAGTACGACGCCGCCAAGATGTGCCAATGCGACGCCCTCTGCGCCTCGGCGGGCGACTGTTGCTGGGACAAACCGCTCGTCTGCGGTGGCTAGTCGCCCGAGCGCGCTGCACCGAACCCAACGCAAGACGTCGCGCTGCCGATTTTTTTGCGTCGCGGCGCCCTGGGATGGACGCTAGGTCGGACACCGATCTGGAGTTCTCGTGCGAACGCTTCGACATCAGCTCACCAGCTTCCTAGTCGCCTCGGGCGGCGCCTTGGCGTTGCTGTCCGGCGCGAAACGCTTTCCGATCGAGGAGGCGATGCACACCTGGCTGCGCACGAGCGCGATGGTGTTCTTCGTCGTCGGCTGCACCGTCATCGGGATGTGGATGCTCACCACCGGCGCGCGCGAGCTGCGCCGGGTCGCGGCGCAGCGTGACGGGCCAGTCCTTCCGAGCCATCTGCGCCCAAGCCGACCCCGGGCGCTGGTGAGCCTTTTGTTCGGCGCGCTGTTGGGCCTCTTCGTTCCAGCTATCCTGTTATTCGGGTTCGCCTAGGGACCCGATCACAATAGGGGGCGGACATGGCTGATCTCTTGCTGACGCCGGCGGATCTCGCCGGGGATCCGAGCGTCGTCGCCGTCGGATTCAGTGAACCCACGGAAGACGGTCGGCTTCGCTGCACCCTCTGCCCTCGCCTCTGCACCCTCCGCGACGGCCAGCGCGGCCTCTGCTATGTGCGTGGCCGCATCGGCGACACCATGGTGCTGACCACCTGGGGCCGCTCCAGCGGGTTCTGCATCGACCCGATTGAGAAGAAGCCGCTCAATCACTTCCTGCCCGGCACACCCGTCCTGAGCTTCGGCACCGCGGGCTGCAATCTGAGCTGCTCCTTCTGCCAGAACTGGGACATCTCGAAGTCGCGCCACATGGACACGCTCGCCGCGCAGGCGACCCCGGAAGCGATCGCCCAAGCCGCCCTCGACTCGGGCGCGCGGTCGGTCGCGTTCACCTACAACGATCCCGTCATCTTCCACGAATACGCCCGCGATGTCGCCGTCGCCTGCCGCGCCAAGGGGCTCTTCACCGTCGCCGTCAGCGCCGGCTACGTCACGGAGTCAGCGCGCGAGGCCGTCTTCTCCAGCTATGACGCCGCAAACATCGACCTCAAGGCGTTTACGGAGGCGTTCTATCGCCAGCGCACCGGCGGACACCTGCAGCCGGTGCTCGACACGCTGGCGTGGCTCGCTGGGAGCGGCATCTGGGTCGAGATCACGACGCTGCTCATCCCCACGCTCAACGACAGCGAGGCGGAGATTCGTGCGCTCGCAACGTGGGTGCACAAGCACATGGGCGCGGATGTGCCGCTGCATTTCTCCGCCTACCACCCCGACTACAAGCTGACCGACCTGCCGACGACGCCGGTGTCCACGCTCAGACGCGCCAGAGCGATCGCGTTGGAGGTGGGATTGCGCCACGTGTACACCGGCAATGTGCACGACCCCGAAGGCGACACGACGTTCTGCGGCGGATGCGGCGAGCCGTTGATTGTGCGCGACTGGTACGCGCTACGAGCCTGGAATCTCGGCCCGGAAGGGCGATGCCGGCAGTGCGGCGAGCGCCTCGCCGGGCGCTTCGAGGCCCAGCCTGGCACGTGGGGGCGCCGACGCTTGCCGGTCGCGCTGTGACCACGTCGGCGACGCCACCCGAAGCGGGTGTCCCACCTCGCTGGCCGGGTGTCCGCTAGATCCCCGGAATATCGGGGAGCAGCACCGGCTTGCCGGCTCGATCCACGGCCACCATCTCGACGACGCCCTTCACGATAGGCAGCGCCTCGCCAGCGCGGAACACGTGCTGCTGAAACACGGCGCGGTAGGGGCTCGCACGCGACGGGGTGGTGCGGATCTCTAGCTCGTCGCCAAGCGTGGCGGGCGCTCGAAACGTCATCTCGCACCGATAGACGACAAACGCGATGCCCCGCTCAAGCAGCGCCACGAGCGCTTCCTGACCGATCAGATGCTCGCGTCCGCGCTCGAAGAACCGCAGATAGTTCGCGTGATAGACGGCGCCGGAGAGGTCGGTGTCCTCGTAGTAGATGTGCACGCGATGCACGAACTCAGGAGCCGCTGGCGCCAGCGTGACTTGCGGCGGCTTAGGGGGCCGTGGGGCAGACGAACCGGTCATGACGCTCCTCGGCGCTGAGCTGGGATCCGTGGGCTACGCGCGCACACCGATCGTGCCGGGTCGGGCGTGGCCACGTCAGGCCGTCTCTGGTTCGCCTTGCCACTCCTGCACCGTGTAGGTCTGCAGGGTCACAGGCCAGTGGTCGGCCGGCAAGCCCGCTTTGTGCTTCAGCGCGGCGAGGAAGGCGCGCGGCTCCGGTACGCCCTCCCAAACTTGCGGCAGGAAGGTGGCGCGGTGGCCGAGCGCGCTGAGCACAACGCCATGCACACCGGGTTGCAGACGCGCGCAGGCGTCGCGCTCATCCGCCACCGGGAAGTCGACCGGCGCGCTCAGCACGCTGAGATGCACCACCAGCTCGGGCAGCTCCTCGTCTCGCAAAGGCGGGAAGCGCGGATCGCGAAACGCCGCCGCAAAGGCGTGGTCGACGACATCCTGCGCGATCGCCTGGTACGCCGTCAGCGTCCCAACACAGCCACGCAGGCGACCGTTCGGCCGCTCTAGCGTCACGAACGTGGCCCCCGGTTCGCGCTGCCAGGCCGGCGCAGTCGACAGATCCAGCCGCATGGCGCAGACGTGCTGCGATGAGCCAGCGTCGCGGCGCAGGCCGTCTTGGATGCTGCTGAGGGCGAGGCGCGCGAGGGCGCCTCGTTGGGTGTCGTCCAGTCGCCGTGGCGCCGCGGTGGGCTCCCAGAAGAGGTAGCTGCCATAGCCAACGACGCGGGAGGGATCCCCAGCGGTGTCGGCTGAGGTCCGGGTATCGACCGCCTCCACCCGCATGCCGCGCCGCTGCGCCTCACGCAGCAGCCCAGCGACGGGGTAGCGGCCACAGGCGTCGGCGTCGAGCATGGCGTCGCTGTCGAGCGCTGTGATCGTCGCTGTCGTCTCCGCATCCACGCGCCGCGCCTCGGGCAGGGCGAAGAAATGGCTCAGGTCGCTGCTGATCACCACGCGCGTCTCAGGACCACCCCACACCTGACGCAGCAGGCTCGCGCCCTGAGCGGCGTCGATGTGACCCACCAGCACCGGCACGACGGTGAACGCGCCACAGACCCGCTGCAGAAAGGGCAGGTGCACCTCGAGGCTATGTTCCGGCGCGTGCGCTGCGTCGCTGCTCTGCACGTCGGGTCGCTGGCGCAGCTCCGCGAGCGCCTCCGTGTCAAGGCGAACGTCCCCCAGCGGCGTCCGCCACGTGTCGGCTTCCGGCACCACGAATCCTTCGAAGCCGAAGTGATGGGACGGCCCGAGCAGCACGATGCGACGAATGCTGGCCGCGTCTTGGGCCAGGGTCGCGTAGGCCGTCGCGGCGACAGGGCCGCTGTAGACAAGGCCGGCATGCGGCGCGATCAACGCCTTGGGAGCCGGTCCGGTGACGGCGACGCGCGCCGCGAAGCTGGCGTCGACCTGCGCATTGAGCCCGGCCGCGGTCGCGGCGTAGAATGTGCCCGCGTGGGTCGGGGGTCGGATGGTGTGTGTGCCTGTCATGCTGTGCCTCGTTTTGTCCAACAGACCTCAATGGTAGGAGCCTTGGCAAATGCCGCATCTATTAATCGACAGTGTCCATGCCGCGTGCGCTCCGCACGTGCTGCCGCGCGGTTGGCTCGCTGGTTTTGACCTCTCTGTGTATGCCCCGGGCGACCCCGCGCAGGTGCTCGCTGGGCCGGCAGATCTCGGCAGCGCGGACGCCCTCATGTTGCGCTCGGTCACGCGTGTGACCGCCGCGCAGGTGGCGCAGGCGCGGCGTCTAAGCGCGGTCGCCACGTGCTCGTCCGGCACCGACCACATCGACCTCTCAGCCCTCTCCCAGGCCGGGATCTCCGCGTTTTCGGGGCGAGGCGGCAACGCCATCGCCGTCGCAGAGTGGGTCGCCTGGGCGCTCGCGCGGCAGTGGCGGTGCGACCTCCGGGCGCCGGCGCCTTGGCGTGGGCGCCGCATCATCGTCGTCGGCGTCGGCGCCGTGGGTGGCTGCGTCTCGGCCTTGGCCGCGCAGCTGGGCGCGACGGTGGTGAAGGTCGACCCGCCGCGGGCGACACGAGATCCAGCGTTCGCGGCCGATCCGACGCAGATGACGCTCACGCGAGCCCTTGCGGAGCCGTGCGACGCGCTCACGCTGCATGTGCCGTTGGTCCCAGACGGTGCGTACCCAACCGTGGGCCTCATCGGCGCGGCCGAGCTAGGGCGCCTCGCCGGGGCCTGCGTTCTCAACGCGGCGCGCGGCGGCGTGCTCGACGAACCCACCGCGGCGGCCGCGCGACGCGCTGGCGCCTTGTCGGGGCTGTGGTGCGACACGTTCCTGAACGAGCCACGCCCCGATCCGAGCTTTGTTGACGCCTGCGACGGTGCGACGCCACACATCGCCGGACACAGCATCGCCGGCAAGCTGAAGGTGGCGTGGCTGCCCATGATGGCGCTGCGCGCGCACTTCGACCTGCCCGCAGCGCTCGATCTCGCCGCGGCGGTGACCGCCGCGCGTGGCGACGAGGCGCCGTTTGACCACGTGCTCGATGGGACCTCGGCGGCCATGGCGGGGCTG
>CALENB010000046.1 GCA_937910235.1 uncultured Myxococcales bacterium | reverse complement strand
GGTGTGGCCGGAGGTGCGCTCGCTCGCGCCGAGGCGGGCGCGCGCGGAGCGCCATGCCGCAGCACGGGCGCCGGACCCGATGGCGTATCGAGCATCGCCGGACGTTCCACCACCGTGCGGTCGTCCTCGTGCACAGGGCTGCCGAGGGCGCCGGGGGGCTCGGGGAGACGCACGCGAATGGACGGCTTGACCGACCGCGGCGAGGTCACCGACGACGCGCTCTGTGGCTGGCGCACCTGGGGCACCCACTGGGGTTCCTGGGGCAGCGCGACACCCGGAACCGTCCCGCCCAACGCGGATTGACGCGTCGCAGGCCGCATATCCAGGGGGAAAGCGCGACCGCCCGAGCCAGAGATCGCCTCCTGCAGCGCGGTGCGCATGGCGTTGGCGTCGTCCCAGCGGTCCTCCGGCTCCTTCGCGAGCGCGCGCTCGACGACCGCCGCGATCGACGGCCGCACCAAGCCTGGCACACGGGATTCGATGCTCGGCACCGGCTCCGTGACGTGCTGCATCACAATGGCGAGCGGATTGTCCGCGAAATAGGGCAGGCTGCCCGTCAGGCACTCGAACAGCACACATCCCAGCGCATACAGGTCGCAGCGCGCGTCGACCATTTTGCCCATGGCCTGCTCTGGGCTCATGTGCGTGGGCGTGCCGAGCGCTTTGCCTGCCTGCGTGATCGACGCGTCGATGTCTTTGACGATGCCGAAATCGAGCACCTTCACGATCGAGTCACCGCCCGCGATCTGGTGTAGGAAGATGTTCGCGGGTTTCATGTCGCGATGGACGAGGCCGTGGGCGTGCGCCTCTGCGAGCGATCGCAACACGGCGACCCCGACCTCGACGCTCTGCGCCTCGGACATCACCTCGTGGCGTAGATGATTGCGGGCGACAAGCTCCTGCAGCGACTCACCGACCAGCCGCTCCATCGCGATGAACAGGTCGCCGCCCTCGGTCTGACCGAAATCGAAGACCCGCACCGTGTTGGGATGGGACAGCCGCGACGTGGTAGCGGCTTCCTTGAAAAACCGGCGCGCCAGCTCATCGCCTTCAACGCCAGGGCTCTGCGTCAGCAGCTTCACGGCGACGGCGTGCCCAGTCGTGACGTGCTGCGCCTCGTAGACCGTGCCGAATCCGCCGCGCCCAATCACGCCGTTGACGCGATACCGACCGCCAATCACCTCGCCACGCATGACGTGACCGGTCGCCGTCGCGACACGACGCACCGTAGGCGTTCCATCCTCGGGGCACTGCAGCGCGGCTGTAGACTCGCCGCACAGCGGGCAGTAGCGCATGATCCTCCGGACACTGGGAGCGCGGAGGATCCCCCTCGGACCCTAGCGCGTCAAGGCGAGTCGGCGACACCAACCATCACCACGTGTAGGTGCAGGCGGCCGCGGCGCACGTGTCTGTCGTCGCCGGGAGCCCGTCGTCGCAGTCCTTGGCGGTGTTGCACGTCAGCTTCTTGCAGCTGCGATTGAGATACAGGTCGTCGACGTACACACCCTCGGTCGTGTTGGCCACCGGATCGTTGGTGTCAAACAGCAGGCGGATCGTGACGCTGTGGCCACTCCAGGCGGTGAGATCGACGGTCCAGTTCGCCCACTTCTGCAGCGCGAAACCCTTGGCCGACTTGTCCCAGACCTTGGTCTTCTTGGCTGGCGTGTCGACCCAGACCTCGAACTTGTCGTAGTTGGTGCCCTGCTCCGTGTGCATCCACAGCCCGAACATCAGGGTCAATTTCTCACCGGCGGGCAAGCTCAGCACTTGCGTCGTGATCGTGCCATCGGTCTTCTGATCGTCGTAGTTGCCCTTGGCGAGGTTGCCGTAATACAGCGACCCTTTGCCGCTCTGGCTCCGCTTGCCCGTGACCAGCTGCCACTTGCTCAGCGTCGACGAGCTCTGCAGCACCAAGCCAGCGGTCGAGCCACCGTCGAACTCCATCTTCAGGATCTCGGGCTCGCAGCAGCCCTTCGCGTTGGTCGGCGTCCAGCTACAGAGCCCCGCGGCGCCGCACTTATCGACCGTGCAGAGCGCGTCGTTGTCGTCACAGTCCGCGTCGTTTTTGCAGCACTGGTTCTGATGGCTGCACGTATTGGCAGCACACCGGTCCAGCGTGCACGAGTCCTTGTCGTCGCACCCCGCGTCTGCGACGCAGCAGCTCGCGTCCGTCTGGGTGTGCTGACAACCCAAGCCAACCGCCGGGCACTGATCGAGCGTGCACGGGTTGCCGTCGTCGCAGTCCTTGGACGCAAAGCAGCACAGGCTCGCCGGCTTGACGATGTGCTGGCACTTCAACCCGCTGCAGTAGTCCGTCGTGCACGGGTTGGTGTCGAGGCAATCGGTCGATTTCGTGCAGCAATCCGGCAGCTCAACCTGGGCACAACCAAAGTCCGCGCAGGTGTCGGCTGTGCAGCTGTTCTTGTCGTTGCACACCGCCACCGCCTCGCAGTAGCTGTCCGCGCTCGTCACCACGCACGCCCCTTCACTGCACGTCTCGCTGGTGGCGTTGAGGCCGTCGTCGCAGTCTGCGTCCTTGGCGCACACCGGCGGCGCGGTGCAGCTGCTGGTGAGCGCGACGTCATCCAACCAGACCTTCGTAAACGTGCTCTTCACAGCGTTCGGCACCATCTCGAAGACGACGCGCACCTTGCGTGTACCCGGCCGGGCGGCGAACCCGCGCAAGTCGATCTCCACCTTCTGAAACCCGCTCATGGACCCTTTGGCCTGCCAGACCAGCCAAGCGCCAGTGGCTGTCTCCAGTCGCAGGCGCAGCTGGTCGCCAAGGCTGCCGCCGACGAGCAGCGCGCGGATCCAGAACGTCAGCTTGGGATGCACGCCCGGGCTCAGCTCAATCTCGTCAAACACGAGGCGCGAGACGCTCTGACCACCCGGCGCCGGTGAGGTTTGCGCCGCATACGTCGCCGCGCCAACGCCGCTGTGGGCGGTGTTTGTGGCGGTCGACAACCCCGAGTTTTCGGCCTTCCAGGTGCCGTAGCTCGCCGCGACGATCTTGTGTGCCCAGCCACCGCTGGCTTCAAATCCAGTCTTAGCGACGTCTGGCTGACAGCACGTCGCGACCGGCGTCGCGGCCCATGCGCAGCCCGCCGCGGTGCAGGTGGACGCGCCACACAGCCCCACGGCGCCGGCCTTGTCACAGTCGCCGGCGCTCGCGCAGCACTGCACCTCGTGGCCGCACTGGCCCTTCACACAGCGATCCTGGGTGCACGCCACGCTGTCATCGCAGTCCGCGTCGGCCTGGCAGCATCCGGCGCCAGGCTGGTAGGTGTTGGAGCATTGCCCCGTCGCCTTGGCGCACGTGTCGAGGGTGCACGGGTTCTCGTCGGAGCAATCGGCGTTCTCCTTGCAGCATCCAAACACGGCGGTTGTCTGGCAGATGCCGCCGGCGCAGGCGTGAACCGTGCAGGCGTTGTCGTCCTCGCAGTCTGCCGGCACCTCACAGCACACGGCTCCGGGTGGCTTGGCGTGCACGCAGCCAGCCGCTGGATCGCAGGAGTCGGTGGTGCAGCTGACGTCGTCGTCACAATCCAGGGCCGTGTTCAAGCAACCGCTCAGCGGCGAGCAACCATCGGCGGTGCAGGTGTCGTTGTCACTGCAATCGAGCGCTGCAAACACGCAGCCCTGCCCGGCCTTGCAGACCCCTGACGTGCAGGCGTTGCCATCGTCGCACGTGTTGGGCACGTGTTTGCAGCCACCGTCGCCGACGTCACAGGCGTCGAGCGTGCATTCATCGTCGTCGGCGCAGTCCTTCACCGAGGTCTGGCAGCCGAGCTGGGGATCACAATCGTCGATGGTGCAGGGGTTGCCGTCGTCACAGAACGCAGGTCCAGCCGCGCATTTGCCGGTCCAGCTGGTGTCGGGCGCCGTGTCATTCGCGACCGGCGCATCTGTGCCGGCGTCCGTCGCCGACGCGGCGTCCTCGACGTCCTTGGTCTCAGCCGG
>CALENB010000045.1 GCA_937910235.1 uncultured Myxococcales bacterium | reverse complement strand
AGCGCTGCTTCAAATGCGGCAGGCAGCATGGCTCCAAACGGCAGGCAGCATTGCCCCAAACGGCAGGCAGCATGGCTCCAAACGGCAGGCAGCATGGCTCCACACGGCTGGGCCGCGCTGCGCCCCGCGCCGTCGTTGGTTATTTCTCTCTTGTTGGAGGCTCGTCATGACGATTGAACGCCCATGGGCCCTGTGGGGATCTGGCTTTCTGGCCGCATTCGGTGGCGCGCACGCGGTGCCCCTGCTCATCCGTCACGATCTGATCATCGCTGGCATGCGGCTCACCACCACCGCCACCCTGATCACGGCCGTGGTGAGCTTTTTGCTGAGCGCTGGCCTCTTCAGGCTGGCCGGGCTGACGCGGCCGAAATAAAGTGACACTCAGTGTCATATTATTTGACACTGAGTGACATTTTATGGCATGACGGTGGCGCCTTTCAGGAGCCGTCATGCACACGTCCCCCGCCGCGCTGCCGCAGACCGTCGGTCTGCGCGCCCGCAAGCGACAACAGACCCTACTCGCCCTGAGTGACACGGCGTTGCAGCTGTTCGCGCGCCGCGGTTTTGATGCCGTCACCATCGACGACATCACGGACGCGGTCGGTGTCTCGCGGCGGACCTTCTTTCGCTATTTCCCCAGCAAAGAGGCCGTTTTCTTCGCCCGGCAGGAGGCGCGCCTCGCCGCTTTTGAGGCGCATCTCGCCAGCGCCAATGCCGACGCCGCTCTCGGCGCGAACGCGCGCGTCGCGTGCGTCCTGCCGCTCGACGTGGTCATCGCGGCGGTGCTGGAGATGGCCGCGCGCTACCAGGCTGAGCGCGACGCCGTGCTCGCTAGTCACGCGGTGTTAGTCGCGGCCCGTGGTCTCGCCGCGGCCGATCAGCAGCTCGACGGCCGGTGGGAAGCGGCCATCGTCGCCGCCCTGCGGCCTCAGCTGGGTGAGCTGCCGGCGATGGTGCACGCCGCCGCCATCATCGGGACGGTGCGCGCCGGGCTGCGGCGTTGGTTCGCCGCCGACGCCAGCTTCGACCTCGTCGACTTCGGCCAGCAGGCCTTCGCTTGTCTCGCCGCTGGGCTGCCCCTCGGCGCGCCGGCTGCCCTAGACCCGACCTCGGTCGCGGGCGCCAAATTGGACGCGGGCGCCACGTTGCACGTGGAACACGCACCGCGCTCGCTGTAGACCCTGATTTATCCGCAGATTCGCCGCCCAACCAACCGCCCGTCCACCACCGCGACACAGTCCATGACCACCGACACAGTCCACAGGAGCCACCCATGACACTGCCCAGCCAAGGAATCGCCCGCGACGCCCTCCTCACCCAGCTTGAGCGCTACAAAGGGCGCGATGTCGATTGGAAAGGCGGCCGCACTTTTGCCTACACCTACGATCCCGGCGCCGAGGCCATGGCGGTCGGCAAGATCGCCTTTGCGAGCTTTCTGACGGAGAACGCGCTGGATCCGACGGTCTATCCCTCGCTGATGCGGCTCGAAAACGAGATCGTCGGCATCTGCGCGTCGCACCTCAACCTGCCGGCCGGCGGTGTGGGCACGTTCACCAGCGGCGGCACGGAGTCCATCCTGCTCGCAGTGAAGTCGGCCCGCGACATCGCCCGCGCCACCCGTCCTGAGGTGACACGGCCCAACATGGTGATGCCCGTGACCGCGCACGCTGCGTTTCACAAAGCTGCGGCTTATTTCGACGTGGCGCTGGTGCTGGTGGAGGTCGACGCGGTCACGTTCCGGGTCGATCCGGACGCGCTCGACGCTGCGATCGATGAGCAGACGGTGCTCGTGGTCGCGTCGAGCCCCGGCTACGCGCATGGCGTGATGGATCCCATCGCGGCGATCGCCGCGCGCTGCCACGCCCGCGGCATGCTCTTTCACGTCGACGCCTGCGTCGGTGGCTGGATGCTGCCCTTCTGGCGTCGACTGCAGGCGGCCGAGGGGGTGCCGGCGGCCGCGCAGATCCCAGAGTTCGACTTCGCGCTGCCGGGGGTGACGTCGCTGAGCGTCGATCTGCACAAGTACGGATTTTGCCCCAAGGGCGCCTCGGTCGTGCTGTTTCGAACCCCGGAGCTGCGGGCGGCGGCGCAGTTCTCCTGCAGCAATTGGACCGGCTACACCGTCGTCAATCCATCGGTGCAGAGCAGCAAGTCGGGCGGTCCCTTGGCCGGCGCCTGGAGCGTGCTGCATGTGCTGGGTGACGCTGGCTACCTCGACATCACCAAGCAGCTGCGTGACGCGACGATCGCCCTGCTCGCAGGCATCAGCGCCATCGAAGGGCTAGAGATCATGGGCAGCCCGGAGATGTGCCTGTTCGCCTTCACCTCCGAGGACGTCGATGTGTTCCACGTGGCAGATGAGATGAAGGAGCGCGGCTGGTACATCCAACCGCAGCTTAGCCACGTCGGACCGACCGGGCAGCGCTACCCGGGCAACGTGCACCTGTCGCTCAACAGCGCCGGCACCCTCGCGCGTGTCCCGGCGTTCCTCGCTGATTTGCGGGAGGCGGTGGTGGCGGCGCGGCAGCTGCCCGATGTGCGACCAGACGCGGAGCTGGGCGCGATGTTGGCGGCGGCGAGTGAGACGGCGCTCAGTGGCGAAGAGATCGCCGGTATGCTGAGCTTGGTCGGGGTCGCCGTGGGCGCGGAGGGGGCTGAGCTGCCTACGCGCATGGCGGCGATCAACCGCATGCTCGACGCGATGCCGCCGAAGATGGAGGAGGCGGTGCTCGGCGGCTTCATGAGCTCGCTGTATGCTCCGACGCGATAGACGACGCCACGGTGGACGACGCCACGGTGGACCGCGATTAGGTCGACCCTGACGCGAGCGCGCTGTCCACCAACGCCGCGGCCAGATCGGGGCCGCCGGCGCCCAAGATCTCTCGGATCCCGGTGGGGCTGGTGACGTTGATCTCGGTGAGTTTGCCGCCGATCAGGTCGATGCCGACGAAGATGTGACCCGCGTCCCGCAGCGGGAGCCGCAGCGCCTCGCAGACCGCGGTCTCGGCGGCGTCAAGCGGTACGTACTCCGTCGTCGCGCCGACGTGGATGTTGCCCCGCAGGTCGTCCGCCGGCGGCACCCGCAGCAGCGCGCCGCCGATCTCGCCGTTGACGAGGATCACGCGTTTGTCGCCCTGTACGACCTCCGGCATGTACTCCTGCACCAGCACGAACTCTTGGCCGAGGCGGGTGGAGATCTCTAGCAGCGCGTTGGTGTTGAGATCGCCAGGATGCAGCGCGACGATGCCGGCGCCACCTGAGAACGACAGCGGCTTGAGCACGACGGAGCCGCCGACATCGCGCTGAAACACCTTGATCTCGGCCATATTGCGCGTCAGCAGGCAGCGCGGCGCGAGCTCGGGGAAGTGCAGCACAGCCGCTTTTTCGTTCCAATCGCGCAGGCTCGAGGGCCGGTTGACTACGCAGGTCGTGTCCGGTGCGCCGTCGAGGATGTACGTCGCCGCGATGTAGTTCATGTCAAACGGCGGGTCTTTGCGCATCCAGATCGCATCAAAGGCGCCGAGCGGCAGGTGGTCTGGATCACCGACGCTGTAGTGGTCGCCCTGCACCTCGCGGACGTTCACCTCTCGACACAGGGCCTTGGCGCCCGAGGTGAGGCCGAGCAGGCCGTCGGTGTCGCAGTGGTACACGCTGTGGCCCCGGCGCTGGCACTCCAGCATGAGGCCAAACGTCGAGTCCTGGTGGATGTTCATCGGGCCGATCGCGTCGGCAACAAAGAGGTGTCTGACGGTCATGTTCGGAGGCCTTTGCGGGTTATCGCGCGCCGGGTGCGGGCGCGTGAGCTGGGTGCGCGGGCGCGGCGGCGTTGTCGTGGGTGTCGGTCGCGGGCGCCGCGGCGGGCGCAGCGGCGCCATCGGTTGGGGCCTCTTCGAGCCGCTGGCTCGGCATCAGCATCAATGGGATCGGGCTGGTCAACGTGAACGCCCGGTCCAACACCACGGCGCCTGCCACCAACACCACCTCGCCGAGCGCGATCGGCTGAGACGCGGCGACCAGCAACACGTTGGTGCCGCCGCTGGCGAACGGATCGTCCTCCGTCGCGCCATCCCGCAGCAACCACCATGTCCGCCCCGAGAGGTCGGCGATGACGTGGATGACCTGACCTCTGATCTTGACGGTTTTGCCCTCGAGGCGGGTCTTGTCCATGTGCAGCGCCGCGATGGTGTGATCGGCGGGTCGGATCCTTGGCGGGGCGGACTGCGCGACGGTGCCTGTGAGCTCCATGGCCGCAAATACGGGGTCCAAGACGGCCTCTTCGCCGTTCTCGACCGCTGTCACCGTCGCTCCGCTGATGTGCGACGTCCACAGCACCATTACCGTCGTCGCCTCACTGGGCAGGGGTGTCGGTGAGGGGCTCGCTGGGGTCGACGCGAGGGTCGCCGGCAGGGTCACGCGCTGCCGCACCCAGCCGCTCAACGCCACCTGCCCCGTCGGTGTCACCGCGAGCGGCGGGGTGATGGCCCACGCCGAGCCCGTGTCATCGGAGACCTCGAGCCACGCGAACCGCTGACCCAGCTGCGCCCTGCCGACGTTGACCGTCAGCGGCGCCCGCGTCAGCCCAGCGAGCGCGTTGGCGACCGTGGCGGGGTAGGCCTTGACGAGCCGACCCAACGTCTCCTGCTCCGGGATCGGCGCGGAGTGGGCCTTCTCCGGCACCTGCAGCGCCTCCTTCGCGTCTTTTGCGCAGCCGGCGCACGTCATGACAAAGACTAAACCCAGCGCGCTCGCCACCGTCTGTGCGGAGGTGGCGAGCGCGGTGGCCGGTGGGCGTGTGTGGGCTGTGCGCAACATGATTCTCCAGGAGCGAGGACTTGTCCTGTCTAGCCCGAGACGCCGCGCAGGGAAAGGGGCTCGGGCCTCGATCATCGTTTCGTCCATGACGGTAGACCAGGCAGTCTCGCGAACA
>CALENB010000044.1 GCA_937910235.1 uncultured Myxococcales bacterium | reverse complement strand
GTTGCAGCCGGGTCGACATAGCGCAGCGCGACGAGGTTGTTGGCCTCGATCGCCGTCAGCGTCGCGGCGTCGCGCGCCACGAATCGACCTTCGCCGTGCGCGACGGGACAATGGACCAGCCGCTCGCCGAGATCCCTGGTGAAGACGCTGTTGTTCTTCGGGTTCGGCGCGAGATGCACCCAGCGGCACTCGAACTTCGCCGAGGCGTTGCGGGTCAAGGTCGCGTGCGCAGGGCCAAACACGTCTTGGCTGTCGGCGTCGCCTGCCGTGCGGGTGTCGTCTGCAGTGTCGTCTACTGCGTCGTCGGAGCGCGGCGCGAGTGGGCCGGGTAGCAGCCCGGACTTGACCAGGGCCTGAAAGCCATTGCAGATGCCGAGCACGGGTCTGTCGGCGTCGACGAACGCAGCCAGCTCTTCGCCCAGCCTGCTGCGCAGCCGCAGCGCCCAGAGTTTGCCAGCGCCCAGATCATCGCCGTAGGAGAAGCCGCCGGGCAGCAGCAGCATTTGGTAGTCGCGCAGGCGCACGGTGCCGTCGAGCACCCGGTTGACGAGGACGACGTCGGGCTCGCCGCCAGCGAGTGTGCATGCCCGAGCAGCGGCGCGATCCCGATTCGATCCGGTCACATGGAGAATGAGCACCTTCGGCCTTCGACCCACAGTTGCCTCGCTTGCGCCAAAGCGCGCTACGGAACCCGGACGCTGTTGCGCGCTGACGCTGCGCCGCGGTTAGCATCGGCACCCGGACGGGTCAAGGTAGGATTCGCCTGAGCAGGGCGCCGCGTCTAAAGGGCCTCACGGCTGTCACGTAGCTGTCACTTGGCGGCCTGCAACGGCGCGATCTTGGCGGTGGGCATCCCCCCGATGGTGCCTCAACTCCGCTTGGGCCGGGGCGAAGGTTCGTTCAGCATCTCAAGCAGCCGATGTTCATTCTCGCCTGCCGCCGGTTTCAGCCGACACACCGAGAAGTTGAGCGGTGGCGGCCGGTCACCAACAAACGAGGCGGCACGCTCCCGCACCCGCTCGACCAGGATCGCCGGCGGCGTCGGCGAGCGCTCCATGCCGAGCATCGCAAACGCCCCAGGGCGCCACCGGACCAGCAGGTCGGTGTCGCGAAACGTGCTGCGCAGCAGGCGCGCGATGAGTTTTGTCTCCTGGTCCGAGACCTCATCCACGACCGTGTGCGCCACGAGCACCAACAGCGTGCGACCCTCTCGCGCCGCCGCGCGCCATTGCGACTCGGCCATGGGTAGAAAGCCGCGGGGGCTCAGTAGGCCACTGATGGGGTCGACGAGGTGCATCTCGTGCATCGCCCGCTCCGCAGACTCAAGCGCCTTCCGCACCTCAAATCGCGCCGTGCGGGCGAACGTGGCGCGTTTGGCGCCGCGACGGGTTCGCTTTCGACCGATGACCGTGCTGGTGAGCTGCGCGCTCTTGCCCTTGATGTCGATCAGGCCGCGTTCTTCGAGGTTGAAGTGCCGCGACAGCAGGCCGGCCGTGTGCGCTGTGACCTGAATCGCGTCGCCGAGCGCGGTCGACTCCATCCGACTGGCGAGGTTCACCGTGTCGCCCCAGAGGTCGTACACGTGGCGGCGTTGACCAATGACCCCTGCGATGACCGGACCGCTCGCCATCCCGATACGCATGCTGAAGCGCGTGCCGTCCTCGGCGATGGTGTCGCGAACGACCTCACGCATCGCCAGCGCGAAGTCCGCCGCAGCCTCAGCGTGGTCGGTGGTCGCCGTCGGCAGCCCCGCGGCGGCCATGTAGCCGTCGCCGATCGTCTTGATTTTCTCGATGCTGAAGCTAGCTGCGAGGTCATCAAACCGCGAGAACAGCGTATCGAGCATCCGCACAACCTCAGCCGGCGCCCGACCGTCTGCGTAGCTGGTGAACCCGACGAGGTCGGCGAAGATGACCGTCACCTCCTTGTGGGTGTCCGCGATGAGCTGCTCGCCGTGTTTCATCCGCGCGGCGATCTCCGCCGGCAACACGTCGTACAGCAGCATCTCAGCCCGGCGCCGCTCCAACTCGACCATGCGCAAGTAGTCACGCTCGCGGTCTCCCATGCGCTTGCGTTCAAGGCTCGCGCGCAGTCTCGCCAGCAACAGCACCTGACGCACGGGGTGTATCAAGAAGTCGACTGCGCCGAGGGCAATGCACGCCAGGATGCCGCTTTCATCGGTGTCGCGCGCGATCACGAGCGCCGGAAGGTGGCGCAGTTGGGGCTCGACGCGAATCTGCGCAAGCAGCCTCGCGCCGCCGCCGCCATCGATGTCTAGCGACGTCACAACGGCCTGGATCCCGTCGATGCCGCCGCGAGCCGCCACGTTGTCCGAATGAAGCAAGTCCATGGCCGCAGCGTCGTCGGCGACGATGGAGACACGGAATCCAGCGTCGGCCAACATGCGTTGCAGGCTCACAGCTTGGCCGCGGTCTCGCTCGACGAGGAGAATATGGTGCGCAGTGACCGTCATACTCGACCGCTCCAGGGTGTGCTGATCTTCTAACACCGGTGGCGGCACGGAGCAACGGTGCGCGGCCCACCCCACCCATCGGCAACGGCGAAGCATCCACCAAACGAAACAAAGGTTTGACCTCGAACAGTCCGATCAGGACGGTCTGCGCGGTCGCCACGCCAGCACCCGCGACGGCGCCGCGTCGGAGCCGATGGCCGGAACTTGGAGATTCAGCACCCAAGCGCCGTCATCACAATGCTGCGGCACACACACCATCTCGGTGAGGCTGCGGTTCGGATGGTTGGCGTTGCGCTCGTGGCGGTCGCCATCGGGGAGCCCCCACCAGCGCAGGTGATTGGGCACCCCGCCGCCGTCCTGCTCTCGGTCGATCGAGGGTAGGTCGACAAGCAGGTGCTGCGTCGGCAACGAGGCCAGGAACGCGATGGCCTCCTGCGTCAGATAGGGTGGATTCCTGCCGCTCCACACCATCGCCGCGTCGTCGTCTTCCCGCGTTCGCAGCACAATCGCTGCGTCGAAGCCGGGTCGCGCCAGCTCGGAGAAGGCCCGCGCCAGCGGCTCCACAGCCACGACGCGGTCGTCTGGCGAGCTGCTGCCCCGATACGTGTTGGTCGTCGTGCCGAGGCGCACGGGCACCACGCTGAGCACGGTCGCGGGCAGCAGCGCAGGGATGCGGAGTGAACGGATCTCTCGGGCCTCCAGGCTGATATGGCCGATGCACTCCGTGTGTGTGCCGGCGCCATGGGGGTTGAGCGTGAGATCGGCGCAGTTCACCGCGCCGCCATCCGCCACCCGCAGCCGCCTGCCACCACCGATGTCGACCGGCACGGCGGTCGTCTCGCGCAGGCCAAAAGCCTGAGTTCTCGCGCCGCGCGTCAGGGTCTGCACGGTCCAATCCTCCGCCGTGTTGACGTCGAAGACCCAAGACGCACCGCCGATGGGTAAGATCACGTCCACAGATCCTCCCGGCGGCCCATGCCGATGCGCTCGCTGTGCGCGACGCTGGCGGTCGTCTCAAAGCTGCGGCGGTCTAGCCCAAACGCTTGCAGCGCCGCGCCGCTGAGCAGCAGCTCTTTGCTCAACGCATCAAAGTCGGCGCCCTCGATCAGCGCGCCTGGCGTCAGGTCGCCGAGCGGGAACGGCGCGTCGGTACCCAAACAGACGCGGTCGGCGCCCATGCGGCGCACGATGAGACGGAGCATGTCCAGGTCGTGAACCAAGCTGTCGACCCAGAACTGCCGCAGATAATCACTCGGTTTGCGGGTCGTGTGGGTCTGGCACAGGTCCGGTCGCACGTGGTGGCCGTGGTCGATCCGCCCCAGCGTGCCGTGGAAGCTGCCGCCACCGTGGGCGAACACAAACCGCACGGTCGGGAACCTGTCCATCACGCCGCCCATGATCAAGGAGCAGATCGCCAGCGAGGCCTCCGGCGGCATCCCGACCAACCAGGGCAGCCAGTGGCGCGGCATCCGGCTCATGCCCATCATGTCCCACGGATGCACAAACACCGCCATGTCGTGCTCGGCGCACGCGGCCCAGACCTCGTCAAAGCGTGGGTCGTCGAGGTTCCACTGCTCCACGTGGGTGCCGATCTCGACGCCGCAAAGCCCGATTTTCCGGCATCTCTCGACCTCGGAAGCGGCGAGGCTGGGCGCTTGCATCGGCAGCGTGCCAAGCCCGGCGAATCGGGTCGGATGGGCGATCAAGCGCTCGGCGATGTCGTCGTTGAGCAGGCGGGAGAGATCCAGGGTGTCCTGCGGCTTGGCCCAGTAGCTGAACATGACCGGCACGGTCGACAGGATCTGCACGTCGACACCGTGCTGATCACACTCGGCGATCCGCGCGTCGGAGTCCCACAGGTTGGGCTGCACTTCGCGGAAGAAGGTGTCGTCCTTCACCATGTGCGCGCAGCCGAACGGGATCGCGCCGTACTTGCCCGCTTCGGGATCGCCTGCGTGCAGCAAGTGGATGAACCCGCCATAGCCGTATCGTTCGCGCAATGCGGGCCATCGTTTGGGCAGCACGTGGGCGTGCACGTCGATCTTCATGGGGCAGGCTCCTCCGTTCGAGCGCCACACGGTGTCGCGAGGCTCCAGAGCCGGCAGCATAGCCCAATTCACGCCGCGCTCCATTCACGCCGCGCGCCATTCACGCCGCGCGCCATTCGCCCGGCAATCACCTAGTTCACGCTGCCGTCGCCCGGCATCACAAAAGCCTCGCGCTCCGCACGCGCCTGCCGCTCCGTCGTCTCTAACACGATGCCGCTGGCCAGCTTGCGGTTGGCGCGCCGCTCGTCTTCGGCCTCCTCCGCGCGCATGTCCTCCAAGCGACGACGCACTCGGTGCAGACGACGACTCGCACCCGCGGCCTCCTCGGCCGACACCTCAGCCGCTAGGCGCCAGCCCTTAGGCGTGCGCACGTGGGCCTTGATCACGTTGCGCAGTTGCCGACGGGTGTCCTCGCTCTCAATCCATCGCGCCAGGCCGGGGCTGTGCACATGCAGCACCAGCTTGTTGCCGCGCAGCTCCACACGCGCGACCTGGGCCAAAAGCTTCGTGCCGTGCTCACCGCTGCTGGCCAGCAGGGCGCACACCTCCGGCCACTGCGAGGCTAGCTGCTCCCAATCGAATTGGCGGCGCTCCCGTGGCTCCACGGCGGGCGACGGGCGCGCCGGCGGCCGGCGATGGGCGTGCATGCCATGTGGCGGCGGCGTCTCGTTGAAGAGGTTGGCCAGCCCCCAGACGACGGCGCCCTTGCTGACGGTAAAACTGCCCACACACGCCGGACAGCCCGCAGAACAGGGGCAGCCGCGCACCAACGCCAGCGCTTGGCGCGGCAAGGTCTCGACAAAATCGAACGCCTTCGCCGCAAATCCGATGCCGCCGGGGTGGTTGTCGTAGCAGACCAGCGCGGTGCGGGTGACGCCGTCGTTGTCGTCGGTGAAGGAGAAGCTCGTCGCCAGCAGATCCGAGCGTTCAGCCATCGTCTTGAGCTGCGCCACCGCCCGAATCGCGTGCACCAAGCCGCGCACCACATCCCGCGGTTCGCCACCGAGCGCCGCAAGCACACGATCCGGCACGGTCCACCACACCGCCTCTGTCTCCAGCTTCATCTTCAGCTCTTGATGCAGCCGCTCATAGCCGAGGTTCTGGTGGTTGTGAAACTGCAGCATCTTGTAGCCGACGACCGTCTCATCGACCCGCACGTCGCCAAAGTTGCCCTGGCAGACGCCGACGTCCGTCGTCTCTTGGGTGACGAGCACCTCGATGTGGGTGCGCACGTCCGGCTGCGTGTAGAAGTTCTGATCTACAGGCACGACCACGGCCCGATGGCCCACTAAATCGAGCTCTTCGACGAGGTATTGCACCCCGTCATGCAGATACACCGCGCGCAGATGGGCTTCACGATACGTCTGCGGCCGGGTCATCTCGGTCAGCGTCTCGCCGCTGATGCGATTGACGATCTTGAAGCGGTCGCCGTCACTGTTGCGCAAGCTGAAATCCCCCGCAGGGAAAGCGTTGCCGGTCCAGTGCCACGCACCACGCACCTCACGCAGCTCCCCCGCCTCCAGCAGCACCGGGATCACCTCGGCGAGATCTGGCCACACCGCGGCGTCGTCGATCGTCAGGGGCAGCTCTCCCGCCGCGCTGCGAATATGGGCCAGCTGCACCGCCAGATTGTCAGGA
The DNA here is from genome assembly GCA_937910235.1 of uncultured Myxococcales bacterium. Taxonomy (GTDB): domain Bacteria; phylum Myxococcota_A; class UBA9042; order UBA9042; family UBA9042; genus UBA9042. The sequence goes on along the minus strand of CALENB010000044.1, from coordinate 12,560 downwards.
TCCACGACGGCGTGCTCGGCCTCTTGATCCATCAGCCACGCCGGATCTTGCGCGATGTATTGGTCGATGGGTGTCATCGCAAGCATCACGATTGCATGGGCTCTATCGCCACGCCGACCGGCGCGACCCAGCTGCTGCCAGAAGCTCGCGCGGGTGCCGGGAAAGCCACCCTGCACCACCACCTCCAGGCTGCCGATGTCGATGCCCAGCTCCAGCGCGTTGGTCGAGACCACCCCCAGCAGGCGGCCCTCGATCAGATCCAGCTCCACTTTGCGTCGCTCCGACGGCTTGTAGCCACCACGATAAGCGCCGAGCAGGTTGGATTCGTCGTGGTCTCGGTGCACATGAGACAGCTTGTCACGCGACTCCTTCAGCACAATCTCAGTTTCTTTACGGCTCCTTGTGAACGCGATCGTCTTGTGTTTCTTCTCAATAAGATACGGCAGCAGCTGCGCCATCTCGCTGACCACCGAGCGCCGCACGTCGTCGTCGAGCAGCGGGGGCAACCAGAAATGAACCGTCTTGCCGCCGGAGGGCGAGCCGTCGCGCTCAACCAGGCTGAACGGCCGGTGACACAGCGCCTCAGCGAGCTCGGCCGGGTTGGCGATGGTGGCAGACGAGGCCAGAAAGCGTGGCCGGCTGCCGTAGTGCTTGCAGAGCCGTAAGAAGCGCCGCATCAGGTTCGAGAAATGCGCGCCGAAGGCGCCGCGATAGGTGTGCAGCTCGTCGATGACGACGTAGCGCACGTTGCGGAACAGGTGGTTCATACCTTGTCGGCCGTGGGCAGGGATCAGCCCGGCGTTGAGCATGTCGGGGTTGGTCAGCACGAGGTTGGCGCGGTCTCGGATGCGCGTGCGCTGACTCGGTGGGGTGTCGCCATCGTACACCCCCGCCTCGATGCGGCGGCCCCCCACTCCGCCGGCGCGCAGCTCCTCCGCCAGCTTGAGGATGGCGCGGAGCTGATCACGGGCGAGGGCCTTGGTCGGATAGAGCAAAAACGCCCGCGCGCTGGGATCTTCCATGAGCGTTTGCAGCACGGGCAACAGGAACGCGAGCGACTTGCCGCTGGCGGTGCCGGTGGTGATGACGACGTCTTTCCCAGCCAGAGCGAGGTCAATCATCTCAGCCTGGTGGCTATACAGATGTGAGATGCCACGTTGCGCTAGCGCCTCGTGCAGCGCGGGGTGCAGCGTCGCTGGAATCGCGGCGTACGTGGCCTCGCGGGGGCCGATGTCGTGGGTGGCGATGATGCGGTCGGCGAAGCGGCTGTTCTTGAACATGGAGGTCCTCCGGCGGCGATCGCGCCGCCGCCCGGAGTGTAGCGCTTACTGAACGGGTGTCCAGTGAGCATGCGTGACCGCCGCGCGGCTCCGCGCTGGCCCGCGACTGACGCGACATCCAGGCCGCGACATCCAGGCCGCGACGGGACCCCCAGACTCCGCGAAAGACAGCCCTGGCCGCGCAAAAACCGTGTCCGTTACACGAAAACCGTCTCCGTCGCGCGACTGCTGCCTAGCATGACCGAATGACAGGCGCGTCGGCGACAACTTCTGCGCTCTCCACCTGGATTCTCGGCGTTCTCGCGCTGTCGATGCTCCTCCTTCCCGCGTTGAGCGCCGCCGACGTCGCTGGGCTGCCCCAAGGGGTGACGCCGACACAGGTCGCCCCAACACAACGACCAGGCGTCCCTGGTCCGCGCAGCGTCGGGTTTCTGCTCGAGGACGTCCGGCGCTATCCCACCACTTCGTTGGCGCCGCGTGTGCTGTACGACCTAGGCGCGCTGCCCGCCACCGTGCCGCGCTGGCAGACGACGGACTGGGCGTTGTTTCTCGGCTTCACGGGCGCGACGGTCGCCCTGATGCTCCCGACTGGGCCATCGCCTGACGTGCGTATCGACCGCTGGATCACGCGAAACATGGACGCTTGGATGCCCGATCTCTGGGCTGCGCGGAATCAAGCCGTGCTGTGGACTACCCTCAGCCTCGCGGGCATCGCCACGTGGAGCGTCGCGCTGGCCACCGACAACGAGCGGGTGAGTGAGGCGGTGTCCATGGTCATCGAAGCCGTGTCGGTCGCTGAGATCCTCCACCTCTCGATCAAGCTGCTGGTCGGTCGAGAGGGCCCGCGGGACGGCGACGGCCTGGGTCGTCTGTTGGGGCCACGCGCCGCGATTCGGCTCTATCCGGCGGGCACGCCCTCGGGCCACTTCGCGAGCTTGTATGCTGTATTTGCGGCCGGAGAGGCGTACTTGGAGCCCCACTGGGCCATTTCAGCGGTCGGTCATCTCGTGCTCGGTTCGCTCGCGCTGACCCACGTGATCAACCATCGCCACTATCTCTCAGACATCGTCGCCGGCGCCGCGATGGGGTACGCGACTGGCCACTGGGGCGTGCGGCATCGCTCAAGTCACTACAAGAACGACCTTGGCAGTGAACGCGGCGGCGTCCTGCGTGTCAGGCCGACCTTTACGTCGCGAGGGCTTGGTCTCCAGGTCGATTTCTAGCCACGCGACGCACCAGCCGACCTAGACCGCGCGCTTGTGTGGAACCGCCAACCGCGCGTGGTCGTCGAGATGGTACGACCGGCCCCGCCACTCCACGTCGTGGTCGAGGCCGTTCGCGAGGTAGACCAGCGGCGCGAGCAACAAGATGGCCAGCGCCATGAGGCGGTGTGCGGGTCGCAACCGCGCGCCACCCATGCGAATGTGCAGCGCGCCGATGCTCCAGACGATCGTGGACGCAGCTGCCAGTCCGACCAGCGCGGCCGGCCAAGCACTCAAGGCGGCGGCGACCAGCGCGAAGGCGACGCTCGCGCCAAAGAGCGTGCCGCGGTAGATAGACTGCCGCTTGACGGAGCCCGGTCCGGCCTGGAGTCCGCTCTGCGAGAACGCGATCCAGCGCCGGTAGAGCCGCCAGAATCCCGGCAAATCCAACCCATTTTGGATGATCGGCACGCTCTGCCACGAGAGCTGGTTGCGCAGACCTTGGCCTGTGATGAGCTCTCCGAGGTGCATGTCGTCCACAAACTCGCCCTCAAGACTCTCAAGCCCGCCAATCGCAGCGATGGCCGAGCGTCGCAGCGCCATGAGCTGGCCCATGATGAAGGGGCTGCGACCACGCGCGCCGACCAGCGCGCTCAACGCGTGTGGGCCGGGCCTGATGTCGGAGTCGGCAAAAACGATGATCTCGTGCCGGGCCCGCGCAAATCCGGCCAGCATGGCGTGTAGTTTGCCGGTCTGGCGCTGGGTGGGGGAGCCCGAGAACAGCACCTGGGCCGTCGTCGCCTGACCGACAGGGAGCCGCGCCAGCGCTTCCCGCACGAGGGGCAGGGTGGGGTCGGTCGCGTCGTCAAAGACAAACAGCGTCTCGACCTCGCCCGGATAACCGTGGTCGAGCGCGGCGCGGATGTTGTGTTCGGCGCCCGCGTCGAGCCCCCGAATCGGACGGATGACGCTCACGGACGGGTAGAGCGCGGGCGGCGCGATCGGTGGCATCGGCGTGATTGCGCGGCGGAGGACCCAATGGTTCCGAATCGCGGCGACGAGGAAAACAACAGCCAGCGCTAGGAGGTAGACGTTCATCGTGGGCTTCCTTTCTCAACTCAAATTCAAACTGGTCCGCTCCGCAGCACCTGAAAAAAGTATAGGGCCGTCGGGCGCGCGAATCGGTTGATTTTGCGGTGGTCGAGGACGTGGTTCCGGCGCAGAAGAAAACGCTTCCGTCCGATTTCTGCGGCGTACCATGGCTGTGTGAGAGGTACATACACCAGGAGCTCAGCTCGACTCGTGGCGCTGGGGTCGGCCATCTTGATGCTGGGGAGTCTACGCCCTGTGGCCTGCTCCGCGCGGGCACACAGCGCGACGCCCGCAGCGGCGCCCTCCGCAGCGGCCCTGGCCATGCCAGAACCCTGCAGTCCTGGGATTTTGCTCGGTGACGAGCTGCGCTATCCGACGACATGGGTCGGCCCGCGGGTGGCCTTCGACCTCGCCGCGATCCCGGCCAACATTCCGCGCTGGCAGCTCAAGGATTGGGGGGTCTTCGCTGCTGTCACCGGCGCGACGATCGCGTTGATGTGGCCCGCAGGTCCATCGCCCGACGTGCGGATCGACCGCTGGATCGCCCGCAAGATGGACCCGTGGATGCCCGACCTCTGGCGACCCACCAATCAGGCCATTTTGCTGGGTGGGCTAGGGTTGGGCGGTGTCGTCACATGGGGGGTCGCTCACGCGCAACACAAGGACGCGCTGGCAGAGGGTATCTCGTTGGTGATGGAGTCCGTCGCGGTAGCCGAGGTGCTGCACCTCGTGCTCAAGTTCCTGATCGGCCGGGAGGGTCCCGGTGATGGCGACGGTCTCGGCTCAGTGCTCGGGCCGTCAGCGGCGCCGCGCCTCTACCCCGCTGGGACGCCGTCGGGCCATTTCGCCAGCCTGTACGCCGTGGTCGGGGCGGCGGAAGCGTACTGGCGGCCGCATTGGGCGGTGTCCACCTTGATCCATCTCGCCGTGGGCGCCGCGGCGCTCACCAACGTGATCAATCACCGGCACTACTTGTCGGATATCGTCGCAGGCGGCGCCATGGGCTATGCGACCGGTTATTGGGTCGTGCGGCATCGCGCGAGCCGCTACGCAGCCAAGCGGGGCTCACGTACGCAGCTGCGCGTGACGTTCACCGGCCAGGGAGTCGGCCTGCAGCTGCGGTTTTGAGGACCCCTCCCCCACCCTTGTCGAGGATCCCAAGCGCCAAGAAGTGCTTTTCGTCTGGGTGCATCACGAGATGCCATCGCACCGGCGCGCCCCCTGTCAGCATCCGCGCGGAGATGTCGACGGCGGCTTCACCAGCCATGAGCAGCAACGCCGCGTTCCGCACTGCGGGGCGGTCTGCTGCGTGCACCAACTCGAAGAACGACGCGCCAGGCGCTGCGTTCGCGATGAAGGGCGCCATCGACGGCGACCAACGCAGCACCCGCCCGCGTGTGGTCACCGCGCAGCTCAGCCCCGTCGCGCCACCGTGCCCTGGATCCGGCGTCGCGGAGGTCGCAACCACCGGGTCCGGCATCATCGGAAGGGCGACCGGCTCGCCCGAGCCATGGCGTCCCAGCCGCGACAGGATCAGGAGCACGTGCTGCGCCACCAAGTCGACACTGCGGGTCGGATCGCGGTTGAGGGCCACGAAGTCTGCTGCGCCGGCGGAGAACGCGGCGAGGACGCTCGTCGGCGCCGCATCGGGCAACACGGCGACGTGGACCGCGTTGGGGACGGCGCAGCAGGCGAGCGCGAAACCGGAGAGATCGCGCTGAACATCGCTCGTGCAGTCGATCAGGACAACCGCCACGCCGGGCGGCGCGGTCTCATGCTGGCTCGCCGCGATCTGAGCGCGCTGGAGCGCGGCTGCGATGCGGGCAGTCAGCGGCGATGCGCCGACCAGCCAGACGTCGGCCGCGCCGTTGCAGGCGTGCACGTTTGAGGCGGGGACGTCCGAGGTCGGGCTGTCTGCTGGGTTCTGCGGATCCAAACTGTGGCTCTCCTGACATCCCGTGCCGCGCGTGGCATGTAGCGTGCTGAAACACCGTCGAGTGTACCCCCACAGGTCGGCTCCCGCCACCCTCCGCCTTGGTCTTCATGCGCCTGCCTGTGCCGAAATCTGCGATCCGCGCACACACGCCGCGCCGGTGGCTGGCGCTGAGTTTGTGGGCGGCCTGGTGCTGTGTGGCTTGGTGCGGTGCGCCGCAGCGGGCCGACGCCGCGGTGGTGGCGCTGCAACCTCTGGTCGGCGCCCGGCACGGCGAGTGGCGTGTCACGCGCGTCGAGGCAAAGAGCGTCGGCGTGGTAGAGTTGTGGCTTGTCGGAGCCGATGGCGCGGGGCAGGCCGTGCAGCTGGTGTGCCGCCCCGTCGGCGCGCCTCAGTTGCCGGCTGTGGCGCACTCTGCGCGGTTCGACCTGCGCACCACCGGTCGGAGGGCGACGCCAGAACCCTTGGCGCTCGCGGTGATCGGCCTCGCGGACACGTTGCGCGGCCTCGAAGCGGGGCTGGACTGTCAGGAGCTCGCACCTGCCGGGCAGCCGCCCACGCCGCACGCGTCCGCAGCGACGGCGGTCGACGCCATGCGCCCCGCACCGGACTTGAGGCTCACGGTTCGACTGGAGCGGATCCTGGGCCAGCCGGTGCGCGACGTGAGCTTGGGCTGGCTGTCGCTGTGGTTGGGCGCCTTGCTGCTCTGGGCAGGGCGCGGCGCCGCCCAGCCGCATCCCTCACCAGAAGGCCCGCGCACGCCGACGGCGACGCGCCAACACCTCGCGGCGCTCGTCGGGATCGTCTTGGCGGGGCTGGCGCTGCGCCTCGTCTCTGTCGCCGTCTTCACGCTAAACCCCGATGAACACGCCAGTTTGGACGCCGCGTCGTGGTTGCAGGTGTTTCGTGGCGATGATGACTCGCTCTACCATCCGCCGCTGGCCCGCGCCGTGTTTCGGGGTTGGACGGGGCTGTGGCCAGGTGCCTATGCGGCGCCCCGGTGGTGGTGGCGGCTGCCCTCCGTGCTGGCTGGCACAGCGAGCATCGGGTTGGTGTGGCAGCTCGCCCGCACACGCGCCGGGCCGGTGGCTGGGCTCGTCGCGGCGGCGTTGCTCGCCGGCCTGCCACACGCTGTCTTCTTGAGTGACCTCGCCAAACCGTACGCGATGACGACCTGCGCCGTGCTGGCGGCGATCGTCGTCGCCGATCGCCTGCTGCGTGGACCTCTTGAGCCGGGCGGCGGCGACGCGTCGCGGGCGACACGCCGTGCCTCGCGGTGGCCCATCGCCGCGCTGGCGCTGCTCGGTGCGACGACGGCCTGGCTCGACTACCCAGCCGCCCTAGCCTTGGCCCTCGCTGGCGTCGCGGCGTCGGTGGCGACGCGGACGCGGCGCGACGCACGCGCGCTACCGCAAGCGCTCGCCTGGGGTGGGCTCGGCGCCGCGCCGCTGCTACCGCTCGCGCTGTCTGGCGTGCAGTTCGCCGCCGCGCGAGCCCGCTTAGGCGCCGCGATCTCGGGCTTTCCGGACGCGCCGCACCTGCCACCCTCCCTTGGCCTGGGCGGCGGGCACTTCGACGAACTGCTGCGCCTGATGGTCGTCGATCTCGGCCCGCCCTTCGTGCTCTCGCAGCTGGTGGCCATCGCGCTGACCGTGGCGCTGCTCATCGGCCTCGCGGTGGTCCTGCGAGGCGCGTGGCGGGCGTGCCCGTCCGCCGTGTGGCTCGGCGCAGGGTGGCTGCTCTTCGCCGTCTTGCTGGCACAGAAGGTGTATCTCCGGCCGCAGAATCTCGGCTTCGTGTTGGCGTGGACCCAGGTGGTGCTCGCTATCGGGGTGGCGCGGCTCCTGCCCGCGCGCCAGGGCACGATGGGCGTGATCGTCGTCATCTTGCTGCTGGCGCGCGGCCCCCAGATGTCGACGCTGTTTGCCAATCAGGTGGAGGGATCCAAAAGCGACATGGCCTTCGGACCGGATTGCCATCGCGTCGCCCAGCAGCTGCTGCCGTGGCGGTATCTGGGCGTGGACACCCTCGTGCAGGTCGACGGCGATCCCCACTGCGTGCTCGTTGAGCTGGTGCGCGGCGATCCGCACCAACGCGCGTTTCCGCTGGCGACGCATCGGCCTCTCGGCGCGCCCTGCTACGACGCGGCGGGGTTGCGGTTGTGCGCCGCCGGCGGCTCAGTCGCCGACTTTTCACGCGAGCTGGCGAGTCTGGAGGGCGGCGTCGCGGTCGTGCAGCGACGTCAAGGGCCGGCACGGCCGCCACGCTGCGCCGACATTGGGCGAACGGCAGACTTCTTGCTGTGGTGGTGCGGGGCCAAACCCTGAGCCGCCGTCACCGCGCGTCGCCGCGTCTGGCTCCACCCGCCGTGATGCGCTTTGTCGGTGGCGCGAAATCACGCGCAGTGTGGTAGATCTCGGGCTGTCGTTGGCTTGGAAGCGCTCGGAGCTGACGCCATTTCCCACAAACGCGACGCCGAACCCGCTGGGCGAGACGATGCCAAACAACAACCCCTCAGTTCAGGATCTGCAACGGGCCGTGCGAACGCTCTCGGTGTGCGCAGAGCTGATGGTGCACGCTGAGGATGAGACCGCGCTCGTTCAAGCTACGTGCGACGCGCTGGTGCGCATCTGTGGCTACCGCCTGGCCTGGGTCGGTTTCGCCGAGCATGAGTCGACCGCGCGCGCGCTGCGACGCCCCGTCCGAGTGGTGGCGCACTCCGGCGCCGCTTCGCCTTACCTCGACGAGGCGCAGATCACCTGGGATGAGTCGCCGCGCGGCCAGGGTCCGACCGGCACCGCGATCCGCGAACAGCGGTCTGTGACGTGCCAGCACATCAACACTGACCCCAAATTCGCACCTTGGCGCGCCCAAGCGCTACGACAGGGCTACCAGTCCTCGCTCGCGGCGCCCATCGGTGACGCCGCCGGTGTGCTCGGCGCGTTGAACGTGTATTCGGCCGAGCCGGGCGCCTTTGACGATGAGGAGCGCGAGCTGATCGAGGGCATCGCCAACACGCTGAGCTCCGGCATCCGCAGACTCCGCGCCGTGGCGGACACGGTCGCCCAGGCGGAGCTGTTGCAGGCGGTGTGGGACGCCTCCCCTGACTACATCGCGCTGCACGCGGCGGATGGGCGCATCGTCGAGATGAGCGAGAACATCCGGACTTTGCTCGCGTTAGACGACGCAGCTGGCGACGCACCCAGCCACGGGGCCAGCAGCACGTCCGATCACACGGAGCGGATCGTCGGCGCGGGTCCCGGTGGGTCCGAGCAGGCCAAGCGGGCGGTGCGCGCGGTGCTGGAGAGCGGCACGCCGATGACCCTGGAGTGGACCAGTCGTGACGCGCAAGGGGTCGAGTTTCCCGTGGAGGTCAGACTCCAACCCCTGGTGCGGCAGGTGCCCGGCGGCGCGCGCGTCATGGCCGTGGTGCGAGATCTGCGACCGCAGCGGCGCGCGGAGCGTGAACGCCTCGACGCCGAGAGGTTGGCGGCCCTCAGCGCGCTGTCTGGCGGTATCGCGCATGATTTCAACAATATGCTGACGGGGATCGTCTGTAACCTCGGGTTGGCGCGCGAGGAGACCGACGCGGAGGTCCGCAACCTCGCGCTGCGTGAGGCCGAAGAGGTCGCCATGAGCGCGGCGAAGCTGACGCGCGAGCTGATGAGCTTCGCGCAGGCGGCTCCGACCGACCGTAGGCCGGTCGACCTGCGTGCGCTGATCGAGACCAGCGCACGATTCTCCCTGCGAGGCAGCGCTGTGGGGCTGGATTTACGGCTCGAGAGCGGTCTGTGGCCAGTGTTGGGCGACGAAACTCAGCTCCAGACGGTCGTGCAAAACCTGGTGCTGAACGCGATTCACGCGATGGCTGGCGCCGGGACGCTGCGAGTCGATGCGCGCAATGACTCGGAGTGGCGAGGGACGACCGAGAGTGAGTCGGAGGGCGCCGTGCGCGTCACGGTGACGGACTCTGGCCCTGGAATCCCGCCGGATCTGCTGCACAGGGTCTTCGATCCGTGGGTGACAACCAAGCCTGGCGGCACAGGGCTGGGGTTGGCGTCGGCGCACGGTATCGTCACGGGTCATGGTGGCGTGTTGACCGCGCACAACCTGCCCCAAGGCGGCGCCTGCATCACGATGGTGCTGCCGCGTTCGACTCAAGCGGCCACGGCGAAGTCGCCCACCAGGGACGCGATGGCAAGCGGTGAGGGCAGGCGCCTGCTGGTAATGGACGACCAGGCGGCGATTCGGTCGGTCGTCAAGCGCGCGTTGAGCGCCGCAGGCTATCTGGTTGTGACGGTCGCGGACGGCAGCGCCGCAGTGCAGCGATTTGAGCAGGCGCGTGCCACGAAAGATGCCTTCGACGCGGTGCTGCTCGACATGACGATCCCCGGTGGCATGGGCAGCGCTGAGACCCTGGCGGCGCTGCGGGTCCTCGAACCAGGCGTCGTCGCGGTGTGGATGAGCGGCTACACGGATCACGACACCGACGGCTTCGACACCTTCATCACCAAGCCCTTCGCCGCGACCGACCTGGTGCGCGCCCTCGCGGCCGCCTTGAACCAAGCCAACCCGTAGGCCAAGCTGCATCCCCATGGCCCGATTTCGACCCCACCGCATGTATCCGGGCGCCCTGCTGGCGCAGGAGTGCTGCTCCTACCAAGCCAGCACGCAGCTGCTCGCCAAGATGCGGGGCGACCTCATGGTGCTCATCCACAGCGACCGTGATTGCAGCAACGTCATCTCCAAGCGCCGCGACCGCGTCCACGCCGAGCGCGACTACAAGTTCCTCTGCACGAACATGCGGGAGGATGAGCTGGTGACCGGGCAGGGCAATCGTCGTCTGCGCGAAGCCATCACCCTGATTCATGAGACCTACGCGCCGCGCCTGCTCATCGTGCTCTCCACGTGCCCGACCGTGATGATCGGCGACAACGTGAAGAACGTCACCCGCAAGACCGCCCGCACGCTCGGTTGTGACGCCGTCGCGCAGCTGACCCACGGCCTCAAGCCCAAGAGCCCCGCGGAGGTTGTGGACGACCTGTATTGCACGCTCACCCGCGCAGCCGTCGCAGATCCAGCGCGCACCGATGGGCGTCTCATGCGCATCAACCTCGTCGGGATGGGCTTGCGACCGGACGAGCGCGCCGAGATGCGCGACGTGCTGGGCGCCATGGGTGTCGAGGTCGGCGTGGTGCTCGACGACCACGCGGATCTCGCCGAGTTCCTCGCCGTGGGAGACGCGGCGTGGAACGTGCACCCGGGTCCAAACATGCTGCTGGCGTTCGACAAGGCGTGCGCAGCCAACCTCGGCATGCAGGCGATCGAGGTGCCGTTACCGTATGGCGTGGCGGCGAGTGAGGTGTTCTATCGGCGGATCGCCGCGGCGCTGGGCGTGTCGCGCGAGCGCTGTGAGGCCGCGATGGCGCCGCATCGCGGCCCGGCGGCTGAGGCGATGCGGTTGGCGGACCAGCACACCGGCAAACGCCCCCTGCGGCTGGCGTATAACATCGGCTCCGTGCGCAGCTTCGACCTGCGCCGCATCGCGCACGAAGAGCTCGGTGAGCTCGCGTTCTTCACCGAGCTCGGTTTTGAGACGCGGCTGTTCATTCAGGGCAGCCAGTCGGAGCAGAACTGGGACCGGACCGCGCTTGTGCTCGGAGAGCTCGGGATCGAAGCGCACTTTGTGCTCTTTCCAGACCCCGGCGCGCTCGCCCATTTTCTGACGCCGGGCGCGTTTGACCTGTGGTATGGGGCGCGATTTCTCCGAGACCAGCTCGAGCAAGTGCAGCTGCCGTTGCTCCCGCACCATGAGCTAGGCCTGGGGTTTGACGCGGTCGCGCGCAACGTCGCGTGCGTCATCTCAGCGCTGAAGTCCGACTTCTACGGTCGTTTTCAGGCGGAGATCACGACGGCGGGCGGCGTCGAGCTACGCGATGAGATGCTGCAGCTGGGCAAAGGTGTGCCCACCTCGTCGCAGACCATCGACGCCGCGGCGCTGTCGATCGCTGGCAGACAACCCACCGCCGTCAGACAACCAACCGCTGGCGCACAACCGACCACAAAAGCCCCGCCGCTTGGTGAACCACACACATGACCGAAGCCGGCCCGAAGCCTCCCACGACCCTTGACGACCTCGTCATCCGCGCCTCGAGCCACACGCCGTTTTTCGGGGTGTACCTCGCCACGCACGCCATCCCCGATTCGCTGTGTATGTGCCACGCCAGCGTCGGCTGCAAGGTCAAGACACAGCCGCACCTCGTGGGCCACGACGGTGTCGCCGACGCGCATAATCGCATGCGTTATTCACAGTTTATTGACGAAGATCTGATCCAAGGCAGCACGCAACAACTCGAAGACGAGATCATCGCTTTTCAACGTCGTCGTGAATCGCAGGTGGTGGTGATCGATCCCAGCACGCCAATCTCCCTGCAAGCGCAGCCGCTCGACCGGCTGTGCGCACGGCTCGAGGAGAAGACGGGCGTGCACGTCGTGCATGTCGACGCCCGCAACTACGACGCCGATCTCTGGCAAGGCTACGACGCGGCGATGGCCACGATCCTCGCCCGGCAGACGTGGCCGGCGCTGGCTGAAACCGTGAACAATCAGATCGCGATTGTTGGCTATCCCTTTGATCGTTATGAGCCTGATCACACCGGAACCATCGCGGAACTGCGGCGGCTGCTCTACGGGCTGGGCCTGGAGGCGCGGGCGGTCTGGCTGGCCGGCGAGCCGTACGCGACGCTGCAACAGATCACGCACGCGCGGCACGTGGTGCTGCTGCCGTGGGCGCAGAAGCTGACGGAGCGGGCGCTGCGGAAGGCGGGGCGCACGCCGATTCGCGCTGGGCTGCCCATGGGGTTGGACGGCACGGCGAGCTGGCTGCGCCACATCGCGGCGCAGACTGGGGTCGATCGCAAACGCGCCGAGAAGGTCATTCGGCACGAGAACGCTCGGGTCAAAGCGCTCTTTGGCCTCGCCCATCAGCGCCTCGCGGGCCGCGGTTTTGCGGCCTTCGGCGAGGCGCCGCGCGTGGCGGGCATGGCCGCGGTG